>CANQQA010000009.1 GCA_947625885.1 uncultured Bacteroidales bacterium
AAACTCAACTTTAACTCCCCAAAAGAGTGTTTCTTCAATCTTTTTTTGTAATGTTGCACTTGCCGGTTGACTCTACCTTTCCGTAAAAATGCTTCCGTATCCGTTAAAAATTTCTTTTTTGCTTTTATTATTGGCAACGATTATCTACCTTTGCAAAATTATTTCGGCTATATGGTAAAGAAGGCGATTTGTTACGGATTGATTGTTTTGTTCTGCTGCTCGTGCAGCGAATATTACAAGGTACAGAAGAGCAACGATCCCGACGTAAAATTCCAATATGCGAAGATGTGCTTCGAGAAAGGAAAATACAGCCGCGCCTATTCGCTGCTCGAAGACATCGTAACCTACTACAAGGGCACCGACAAAGCCGAAGAAACGCTTTACCTGTTAGCCCGCAGCCACTTCATGGCAAAAAACTACGACACGGCGGGCGAATACTTCGCCACCTATTACCGCAGCTATCCCAAAGGGCAATATACCGAAATGGCGCACTACTATTCGGGATTGAGTTTCTACCGCGAAGCTCCCGACCCGCGCCTCGACCAAACCGATACGTATAAAGGTATCGACGAACTGCAAGCCTATCTCGACTACTATCCGCAAGGTGAAAAGACGGACGAAGTGCGAGACATGATTTTCGAGATGCAGGAAAAACTCGCCCAAAAAGAACTTGAAAATGCGACACTCTACTACAACATCGGCAACTATTTGGGTCGCAACTATTTCGAGTCGGCAGTCATCACCGCGCAAAATGCGCTGAAAACGTTTCCCTACACCGAAAAGAAAGAGGACTTTCTCATGCTGATTTTGCGGGCGCGATACAAGGAAGCCAAAGAGAGTATTCACGAAAGAAAAGGCGAACGCTATCGCAATGCCGTCGATGAATACTACGCATACATCAACGAATATCCCGACGGCAAATACCGCAAAGAAGCCGACGGAATATTCAAAGACGCCAGCAAACAAATCAAAGACGAAGAATAATAAAAAACTAAATAGAGACAAAATGGACTACAAAAAAACCAATGCGCCGACAAATACGGTAACCCGTGACGTCATAGCTTTATCGAGCGATACCGGAAATGTGTACGAAACGATACGCATCATCGGCAAACGCGCCAACCAGATAAGCGTGGAAATGAAAAACGACCTCGAAAAGAAACTGCAAGAATTTGCCTCTTACAACGACAATCTCGAAGAGGTGTTCGAGAATCGCGAACAGATAGAAATTTCCCGCTACTACGAGAAGCTGCCGAAACCGACGCTTATCGCTACGCAGGAATATGCCGAACACAAGGTTTATTATAAAAATCCGACAAAAGAAAAAGAGGAATTGTAATATCCCGATTTTCCATTCATACAGAGAAGCCGGCTGAAAAATTTTCAGCCGGCTTCTGTTTTTTCTTTACTTACTACCTGCCCGACAAATCAAAGTCGGATTTTGAGGGAACGGGGTTCGCTTTCGTTGTGCATACGGTCTACGGCAGTTACGACATAGACGCGGCGTTCCGCACCTTTTTTATAGTCGAGCCGGTAGCGCGGTTCGCGCACGATACCCACCAATGCGGCGGGATTTTCAATATCGACAGGCTCTTTTTCATCGAAACAATAGACGCAATAATAGGCGGCTTTCTGCATGGCATCGCGGGTATCGTCGGCTTTCCATTCCAAATAGAATCCGTCGGGCATCCACCGTGTATGCAGTTTGGATACTTTCTCGGGAGCCGCATCGTCGATAGCCGTGTAGGCAGGTATCAATACGGGTGTAGAAAAGAAATCCTCTCTTATCAGCGACTGTATTCGGTCGTAATATTCCAAAAATTTATATCCCGACCAAAAACAGTTTCCCGATACGGAATCGAGATGCCGCGCCAAGAGCAGTTTGTAATTGAGCTGCGGCGAGGACACCCCTCCAATGGTGCAATCGACCGAACGCACGACATCTTGTCCGATATAGAGGTGGCAGGAGCTGCCGGCAAGGGCGTCGTTCCACCAATAAATCAATTTTTCATAGCAGGCGGCACGGTGCCCGACCTCCCAATAGAGCTGCGGCACGAGGTAATCTATCCAACCGTTGCGCGCCCACAGGAGTACGTCGGCATAGAGGTCGTCGTAATTTTGCAATCCGCGCGTATCGCTGCCTCCATCCCACGAAGATTTGTTACGATAGATACCGAAAGGACTGATGCCGAAACGCACCCATGGCTTCCGTTTCTTTATGAGGGCGCTTACTTTTTCTATCAACATATCGACGTTGTGGCGCCGCCAGTCGCCGCGCGGCATTCCGTTGCCGTAACGTTCGTAACTCGCATCGTCGGGAAAAGGTTTTCTGGCTATCGGATAGGGATAGAAATAGTCGTCCATGTGTATGGCATCGAGGTCGTAGCGGGTTACGAGGTCGTCGATGACCCGTGCTATAAATTCGCGCGACTCGGGCAGAGCCGGGTCGAAAAAGAGTTGATCGCCATAGGCAATGAACCATTCGGGGTGTCTGTTGTAAATGTGCGACGGAGCCAGCTCGTCTTTGATGTCCATCTTCACCCGATAGGGATTCACCCACGCATGAAATTCGATGTTGCGTTCGTGGCAGCGGTCGATAAGATATGCCAAAGGGTCCCACAAGGGTTCCGGCGCACGCCCCTGCTCGCCGGTAAGATAGCGGCTCCACGGCTCTATTTCAGACGGGTAGAAGGCATCGGCTTCGGGGCGCACCTGAAAAATGAGGGCATTGATGCCCGCCTGCTGCAAACTGCCGACCAACGAATCGAAATAACAGCGCATCGCTGCCGGCTCCATGTCGGCATACTGCGACTGTTTGACGGTATGTATCCACGCTCCGCGAAATTCCCGTTTGGGCGGTTCCTGCGACGATAGCAACAGAAACGGCAGCAAAAAAAACAAAAGCAACGAAAAACGTTTCATATCTCGGATTTACTAAAAGAGCATTTTTACAGGACAGCTATCGGGCGTTTCGCCCGATAACCGCAAATCATTCGTAACTCGTGCCGTCGAAACAGTGGGTACAGATGCACTCTTTCGGCAGCCCGATAGCTTTTACAAGCGTTTCGAGCGAGTTGAATTTCAGCGTGGTGATGTTCAACTGCCGACGTATTTCTTCGACCATGCGCTTGTATTCGGGTGAATCGGTCTTGGTGTAGGTTTCGAGATTTTTGTCGTGTTCGCCCTCAAACTGCTGTATGATGCGTCGGGTTATCAACTCCAATTCCGACTTGGAGGCAGTGAAATTGACGAAACGGCAGGGATAGACCAGCGGCGGACAGCTGATGCGCATATGCACCTCTTTGGCGCCGTAGCGGAAGAGGTCTTTCACGTTGTCGCGCAACTGCGTGCCGCGCACAATGGAGTCGTCGCAAAAGACGACTTTTTTATCCTTGATGAGTTCGGGGTTGGGAATCAGTTTCATTTTAGCTACCAGCTCGCGCAGCTCCTGCGTGGGCGGAGTGAAACTGCGGGGCCACGTGGGCGTGTATTTCACGATACCGCGCTTGTAGGGTATGCGTTTGCCTACGGAATAGCCCAGCGCCATACCGATACCGGAATCGGGAATGGCGGAAACGAAATCGGCTTCGATGTCGTCTTTTTTACCCATGGCGCAACCGCACTCGAAACGCACGTGATCGACATTCGTTCCTTCGTACTCGCATACGGGGTAACCGTAATATACCCAAAGAAACGAACATATCTGCATCTTCTTGTTCGGCTTGCGGAGTTGGGTAAAACCGTCGGCGGTAACCAGCACCACTTCGCCCGGACCGATGTTGTATTCGGTTTCGTATCCCAGATTGTGGAAACTGCACGACTCCGACGAAACGGCGTAGCACTCCTCTCCTTTTCCGATGAGTATCGGCGTGCGCCCGTACTTGTCGCGGGCGGCGATGATGCCCTGCTCGGTAAGCAGAAGCATGGAACAGGAACCTTTGAGCTTCCGCTGCACATTTTCTATGCCATCGACATAATCTTTTCCTTCCGAAATAAGCGTGGCTATCAATTCGGTCTGGTTGGTGATGCCGTTGCTGTGTTCGCAAAAGTGGTGTCCGGCGTCGAGCAGCTCTTTTTCCAACTCGGGAAGGTTATTGACTTTCGCCACCGTTACGATGGCGAATTTTCCCAAATGGCAGCTGAATATGATAGGCTGCGCATCGGTGTCGCTGATGATGCCGATGCCGGAGTTTCCCCTGAACGTGTGCAGGTCGTCCTCGAACTTCGTACGGAAATAGGAGCTTTCGATGTTATGTATCGAACGGGTGAAATAGCCGTTGTCGAACGTTACCATACCGCCGCGCTTCGTGCCGAGATGCGAATTGTAATCGACGCCGTAGAAAAGGTCGGCGACACAAGATGTTTTTTTAATGCTTCCGAAAAAACCGCCCATAGTACTATTAGGTGATGAATTAACGTTTCAGATTTTCCACCCACTTGCGCGCATTGACAAAGGCTTCAATCCACGGAGCCACTTCGTCGGCAGCCTTGCGGTCGGCGGGATAATAAGCCCACTGCCACGGGAAAATAGCCCGTTCGAGGTGGGGCATCATCGCCAAATGGCGACCGTCGGCAGAGGCGATGCCCGCTACGGCGTAAGGCGAACCGTTGGGGTTGGCGGGATAAGCGTCGTAGCTGTACTGCGCCACCACATTGTAACGGCTTATCTCGTAGGGGAAACTGAATTTTCCCTCGCCGTGCGCCACCCATATTCCCAATTTCGAGCCGGAGAGCGAACCGAACATCACCGAATTGTTTTTCGGTATGGTAAGCCCTACGAATTCGGACTCGAACTTGTGCGAATCGTTGTGGAGCATACGCGGCTTCTCGGCATGCTCGGGTGTGAGCAAGCCCAATTCCACCATCAACTGGCAGCCGTTGCAGATGCCGAGACTGAGGGTGTCGGGGCGGGCGTAGAAGCGGGCGAGGGTTTTCTTCGCCTGTTCGTTCCAGAGGAATCCGCCCGCCCAGCCTTTGGCAGAGCCGAGCACGTCGGAGTTGGAGAATCCGCCGCAATAGACAATCATGTTCACCTCATCGAGGGTTTCGCGACCGCTGATAAGGTCGGTCATGTGGACGTCTTTCACATCGAATCCCGCCAAGTAGAGGGAGTATGCCATTTCACGGTCGCCGTTCACGCCTTTTTCGCGAATGATAGCGGCTTTCACGCCCGACGGTTTGCGTCGCTCCGGCGATATGCCGTACTGCGCCGCCGTTCCCGTAAATCCTTTCGGGAAAGCGAAATGCAGAGGCTGCTGCTTGTAGTTGAGGAAACGGGCTTTTGCCTGCGCTTCGCCGCTCTGTTTGCGGTCGAGCAGGTAGGACGAGGAATACCAGACATCGCGCAGATGGTCGATGCCGAACTGGTATTGCGCACCACCTTTGCTTACCAGCAAATGACGTTCGCTGCACGGACGGGCAATGGCGGCATATCCTACACCGGCTTCGTCGAGAATCCGCTCGACGGCTTTGCGGTCTTTGACCTGAATCAATACGCACGGATTTTCGCTGAACAGTATTTTGATGAGGTCGGGTTCCGCTATCTTGTCGAAATCGACTTCGAGACCGCCTTCGACGTTGCCGAAATTCATTTCGAGCAATGCCGTAATCATACCGCCTGCCGAAATATCGTGTCCCGCCAAAATGAGGTCGCGGGCTATCATTTCCTGTACGGCGCCGAAAGCGGCGGCAAAATATTCGCTGTCGCGCACGGTGGGCGCCACGCGACCTATCTTGTTGAGCGACTGGGCAAATGCCGAGCCGCCGAGTGCCAGCGCATCGAACGAGAAGTCGATGTAGTAAAGCGTCGTGCGGCTATCACGCACCAGCACGGGCGATACGACTTTCTTGACATCGCTTACCTCCGCTCCTGCCGAGATGATGACGGTGCCGGGCGAATAGACTTTTTCTTCGCCGTATTTCTGCGTCATCGAAAGGCTGTCTTTTCCGGTGGGAATGTTGATGCCCAACTCGCGGGCGAAACGGCTGCACGCCTCGACGGCTTTATAGAGGCGGGCATCCTCGCCCGGATTTTTGCAGGGCCACATCCAGTTGGCGCTCAGCGAAACGCTGTCGAGCCCTTCGGCAAGGGGCGCCCATACAATGTTGGTCAAGGCTTCCGCCACAGCGAGCACGGAGCCGGCAGCGGGGTCGATCATCGCAGCTTGCGGGGCGTGCCCGATAGAGGTGGCGATGCCGGCTTTTCCGCGATAGTCGAGCGCCACGACGCCGCAGTCGCTCAACGGCAGCTGTATTTCACCCTGACACTGCTGGCGGGCAACCTTACCGGTTACCGAACGGTCGACCTTGTTGGTAAGCCAGTCTTTGCAGGCAACGGCTTCGAGCTGCAACACCCGTTCCACGTATTCGTGTATTTCGGCGGGATTATAAGTTACTTCCTGATAGGTTTCTTCTATCGTCTTGTCGTGCATGACGGTGCGGGGAGCTTTTCCGAACATATCGTCCATCGCCAAGTCGATGGGCTTCACGCCGTCTTTCTGCTCGAAGACGAAACGGTGGTCGTCGGTCGTTTCGCCGACGACGTACATGGGAGCGCGCTCGCGGTCGGCGATGCGGCGCACATAGTCGATGTCTTTTTCGGCGATGAGCATACCCATGCGCTCCTGACTTTCGTTCCCGACGATTTCTTTCGCCGAAAGTGTAGGGTCGCCTACGGGCAACTGCGCCATATCTATTTTACCGCCGGTGGCTTCGACGAGTTCCGAAAGGGCGTTGAGGTGTCCGCCGGCACCGTGGTCGTGTATGGAGACAATGGGGTTGGCATCGCTCTCCGCCAACGCGCGGATAACGTTCGACACCCGTTTTTGCATTTCGGGGTTCGCGCGCTGCACGGCATTGAGTTCTATGGCATTGGCATATTCACCGGTCTCCACCGACGAAACGGCGCCGCCGCCCATACCGATACGGTAATTGTCGCCGCCCATGACGACGACTTTTTCACCCGGAGCCGGCTCGCCTTTGAGGGCATCGCGCACGGTGCCGAAGCCCACGCCGCCTGCCAGCATGATGACTTTGTCGTAAGCGAATTTCTTGTAATTCTCGGCGTGTTCGAACGTGAGCAGCGAACCGCAAATCATCGGCTGCCCGAATTTGTTTCCGAAGTCGGAAGCGCCGTTAGAGGCTTTTATCAAAATCTGTTCGGGCGTCTGATAGAGCCATTTGCGGGGAGGCATGGCGTTTTCTTCCCACTCGCGCCCCTCTTCGCCGCGGGGGTACGAGGTCATATATACAGCCGTGCCGGCAATGGGCAGACTGGCTTTGCCGCCGCCCAGACGGTCGCGTATCTCGCCGCCCGTACCGGTCGCCGCGCCGTTGAACGGCTCGACGGTCGTGGGGAAATTGTGCGTCTCGGCTTTGAGCGAAATCACCGTGTCGATGTCTTTCACTTCAAAGAAGTCGGGGCGGTCTTGCGAGGCGGGAGCGAACTGCTCTACCACCGGACCTTTGTTGAAAGCTACATTATCTTTATATGCCGATACCAGACGGTTCGGATTTTCTTCGGAAGTTTTTTTGATGAGTTTGAACAGGGAGCTTTCTTTTTCTTCGCCGTCGATGACGAACACGCCGTTGAAAATCTTGTGGCGGCAATGTTCGGAATTTACCTGCGAGAAACCGAATACTTCGCTGTCGGTGAGTTTGCGACCGAGTTTGCGGCTCAGGTCGTTGAGGTAGTTCACTTCTTCGTCGCTCAACGCCAGTCCCTCCTGACGGTTGTATGCCACGATGTCGTCGATATAGACAATGGGATCGGGCTGTTTGTCGATTTCAAAAATTTTCTGGTCGAGACCGTTGTAGAGGCGTTGGAGCATGGGGTCATGTTCCGCCTTGTCGCCGGCGACGGGAAAATACTCTTCGATGCGGCGTATATCGGTAAAACCCATGTTTTGCGTGATTTCCACCGCATTGGTGCTCCACGGAGTAATCATTTCGCGGCGCGGACCGACAAACCGACCGTCGAGGGCGGTGTCGGCAAGCAGCTCGGCTCCGCCGAAAAGCCAATTCAACTTTTCGGTTTCTGCGACAGAAAACCTACGGGAAGCATCAACGGCAATAATGTGTTGTTCAGGAGTTTTGAAAAAGAGAACCATTTGTTGTTATTATTTTGCAACGTTACAAAAAAGTTTCATTCCGCAAAGATAGTGAAAAGCGTCGGCATTCCGATAAAATAAAAAGAAAACTATTTTGGAAAATTGAACAATTCCCTTACATTTGCTCCCGAAAAAAAGAAAATTCGTTTCAATAAAAACTTCCATATATTGATATGAGCGTTTTGAGCTTGTTCATATATGTTATTATCAAAGGTTTTGTAATAGGACTCCTTGTATCAGCCCCTATGGGACCTATCGGGGTGTTGTGTATTCAGCGCACGCTCAACAAAGGTCGGCGGTCGGGAATTGCGACGGGGTTGGGAGCAGCGCTTTCGGATTTGTTCTATGCCATACTGACAGGTTTCGGAATGTCGATGATCATCGACTTCATCGAAACGAATGAGGCTATCATTCAGATTATCGGCAGCATCGTATTGGGAATATTCGGCATCTATCTTTTTCGCCAAAATCCGGCACGTAACATTCGCCGCCGCCTCAACCAGAAAAATACCTTTGCACAGGATTTCATCACCGCATTTCTCCTGACGCTCTCCAATCCGCTGATTCTCTTTTTTTTCATCGGACTGTTCGCCCGTCTCAACTTCTTCCTGCCTGAAATGAAATGGTTGCACTACTGTACGGGCTACCTCGCCATCATTGCGGGAGCACTCGGTTGGTGGCTCACCCTCACCTACATACTCTGCAAAGTTCGTGAACGGTTCACCTTGCGCACCCTATGGGTTATCAATCGCATTATCGGCGCCGTCATCATCATCATGTCGCTGGTAGGATTGTGCACAGGAATCATCGAATACTTCACCCCATAAAAATCATCGGCATAAACTTTTTTCCCACGTAATTTGTTTTTGCGATTGAATCTCGATATTAAACATTAAACATATACAATAACTTAAAAAACGGAAAAAGATGAAAAAGCTAACCCCACTTCTGTTCATTCTGCTTGCATCGGTTTCGTGTCAGAAAGACCCCGATACATCGGAACTCAGCGCCAATTTCCTCGTATTCACCGACTACGATACGAGTGAAAACTTCAATGCTTTCAACACTTATTATCTTCCCGACAGTATTCTGACCATCACGGGCGAGAAAAAACAATCGTTCATGAACGACACGCAAGCGTCGGAAATACTTAACACCGTCATCGCCAATATGAACGCTCGCGGCTATACGCTGAGCACCGATAAAGAGAGCGCCGATATAGGTTTGCAGCTAAGCTACATCGAAAGCACCTACTTCCTCACCGCATTTAGCGGCAGTCCCTATTGGGGCGGCGGATACTATCCGGGGTACTGGTACCCGTATTACTGGACACCGGGCTATTGGGGCTGGAACGGTTGGTACGACTGGTACTATCCCTACTCCGTATCGTATAATTACACGACCGGTTCCTTAATAATGGAAATGATAAAGCTCAAAAAGAACGATACAAGCACTACAAGCACGAAGAAAATTCCCATCATCTGGGACGCTTATATGTCGGGACTTCTTTATAGTTCGACCACCGTGAATGTCAATCTGGCTTGCGATGCTGTGGAGCAGGCTTTTGAACAATCGCCTTACCTGAAAAAATAAAGATGTATAAACGATTAAAACAATAATATGATGAAAGCTATGAATATCAATCGGATTATTGCTCTATGCGCCCTCGTGCTGCTGCCCGCAGCCGGCATGGCACAAAACGAAAAAAGAGGATTCGCCAACGTCGATTGGCAATTCAACATTCCTCTCAGCAACGGTTTTTCCGACAAAGCCAGCGGCTGGGGTATGAATATCGAAGGCGGATACTATTTCGAGAACAATATCGGTATAGGTCTGTTCTTCGCCTACCATACCAACAACGAATACATCAGCATGCGGACATTGCAGTTGTCGGAATCGTCGAGTCTCACGACCGACCAGCAGCACTCGCTTTACCAACTGCCTTTCGGTGCAAGCATACGCTACCGCTTTATGCCCGATAAATTATTTGTCCCGTACGTGGCAATGAAAGTGGGTCCCGAATACAGCCGCGCCATTTCTTATTATAATGTGTATGACTCCTCGAAAGACAAATGGGGCTTTTTCCTCTCGCCCGAAATAGGCGCTACCATCTACCCCATGCGCAGCCGTGTGTTCGGTTTCCACATCGCTCTTTACTACGCTTATGCCACGAATCAAAACAAAGTGTTGATTTACGACATGGACGGATTGAGCAATCTCGGTTTCAGAGTGGGTCTTGCTTTCTAAAACCGAATTATATAAACGAAAAAGCCGGAAAAAATTTTTCCGGCTTTTTTCTTATACTGCTGCTTACTCTGCTCCTACGGACGAATATCTTTTACTTGCAGTTGCAGCGCAACATTGCCTTTGTAATTGTTTTCTTCTATCGTATAGCAAATATCGAAAGGCTTTCCTTTTTTTATAACGGCATAATGACCGGACATACCGAATGCGATGCCGCTACGCACCGCCCCCGTGCGCTTGTCGAAAACGTCGAGTTTGAGGTGTTCCTGATTGTGCCCTACCGGTCGGGAGCCTTTGTCGCAGACGCCGCAGGTGGAAAATACGGGTTTGAGATTGCCCGGACCTACGGGGGCGAACTTCTTCAAATCGGCAAAAAATTCCGGTGTGATTTCGTCGAGGGGCAACTCCATGTCGATATCTATTTGCGGCACGGTCTGTTCTTGCAAAATATTTTCCGCCACGTAGGCTTCGAATCGGGAAATGAACGTCTCTATATTCTCCTCTTTGAGCGACAAACCGGCGGCATAGGTGTGCCCGCCGAAGTTTTCGAGCAGGTCGCGGCACGACTCCACCGCTTTATATACGTCGAATCCCTGTACCGAACGGGCAGAGCCGGTCACCAATCCGTTGGAAAAGGTGAGCACGACGGAGGGGCGATAGTATAGCTCCGTGAGCCGCGAAGCAACGATGCCGATGATGCCCTTGTGCCACTCGGCGTTGTAAATGACAATGGATTTGCGCGCAGTAAAATCGGGCTGCTGTTCGAGTTCGTGACTCGCCTCTTCGGTAACTTTTTTATCGAGTTCTTTGCGGTCTTCGTTGTAGCGGTTGATGTCGCGGCTTTTCTCACGGGCGACGGCAGCGTCTTTTGCGACCAGCAAATCCACCGCCTCTTTGCCCGACTGCATACGCCCCGACGCATTGATGCGGGGACCTATCTTGAAAACGATGTCGCTGATGGTGATGTCTTTTCCGTGCAGCCCGCACACATTGATGATGCCTTGCAACCCGAGGCTCGGATTGGTATTGAGGCGTTTCAAGCCGTGATAAGCGAGTATGCGGTTTTCGCCGGTAATGGGCACGATGTCGGAAGCGATGCTCACGGCAAGCAAATCGAGCAGGGGAAAGAGATGTTGCTCGATGTCGATGCGGTTGTCGAGGGCAAATGCCTGCATGAATTTGAATCCCACTCCGCACCCCGACAGATGCTCGTAGGGATAGGTATCGTCGTCGCGCTTGGCATCGAGCACTGCCACCGCCTGCGGCAGGCGCTCGTCGGGTACATGGTGGTCGCACACGATGAAGTCGATGCCTTTCTCTCGGGCATAGTCAATTTTTTCTACGGCTTTGATGCCGCAATCCAATGTTATGACCAACGTGAATCCGTTTTCGGCGGCATAGTCTATGCCTTTTACCGAAATGCCGTATCCCTCGTCGTAACGGTCGGGAATGTAGTAGTCGATGTTGGAGTAAAAATTGTTCAGAAACCGATATACCAATGCTACGGCAGTAGTGCCATCGACATCGTAATCACCGTAGATAAGGATTTTTTCTTTTGCGCCCATCGCTCGGTTGAGGCGGGCGACGGCTTTATCCATATCTTTCAACAAAAACGGGTCGTGGAGGTCTTCTAATCGGGGTCGGAAAAATTTCTTAACTTGCTCTTCTGTTTTGATCCCCCGCTGCACAAGAAGCGTACATATGGCAGGGCTTATCGACAGGGCTTCTGCCAATCTCCTTGCTGTATGCTTTTCTTCTTCGGTAAGAGGGGACACATAGTTCCATTTGCTTACCATTTATATCTTTTTTTATTTTCATCGGAAACCGAAAGCGTGCAAAATGAAAGGAACAAACCATCGTGTTACTCCTTCTTGTCGAAATGCACGCGACGCAAAAAAAGTTTTGCAGGTGTAAAGATAGGCATTCTTTCCCGAATAATATCCATGCCCGTTCATAAAAATGTAAAAAAGAAAATTCTTTCGCCTAAAAGTTTTTCTTATAAATAAAATTTAACGTATTAATTTATTTGATATACAAATAATAATCAATTTTTATTTGTCCCATTTTTAAGAAAGAAAAAAAATTCGCAAGCGATTCAACGGTCGAGACGCCGCAAGAGTTTTCCCGTCGGAGTTTCGGAGAGATGAAGGAGAAAAATGATTTCGCGCGGAAGGTAATAGGGATTTTCCAAAAGCTGCCGCAGACGGGTGCGAAGCGCGGCGATACGGCTCTCCACCCACTCCACGCCCTCGATTACAAGCACCAGCTTTTCGCCCAGACGGTCGTCGGGCAGCGAGGTAAAGAAAAATCGGGCGGGTATGCAGGAAGCCGCCTTTTCTTCCAAGACTTCGGGCTGAATCTTAATGCCGCCCGAGTTGATGATGCGGTCGTAACGCCCCGTCCAGCGAAAACGGGTGGCATCGGTAAGCTCCGCCATATCATTGGTTACAAACCGTTTGCAGCGAAACTGCGGCGTGTTTATCACCAGACAGCCGCGTTCGTCGAGCGAAAATGTAACGTCGCCCAAAGCGTGAAAGTCGGGCGAAGCGCCGCCCAGCCGGCGCAACGCCACATGCGAAACAGTTTCGGTCATTCCGTAGGTGGCATAACAGGCGGTCGGCAGCGGCGACAATGCCGCTTCCAACTCCGGCGAAACAGGAGCCCCGCCGATGATAAGCCGGCGTATGGAAGCAAGGCGGGCGCGTCCGGCTTCGCTCTGCAAAAGGGTCTGCACCTGCATGGGCACCATGGCGGCGAAGTCTATCGGCACGCCGGCGTGCTGCAACGGAGCCGATGCAGACGGTTCTACATAAAGACGTGCTCCCGATTCGAGGGTGCGCACCAGCATCATTTTTCCGGCAATGTATTCGGGCGAAAGGCAAAGCAGCATCGTACTCTCCGCACCAAGTCCGAAGAATCGGCAGGTAAGCCGTGCCGACGCCCGCATATCGTCTTTATAAAGATGTATCGCTTTCGGTGCACCGGTAGAGCCGGACGTGCGGGCTTCCACATAGTCGGCAGGCGAATGCCATTCCCGCAGAAAAGCAGCAACCGCAGCTCCTGCCGCGCGTTCGGCATCTTCAATAAATCGGCACTTTATATCATTGATAATTACTTCCATATTATTTTTGAAGTGTCCCAACTTTCGACAGGGTCGTAAGATAATGTTTCCCCCTGCTGCCGCAAGGGTGAAGGTATGTTGTCGGTATAGAGGCGCCCCGTACCCAATCCTTGCGGCATTTCCGGAGAGAGGCTGCTCACCCACTGTGCAATGGCGTTAAGACCGATATTCGATTCCAACGCCGAAGTTACCCACCAGCCGATGCGGCGGGCAGCGGCGGCTTCTATCCACGCAGCCGCGCCGCTGAATCCGCCCGTCAAAGCTGGTTTTAGTACGATGTACTGCGGACGTACGGCATCGAGCAGCGCCTCTTTTTCGGCGGGCGACTCCACGCCTATCAACTCTTCATCGAGCGCAATGGGAACGGGCGTATCGCGGCAAAGCTCGGCGAGGGCTTGCCACTGCCCCGCGCGAATCGGCTGCTCGACGGAGTGTATATCGTATCGGGCAAGGCGGTCGAGGTGTTTCCGCACATTGTCGGGCGTAAACGCACCGTTGGCATCGACCCGCAGTTCGACTTCACGCGAAGTGTATCGGGTGCGTATCTCCGCCAAGAGCTCCAACTCCGACCGAAAATCAATGGCGCCGATTTTCAGTTTGATGCAGTGGAATCCCGCCTGCAATTTTTCTTCGATACGGCGGTGCATGGTTTCTTTATCGCCCATCCATATCAAACCGTTGATGACGATACGTTCCTTTCCCTCGAAAAAAGGCGTAGGGAAAATGCGGCGCACACCGCCATGCCGCAAGTCGAGCAGCGCCGTCTCCACGCCGAAGCGAATCGAACTCCACCCCGATAGGTCGAGCGTATCTATCCGGTCGATGTCCGCGCACACCTCACGCAGCTTCTTTTCGTAGTCGGGGCGGTCGTCGGCGCTCAGCCCCCGAAACAGGGCGCATTCGCCTATGCCGCAGACGTCGGGTCGGTCGTCGTGCCACACCTTGATGAAATAGGTTTCCTTATGCGTAAGCACTCCGCGCGACGTTCCGGCAGGAAAGGCGAAGTGCAAATCGTAACGGGTGTATGCCGCTTTCATGGCGTCGGCGGGCTAACCCGGAAACTTGGGAAATTTACTGAAATCGGGTTCGCGCTTTTCAAGGAAAGCATTCTTGCCCTCCTGCGCCTCGTCCATGAGATAGAACATGAGGGTGGCATCGCCTGCCAGCTCCATAAGTCCGTGCTGTCCGTCGAGTTCGGCGTTCAACGCCCGCTTTATCATGCGTATCGCCATAGGACTTCGACGCTGTATGGTCTTGCACCACTCCACTGTTTCGTCTTCGAGACGTTCGAGCGGAACGACTTTATTGACAAGCCCCATCGCCTCAGCTTCGTGCGCCGAGTACTGCCGGCAGAGAAACCATATCTCCCGCGCCTTTTTCTGTCCGACGCAGCGCGCCAGATACGAGGAACCGAAGCCGCCGTCGAAGCTCCCGACTTTGGGACCCGCCTGTCCGAAGCGGGCGTTTTCGGAAGCGATAGTCAGGTCGCACACCACGTGCAGCACATGTCCGCCGCCTATGGCGTAGCCATTGACCATAGCGATGACGGGCTTGGGCAGCGAACGTATCGCCTTGTGAAGGTCGAGCACGTTGAGACGCGGCACGCCGGCTTCGTCAAGGTAACCTCCCGCACCTTTCACCCGCTGGTCTCCGCCCGAACAAAACGCCTTGTCGCCGGCGCCCGTGAGCACGACCACGCTTATGTCCGCCCGTTCGCGGCAGACGGACATGGCGTCGAGCATCTCGACGTTGGTCTGCGGTCGGAACGCATTATACACTTCCGGTCGGTTTATCGTAATTTTGGCGATGCCCTCGAACCACTCGAACCGGATATCTTCATACTCCTTTATCGGAGTCCACTTCCGTGTTGCTGCCATATTCGTAAATTTATTTAGCGTTTGTCGGGAAAAATTCCAGTGGTTAAAGATACGGTTTCTCCGCCGAATAATCGGTTTTCACACCGAAAAATATCTTCATCGCCGAAAAAAACGAATGCCGGATTCGCACCCGGCACCGTTTCACACACATATTATTAAAACCCAAATCCTATTATGCTGTATGATTTTTTCCGTACAGTGCAAAGATAGGGCGGCTTCTGCGCACAGGCAATACCGAAATGTTGTGATTTATGCCCCGCCGACTCCCCATTATTGTGTAGAAAACCAAAAAAACTTCGAGCAAACGATAACAAAAACAAAATCTTTTCCGACGGGTGAAATTCGGAATTTCAGAATAAAAACAAGAATTTTGTAAAAAAAATCGGGATTATTTGTTGCATTTATCTGTTTTATGCGTATATTTGCAGCAGCAAAACAAAAGAAGATGACAACGAATACACAACATAACTTTTGGTGGTGGCGCTGCTTACAACGTAAAATGTCGTAAGGAGAGACGCCGCGTATATACATATCGAAAAGGCTTGTCGTTACTTACGGCAAGCCTTTTTCGATGAAATAACCTTGATATAAACATTAAAAACAAAATAAGATGAAAACTTTTCACGTCGATGCCGACGGTTATTACGGACATTTCGGGGGCGCATACATTCCCGAAATTCTACACCGCTGCGTCGAAGAACTGCAAAAAGCCTACATAGAGGTACTCGAAAGCGAATCGTTCAAACGGGAATACGACGAATTGCTGCGTAATTACGTGGGACGCCCCTCGCCTCTCTATTTGGCAAAACGACTGTCGGAGAAATACGGCTGCAAAATCTACTTGAAACGGGAAGACCTCAACCATACGGGCGCCCACAAAATCAACAACACGATAGGGCAAATACTGCTCGCCCGCCGCATGGGCAAAACCCGCATCATCGCCGAAACGGGAGCCGGTCAGCACGGCGTGGCTACGGCTACGGTGTGCGCCCTGATGAACATGGAATGCGTGGTGTATATGGGAAAAACCGACGTGGAACGGCAGCACATCAACGTAGAGAAAATGCGTATGCTGGGAGCGGAAGTACGCCCCGTAACGTCGGGCAACATGACCCTCAAAGATGCGACCAACGAGGCGATACGCGACTGGTGCTGCCACCCTGCCGACACCTACTACATCATCGGCTCGACGGTGGGACCGCACCCCTATCCCGACATGGTAGCCCGTCTGCAATCGGTCATCAGCGAAGAGATACGCCGGCAGCTGCAAGAGCAGGAAGGCCGCGACTACCCCGACTATCTGATGGCTTGTGTGGGCGGCGGCAGTAACGCAGCGGGTACGATATACCATTACGTCGATGACGAACGGGTGAAAATCGTGCTCGCCGAAGCCGGCGGTCTCGGCGTAGAGAGCGGCAAGTCGGCAGCGACGATACAACTGGGTCGCGAAGGCATCATACACGGTTCACGCACGTTGGTGATACAGGACGAAGACGGACAGATACAGGAGCCGTACTCCATTTCCGCCGGATTGGACTATCCGGGCATCGGTCCGATACACGCCAACCTCGCCCGCGAAAAACGGGCGGCGGTACTCGCCATCAACGACGACGAAGCACTGGAAGCTGCTTACGAGCTGACGCGCTTGGAGGGCATCATTCCCGCCCTCGAATCGGCTCACGCTTTGGGCGCCCTGCGCAAAATAGACTTCAAGCCCTCCGACGTGGTGGTACTCACCGTATCGGGACGCGGCGACAAAGACATCGAAACTTACCTGAAAAATATGCCACGATGAAAACATTCCGCTACAAAGCCCTGCACAAACTCCTGCTCGGCGACCTGCATACGCCGGTAGGCACTTATCTGAAAGTACGGGATTACTTTTCACAAAGCGCGCTGATGGAGAGTTCGGACTACCACGGCGGCGAAAACAACCGCTCGTTCATCGGGCTGCACCCGCTCGCTTCGGTAAGCATCGGACACGGCACGGCGACGCTGCGCTACCCCGACAACTCGACGACGGAACACGCCATCGCCGCCGACTACCGCTGCGAAGATGCCATTACCGAATTTCTGCAATCGTTCGAGGTCGAGGGCGAATACAAAAACTATTGCGGTCTCTACGGCTACACCTCGTTTAACGCGGTGCGCTACTTCGAGAACATTCCGGTAAAAGACAGCCGCGACCCGTTCAACGATGCCCCCGACATGCTCTACATTTTGTATAAATACATCATCGTATTCAACGACTTCAAGCACGAAATGGTGTTAATAGAAATGGTGCCGGAAGAGGAAGAAAGCGGCATCGACTTCCTCGAAAAGGCGATAGCGAACCGGAATTTCACCTGCTACGACTTCCACGCCGTAGGCAAGGCATACAGCACGCTCACCGACGAAGAACACAAAGCCAATATCCGGCGCGGCATCGCGCACTGCCTGCGGGGCGACGTGTTCCAAATCGTGCTGTCGCGGCGATTCGTGCAAGCCTATACGGGCGACGATTTCAAACTCTACCGCGCCCTGCGCAGTATCAATCCGTCGCCCTACCTTTTCTATTTCGACTTCGGCGGATTCCGCATCTTCGGCTCCTCGCCCGAGACGCACTGCCGCATCGAAAACGGTCGCGCCTACATCGACCCGATAGCCGGCACGACCCGACGGACAGGCGACAACGAAAAAGACGCCGCACTGGCTGCCGCCCTGCTTGCCGACCCCAAAGAAAACGCCGAACACGTGATGCTCGTCGACCTTGCCCGTAACGACCTGAGCCGCAACTGCCACGACGTGAAAGTGGAATTTTACAAAGAGACGCAGTATTACAGCCACGTAATCCACCTCGTCAGCCGCGTCAGCGGACGGTTGAACGACGATGCCAACCCCATAAAGGCTTTCATCGACACTTTCCCCGCCGGCACCCTGTCGGGAGCGCCCAAAGTGCGGGCGATGCAGCTCATCAGCGAATACGAGCCGCACAATCGTGGCGCATACGGCGGGTGCATCGGATTCATCGGTCTGAACGGCAACCTCAACCAAGCCATCACCATACGCACTTTCGTAAGCCGCAACAACGAATTGTGGTTCCAAGCCGGCGGCGGCATCGTAGCCCAAAGCAGCGAGGAATACGAATTGCAAGAGGTAAACAACAAACTCGGCGCCCTGCGCAAAGCCATCGACATAGCCGAACAACTCTAATTGCACCCTATTATGAAAATCACTATCATAGACAATTACGACTCGTTTACGTACAACCTCTTCCACATGGTAAGAGAAGCCGGTGCGGAAGTAACGGTAGTGCGCAACGACGCTTTCGACCTCGACGACCTCGAAGCCTGCGACAAAATCATACTCTCGCCCGGACCGGGCATTCCGTCGGAAGCCGGTCTGCTGCTCGACACGATACGCCGGTATGCCGGACGCAAACCCATACTCGGCGTGTGTCTCGGACATCAGGCGATAGGCGAAGTATTCGGCGGCAAACTCGTGAATCTGAGCCGCGTGTATCACGGCGTGCAAACGCCGATAAAACTGCTTGGCAACGACTATCTTTTCGAGGGTCTCGACAGCAGCATCGCCGTAGGTCGCTACCACTCGTGGGTGGTCGATGCCGACAGCCTGCCCGACTGTCTCGAAATCACCGCCCGCAGTGAAGAAGAGCTTGTCATGGCGCTGCGCCACAAGACGTTCGATATTCACGGCATACAGTTCCACCCCGAATCGGTATTGACACCGCAGGGAAAAATCATCATGGAAAACTTCTTAAAAGCAAACGTATGAAAAAGATTCTGACACGGCTTTTCAATCACGAAATACTCTCCCGACAAGAGGCGGAAAAAATCATGTCGGATATGACGCGCGGCGTCTATAACGAAGTGCAAACAGCCTCGCTGCTCACCGTTTACAAAATGCGTTCCCCGTCGGTAGAGGAGCTTATCGGATTCCGCAACTCCCTGCTGGAAAGCCGTATACGCATAGATTTAAACGACTACAACGCTATCGACATCGTGGGGACGGGCGGCGACGGGAAAAACACGTTCAACATTTCGACCTGTGCCTGTTTCGTGGTGGCAGGTGCCGGCTACCGCGTGGCAAAACACGGCAACTACGGCGCCACCTCCGTGAGCGGTGCGAGCAACGTCATGGAACAGCACGGCGTGAAATTCACCAACGACGAAAGCCGGTTGCGCCGCTCGATTGAAGGGTGCGGTATGGCATACCTGCACGCCCCGCTTTTCAATCCGGCAATGAAGGCGGTCGCCCCCGTGCGCAAGGCGTTGCAGGTAAGCACGTTGTTCAATCTGCTGGGTCCATTGGTCAATCCGTCGCTGCCGGCAAACCAGCTGTTGGGCGTCGCCAATCTCGAACTGTTGCGCCTCTACGCCCAGACGTTCCAGACGTTAGGTTTGGAATTTGCCGTCGTAACCAGTTTAGACGGCTACGACGAAATATCGCTGACCGACTCGTTCAAAGTAATCATGAAGCATTACGAACGGATATACCGACCCGACGAACTGGGTTTGCCGCAGATACGGCAGGAAGAACTTTTCGGCGGCGACACGCCCGAAGAAGCCGCCCGCATTTTCGACAACGTACTGACGGGAAAAGCCACCGTCTCGCAGACGAACTGCGTACTCATAAACGCCGCTTTCGCCATACAGATTTTGGAGCCGTCCAAGTCTATCGGCGAATGTTTGGAGACAGCCCGCGCATCGCTCGCCGGCGGAAAGGCTGCCGAGACACTGAAAAAATTCATCGCTCTGAACAGTTGAACACCATGAAAGATATTTTAGACGAAATCATCGCCCGCAAACGGGAGGAAATCATGCAACAGAAACAGGCTGTAAGCATAGAGCTGTTACGCGAAAACGCCACGCAGAAAATGCAGGAACAGCGGAGTATGCGGGCGGCACTGACAGCATCGCCCTACGGCATCATTGCCGAATTCAAGCGCAAATCGCCGTCGAAAGGGTGGATAAAAGAACTCGGTCGTGCCGACGAAATACCGCCTTCGTATGAAGCCAACGGTGCCGCCGCCCTCTCCATTCTCACCGATACGCCGTTTTTCGGCGGCTCGCTGCAAGACATCGCTGTCGCCCGTCCGCTTACGGGTCTGCCCGTACTGCGGAAAGATTTCATCATCGACGAATACCAGCTCTTTCAAGCCCGCATCGTGGGCGCCGACGCCGTGCTGCTTATCGCCGCCGCCCTGTCGCCGGAGGAGTGCCGGAAGTTGGCGGAAGAGGCGCACCGGCTCTGCCTCGAAGTGCTGCTGGAAATACATCGGGAAAGCGAACTCGACTACGTGAATGAGCATATCGACATGATAGGCGTGAACAACCGGAATTTAGGGAGCTTTCACACCGACGTGAAAAATTCGTTCCGGCTGGCAGAGAAGCTGCCTGCCGATTTTTTGAAAGTTTCGGAAAGCGGCATCTCCGACCCTGCGACGATAAAAGAGCTGCGGCAGGCGGGATTTCGCGGATTCCTCATCGGCGAGACTTTCATGAAAACCGAAAATCCGGGCGCGACGCTCCGTCAATTCATAAACGACCTGTCATGCTCGTAAAAGTGTGCGGTATGCGCGAGCCGGAAAACATTCGCGCCGCAGAGAAGTGCGACATCGACCTGATGGGTTTCATCTTCGCCCCGCGTTCGCCCCGCTGCGTAACGCAAATGCCGGCTTATCTGCCGGAAAAGGTGCGGCGCATCGGCGTGTTCGTCGATGCCGACAAAGCGACGATAGAACATCGCATTGCCGACTACGGGCTGTACGGCGTGCAGCTGCACGGACACGAATCGCCCGAACTTTGCCACGCGCTGCACGCAAGCGGCGTGAAAGTCATCAAGGCATTCCAGATGCAAGACCGGACGTCGGCAGCGCAATGCCATGCCTACGAAAGCGTGTGCGACTGGTTTCTGTTCGACACGCCCTGCGCGACGGACGGCGGTTCGGGAAAAAAATTCGACTGGACGCTGTTGGAAAGCTATCGGGGCAGCACGCCGTTTCTGCTGAGCGGCGGTCTGTCGCCCGACTGTCTGACGGAGCTGCGCGGATTTTCACACCCGCAATGGGCAGGCATCGACCTCAACAGCGGATTCGAAACCGCCCCCGCCCTAAAAGACATCGACAAACTGCGAAACTTCATAACCCTATTCAGAAACGAAATAAAAAACAAATAAGATGAATCGTATCAACCGACTTTTTCAAGAGAAGAAAAGAGACATTCTCTCCATTTATTTTTGTGCCGGACACCCGACTTTCGAGGGCACGTGCGAAGTCATCAAAACGCTCGAATCCAAAGGCGTGGACATGATAGAGATAGGCATACCGTTCAGCGACCCGATGGCAGACGGTCCCGTGATACAGGAGGCTGCCACCCGCGCCCTGCGCAACGGCATGACCCTGCGCAAACTGTTCGGACAGCTTGCCGACATACGCAGCGACGTGCACATTCCGTTGATACTCATGGGGTATCTGAATCCGATTCTGCAATACGGATTCGAGGCGTTCTGCCGCTCCTGCCAAGCATGCGGCATCGACGGCATCATCATTCCCGACCTGCCGTTCCGGGAATACATGGAAAATTACAAGGCAACCGCCGACCGCTACGACCTGCGGCTCATCATGCTCATCACGCCCGAAACGAGCGAGGAGCGCATACGCCTTATCGACGCGCATACCGATGGATTCATCTACATGGTATCGTCGGCTGCCATCACCGGCGCACAAAAAGATTTCAACGCCCAAAAGCTGGCATATTTCAAACGCATCGAGGCGATGCAGCTGCACAATCCCCGCATGATAGGATTCGGCATCTCCAACCGGCAGACGCACGAGGCGGCTTGCGACCACGCCGCCGGCGCCATTATCGGCAGCAAATTCGTATCGCTGTTGCAGGAGGAGGGCGACGCCGGACGCGCTATCGACCGGCTTTTGCAGGCACTCCGAGAATAAATCTACATGCGGGCGCAGAAGCGGCTTACGGCAGCGGGAGGCACATCTTTGAGCAACACTTTTTTGTCGCTGTCGAGCAGGTAGAGCGAAGGCATGGCGCGCAACACATAGCGTTCACCGCCGTCGATAACGTCGTCGGCATCGAAGCCTGCCGTCCAATCAGCAGGTAAGAGAGCTCGCTGCCGCAACCACGTTTCGCGCGGGACATCGACGCACACCGCCAACACCCGCAAGCGTCCGCCGGCGGTGCGCAAGGAAATATAGACATCGTGCCGCAACTCGTCGATAATCTCCTTGCAATGGTCGCAGGTCGGGTCGTAAAAGAGCAGCAAGGTGTATTCGTCCGTCGTATCGTACAGCGTGTGCCGTTGTCCGTCCGGCGTTTCATAGATAAAATCGGCTGCCGGCGTTCCCACCCGATTTTTTCGAACGACCGCCAACTGTTGTTGCGGTCGTATCCGTTCGGATTTTTTCAACTGCTTCGAGCGTATTATTTCTTCGAGAAACCACGTATAATACGTTTCATTCATCAGGGGCGAACCGGCATCATACAAATAATGTTCCGCCAGCTCGACCAACAGGCGGTAAGCGGCGGCATCGGTTTCCGCCCGACGCAAAAGACTCACGACAGAGGTGCGGCATACAGCCGTGTCGGCAAGAGGAAACAGCGAAATGTAATTGACAAAATTCTGTTCCATGAAATCACGGTTGCGGCTGCGCGAAATATCCTCGAAATTCATCGCGTCCCAAAAATGTTCCACCACATAGGCGGCGCGCGATTCGGGCGACAACAAGAGCACGGGCACTTCGGGCAAAGGCAGTTCGGGTGGCTGCGTCGTCTGCTCCGTCGAACAGGCAAACGGGTGGAGACAAACAAAAACGCCTCTCCCCGCTCCCGCAGCAACAGCCGCTGCCGCCCACCATACGACGGCAAAGAGTATTCTATTTTTGAGCAACGACACGATTTCGGCATTCGGTTATTTTCTTATAACAACCGAAACCGTTTTTTTATCGGGAAAAATAGGCTTTCAGCACGTCGGCATTGAGCAGGCGCGGCGTCTCAACCGCAAGAATTGCGACTCCTCCGGATTCTTGAAAGAAACGCGGCAGGATATCGCGCAGCGACACGGCATCGGCAACCCGATAGAAATCAATTCCACACAGACGTGCATACCCTTCGACATCGACGCGGCGGACGGTTTCGAAACAGGTTTCCGACTCGGGAAGTTCCGATGCCCCCACCAGCGTGCGGAATATGCCTCCGCCTCCGTTGCATATCACGACGATGCGGAGATTCGACGGCAGGTCGCCCGTCGCCAACGCGGCGGCATCGTAAAGAAAACTCATATCGCCGATGATGCACACCGTAAACCTGTTCGAGGCGAACGCTGCACCGACCGCTGTCGATAGCGAACCGTCGATGCCGCTCGTGCCGCGATTGCCGTCGGAACGGGAAACCTGCGGATACTCGAACAGTTGGGCATAACGCACCGTCATTCCGTTGGAAAGCTGCACGGCGGCACCTGCCGGCAAAGCGGGCATCAGCAAGGAAAAAGCGGCGAGGTCGCTCCACGCTGCCGACGACAAAAAGGCGTCGTGGCGACGGGTCGCCTCCTCGCGCAAAGCCCGCCAAAGGTCGCGGTAACCGCATGCCGCCGACTGCCAATAAGACGATATGGCAGCGAAAAAATCACTCGGGGCAAGACGAATATGACGGGTAAGCGACTGCATCGTATCGACGATATGTCCGCCCGTATCGAGGTGCCAATGTTCCTCCGGTCGGTTTTCGCGCAAAAAATGTTTGAGTCGGCGCGACACCGGTGCACCGCCGAATGTAATAAGAATATCGGGGTGATACTCCTCCAACCGGTCGGCGGGCATGACAGAGAGTACACGGTCTACCGTAGGAATGGCGCCGGCGACAGGCAGATTGGCAAGGCTTTCTGTCAGCAGCACAACTTGCGAAAAATCCGCCGCACGTGTCAAAAGCGAAGCGAGCGCGGCATCGGGCGCAGCAAAAGAAGCGACTATCAAAACACGTTTTCCCGACGAAAGCATCGCCGCCAAACGGCGGGCTTCGGCATCGGGCAGTGTCGATGCCACAGGTACTGCCTCAATCGAGCGCTCCGGCATCGGATAAGCCTTTACTCCGTAAAGCGGTTCGCGAAAAGGCACGTCGAGATGCACCGGTCCTTGCGGCGAAATCAGCGCGGTGTTGAGCGCGTCATTGACAAGGCGGTTGGCATACCAGCGCTCGTCGGCACACGAAAGTTCGGCAGGCAGGCGGTATGAGGCTTTGACAAACGGTGCAAGGGCGGCATACTGTCGTATGGTCTGGCTGTCGTCTTGGTCAATCCACTCCTCCGGACGGTCGGCAGAGATGACAATCAACGGCAGGCGTTGGTAAAAAGCCTCCGCCACCGCCGGCGCATAATTGAGCAGCGCCGTGCCCGACGTGCAAACAAGGGCAACCGCCTCGCCCGACTGCTGCGCCATACCCACCGCCATATAGGCGGCGACACGCTCATCGAGAACAACACGACAGGAAAGTTCGCGGCGGCGTGTCAAGGAGATTATCAACGGGGCATTGCGGGAGCCGGGTGAAAGCAGAACGCGTCGCACCCCTTTCCGCACCAACAATTCCGTCAAAATCTTGGCAGTTTCTTTTTCGGAATAGAGATTATCATTCATCGTCGGTCAGTACACATTGTTTCACCACACGGAGCAGCGGCTCCGCTTTGAGAGAAGTTTCGTTCCACTCCGAGCGGGCATCGCTGCGGGCAGTAAGTCCTCCGCCTACATGTATGTCGACACGGTCGGCATAAAGTTCCATTGAACGCAAATTTACAAATAAATCGTATTCGCCCGTACCGTCGAACATGCCTAAATATCCGGCATAGCAGCGGCGGCTGTTTTTTTCGGTAGCAGCAATAGCGCGCAGCGCAGCTTCACGCGGACAGCCGCCCACCGCCGGCGTCGGGTGCAACCGTCGCACCAGCGCATCTGCCGCCTCATCGGGACAAGTGGTCGAAAGGGTCAACCGTGTGAAAAGGTGGCGCACATTGCCTGCCGCACAATCTTCCACGTCTCCGACATGCACATCGCCGGCGACCGTCTGCCGGAAAACCTCGCGTATATAATCGGTAACGAGCTGCTGCTCCTCGCGCTCTTTTTCGCCCCACGCCGACGGGTCGCCGCACCGCTTGGTAGCTGCCACCGAACAGGCGGAAAAGGTATTGCCCCGCCGTTGCAGAAAGAGTTCGGGCGACGCACCCAACCACAACGTCGTACCGGGCAGGTAAAAGAGAAAAACAAAAGCATCGGGAAATGCCTCGCACATCGCATCGAACAACGCCGCTACCCGCCGCTGCGGCGCACAGGGCACCGAAACGACCCGCGACAAAACGACCTTCTGCAAATTGTCCCGCAGCAAAGAAGCTATCAAGCGAGCGGCTTGCCGCTCGTAAACCGCCTGCGAGACAGCCGACAAAGCCGGTGCCGACGGCAATTTCACCGACGGACGAGCTGAGAGCGCGTCCCAGCCGCAGGCATCGTCGAGCGTCATTTCGGCAGCGATGAAACAGACGGGCAATTCCGTCTCATCGAAAGGGTGTACAAAAAAACCGCGCCGGCGGGACAACGCGGACAAAGAAACGTCTGCCGGCTTCACGGCGGAGAGCTGCGCGCCAAACTCGGGCTGCCCACCGCCCTGCCGGCGGCAAGCATAGAAAGGCACTCCTTTGTCGAGGCACAAGCGTATGGCGTCTTGCAATGATTTCATTTTTGAAGATTTGAGGCTCGCCGACCTATTTTCCAAAATTACTCGACAACGGCGAAAAGTTCAAAGGGTTGCGCCGATGTGATGCGCACCGTATAAAACTCACCGACCGTCAGGACGCGCGTCTTTTCGACCAACACTTCGGGATCGACTTCGGGCGAATCGTACTGCGTGCGCCCCACGTAATAGTCCGGCTCCTCGCGGTCGATAACGACCTGCATACGATTGCCCGCCTTCGAGGCGGCAACATCGGCGGCAATCGCCTCCTGCGCCTCCATAAGGAGGTCGAGACGCCGCTGCTTCTCGGCGGCGGGGACATCGTCGGCATAGTGTTGCGCCGAATAAGTGCCCTCCTCTTCGGAATAGGCAAACGCCCCCATACGCTCGAAACGGGCTTCGCGCACGAAACGGAGCAGTTCGTCGAAAGCCTCCTCCGTCTCCCCGCAAAAGCCCACCATAAACGTGGTGCGCAGGTGTATGCCGGGCACTTCGCGGCGAATGCGCTCCAACAGCGCTTCCGTTTCTTTGCGGGTGATGTGGCGGCGCATACGGTGCAGCACGCCGTCGTCGATGTGCTGCAAGGCGATGTCGAGGTATTTGCAGATGTTGTCGTGGCGCGCCATGACGGGCAGCAAATCGAGCGGGAAATGGTCGGGATAAGCATAGTGCAGCCGCAGCCACTTCACACCGCGAACGGAAGCGATGCGCTCCACCAGTTCGGCGATGCGGTATTCGCCGTAAAGGTCTTTTCCGTAATAGGTAAGGTCTTGGGCGATAAGCTGAAATTCCTTGACGCCCTGCACCGCCAACGTTTCGACTTCGGCGACGATTTCGTCCATCGGGCGGGAAACGTAACGCCCCGTAATGAGGGGTATGGCACAATAGGCACACATACGGTCGCACCCTTCGGCTATTTTTACATAGGCATAGTGCGGCGGGGTGGTCAGTTCGCGCTGCAAGCGAAACTCGTCGCGGTAGGCTTTACCCAATTCTTCAAGCAGACGGGGATAATCGAATTTGCCGTAAAACTTATCGACTTCGGGAATTTCGCCCGCCAGCTCCTCCATGTAACGCTGCGAGAGGCAGCCCATGACATAGAGGCGGCGTATCCGGCGCTGTTTTTTCGCCTGCGCAAAAGTGAGTATCATCTCGATGGATTCTTCTTTGGCATCGCCGATGAATCCGCAGGTGTTGATGACGACGATTTCACCCCTGACTTCGGCGGCATCGTGGTACACCTCGTAGCCGGCGGCCCGAAACTGCTTCATCAGCCGTTCCGAATCGACCAAATTTTTGGAGCACCCGAGCGTGATGACGTCGATACGATTTTTGACCATCGGGTTAATTTTCGCTGAACAACGATTCGACAAACTCGCGGCGGCGGAAAGGCTGCAAATCTTCCATGCCTTCGCCAAGCCCGATGTATTTGACCGGCGTTTTGAACTGGTCGGATATGCCGATGACGACGCCGCCCTTGGCGGTGCCGTCGAGTTTGGTGATGGCGAGGGCATTGACTTCGGTGGCGGCGGTAAACTGCCGAGCCTGCTCGAAAGCGTTTTGCCCCGTAGAGCCGTCGAGCACGAGCAGCACCTCCTGCGGCGCGCCGGGCACGACTTTATCCATGACTTTTTTGATTTTCGTAAGTTCGTTCATCAGCCCGATTTTGTTGTGCAGACGTCCGGCGGTGTCGATAATCGCCACATCGGCGCCGGCAGCTTTTGCCGCGCTAAGGGTGTCGAAAGCGACCGACGCAGGGTCGGCGCCCATTTTCTGCTTGACGACGGGTACTCCCACCCGCTCGCCCCAAATGACAATCTGCTCTACGGCGGCGGCGCGGAAAGTGTCGGCAGCGCCGAGATACACTTTCAATCCGTTTTTCTTGTACTGGTAAGCGAGTTTTCCGATAGTGGTGGTTTTGCCCACCCCGTTCACGCCGACGACCATAATGACGTATGGGGTCGTAACATTCTGCGGCACAACGAAATCTGTCTCGTCGCCCGTATGGTTTTCGGCAAGCAGCGCCACGATTTCTTCGCGGAGGATATTTTTCAATTCGCCGGTCGACAGATATTTGTCGCGTGCCACGCGGCGTTCGATGCGCTCGATGATGCGCAACGTGGTTTCGACGCCCACGTCGGAGGTTATCAATATCTCTTCGAGGTCGTCGAGCACGGCATCATCGACGGTGGATTTGCCGGCGACCGCGCGGGTGATTTTCGTGAACATTCCCTCTTTGGTCTTTGCCAGCCCTTTGTCGAGCGTCTCTTTTTTTTCTTTCTGGAAGAAATCGAAAAATCCCATATATCTCTGTTGTTTTAGCGAATTATAAAATCCTGTTATTTAATCGAATATGCCTTCGATAGCCTCCTCCTCGATGTTTATCGGAGGCACCGTCTTCCCTGCATTGTCGGGCAGTTTGCCGACAACGCCGTCGCACGGAAGGAAAATGACGGAATCGACGGCAAAAGTATCTGCCGGCGTGTACAGCAAGGTGCTGTCGGCATATACTTTCTGTATGTAGTGCGCATAAATGGGGAGCGCAGTATTGGCGCCCTGCCCGTCGGCAATCTGGTCGAAGTGTATCGAACGCTCCTCACCGCCTACCCACACGCCGGTTACCAAGGCGGGGGTGAATCCCATGAACCAGCCGTCGGAATTGTTGTTGGTCGTTCCGGTTTTTCCGCCCATCTGCGCGTCGATTTTATAACGGAGGCGCAGGCGTATGCCGGTGCCTTTGTCGATGACATCGCACAACATGGGAAGCATTTTCAGATAGGTCGACTCGCTGAACACTTCGGAAATCTGCGGCACAAAATCGGCAATGGCGTTCCCGTAACAGTCTTCGATGCGGGAGACGTAAATGGGATCGACCCGCAGACCGTAATTGGAAAACGCCGTATAGGCGGTAACCATTTCTTCGACGGAAACATCGGCGACACCGAGGCAAAGGGAGATGACGGGGTCTATCTGTCCGTGTATGCCGAACGAGTTCATCAGCTGTACCAACGACTGCGGCGAAAGGCGGTTCATCAGGTAAGCCGAAATCCAGTTGTTCGACTTGGAAAGCGCCCAGCGCAGCGTTACGTTCTCGCCCACCCGCTCGGACGAGGCATTTCGGGGCGACCACACTTCGCCGCTCGCGCGGTCGAAGATATTGGGTTGTACATTGGGTGCGAGGTCGCAGGGCGAATAACCCTCCTCCATTGCCAGCGTGTAAAGGAAGGGTTTTATCGTAGAGCCGACCTGACGCCGCCCGCCCGACACCATATCGTATTTGAAGTTACGGAAGTCGATGCCGCCTACATAGGCTTTGACATGACCGTTGCGGCTGTCGACAGACATGAATCCGGTGCGCAGCAGCGTCTTGCAGTAGCGTATGGAATCGAAAGGCGTCATGACCGTATCGAGAGGTCCGTTCCACGAAAAGAGGCGCATCGGCACAGGAGTAGCGAATGCCTCATCAATTTCGTCGCTGCTCGCACCGTTTTGTTTCATGGTGCGATAGCGGTCGCTCTGTTCTTTTGCCCGCGTCATGATTTCTTTCACCTCTTCGGGCAAGAGGTCTTTGGAGAAAGGAGCATATTCTTTGCCGCGCTTTTCGTCTTCGAAACGGGGTTGTATGTATCCGCCCAGATATTCGGCAACTGCCTCCTCGGCATAGCGTTGCATACGGGTGTCGAGGGTCGTATAGATTTTCAGCCCGTCGGTATAAATGTTGTACGGCGAACCGTCGGCTTTGCGATTTTTCCGACACCAGCCGTAAAGGGGATTCGTCGCCCACGCAATGGAGTCGTCGATATACTGCTGCCGCTGCCAGCCGCGGTAGTTGCGCCTATCGGGCTTATCTGCCATCATGACCAGCCGGATATGCTCCCGAAAATAGGGGGCTATACCCGTTTCGTGATTGACGCGGCGGAAGCAGGTCTTTATGGGCAGTCTTTTGAGGGAGTCGCACTCGAACGCCGTCAGGTAGCCGGCTTTGCACATCTGGTCGAGTACGGTATTGCGCCGTTCCAACGAGCGGTCGGGATAGAGTATGGGATTGTACAGACGGGGGTTCTTGCACATTCCCACCAAGACGGCAGCCTCCTCCACTTTCAAATTCTTCGGTTCGGTATCGAAATAAATGTTTGCCGCCGACTGCAAGCCTACGGCATCGAACAGGAAATCGAATTTGTTGAGATACATATTCACGATTTCCTCTTTCGTGTAAAAATGTTCCAACTGCACGGCAATGACCCACTCGATGGGCTTTTGGAAAAGGCGTTCTTTCACATTGCCCGCCGTCGGCGAGTAGAGCAGTTTCGCCAACTGCTGGGTGATGGTACTGCCGCCGCCCGCGCTTTTCTGTCCCAAAAATCCGCGCTTCACAATGGCGCGCATGAGCGCCTTGAAGTCGATGCCCGAATGTTCGTAGAAACGGACGTCTTCGGTGGCAAGCAAGGCTTCGAGCATCGTTTGGGATATTTGGTCGTAGTCGATGGATATGCGGTTGCCCTGCGCCAAATAGAAACGTCCTATCGGCTGCATATCGGCGGAATAGATTTCCGATGCCAGTTTGTCTTTCGGATTCTGCAACTCCTCTATGGGGGGCATATATCCGATACGCCCTTCGGCTATGGAATAAAAGAGCCACCACACGCCGCCGGCGACCAACACCAGCAGCGTCCACAACGAAAGGACAATCCAGAGGGTAATGTCCCGCTTCGGCTTCGCAGGGTGTTTGGATTCAGTCGGAGCATTCTTTTTTTTCGACGAAAACAACGCGCACATATATCGTCATGAAAATATTCGACAATTTTTTACGGAACGGAACGGCTCGCCGCCGCACATATCCGCTTCAAAGGTAATGCAAATTTTTCATATCCGCTACTTTTCGGAGCCAAGAATTTCCCTGCACAGAAAAGAGAATCGGGAGGCGGTATCTTTTCCGAAATATTCCGTCCGTACTTTTCGGTGGAAAAATACCGCCCCGCCATTCACATGGCAGGGCGGCGGGTCAAAAACTATCTATTCAGGAAATTCTTCATTCTATTGTCTTTCGCAATCATATTTATTTGTTTATCGGGTGATAATCATTTTCTTGCCGTTCACGATGTAAGCGCCGGCAGGCAGCGTGCGGAGGGCGGCGGCATCGTTCGTCTCGAGCACCGGTACGCCTTGCAGGGTATACACGGTCAAGTGTTCGGCATCTGCCTGCGCCTCCGTTACCGACGACGGGGTGTCGGGTACATCGGGTTTGTCGGGCTCGATTGGTTCATCGGGCTCGTCCGGATTTTCGGGAACGTCCGGTACGTCAGGTACGTCAGGTGTGTCGGGAGTATCCGGATTTTCCGATTCGTTAGGATCATCGGGTACGTCGGGCACATCGGGCTCAGCACCACCCATCGACAATACAAAAAACTTTTTCCACCCGTCGGCAGCTTTATAGGCATCTACCGAACCCGCAGGTACATACAGTTTACAGGTTTCATAATCCACCCCATCGAAAACGGAAGTCCCGTAATAAACTATTTTTACCGGCGTCGGGTTGTAAACGGTTACCGACTGCAAATTACTGCAACCGAAAAAAGCATAACTACCGATAGAGGCAACACTATTAGGTATTGTTATTTCTTCTAAACCAACGCAATCTTCAAAAGCCCCGCCCGGAATAGATTTTACATTTTCTCCGATATGTACCGTTGTCAAGGAGGTACATTCCTCAAAAACAGAATTCATCTCAGTACAGGAATCGGCATTGAAATAAACATCCGTCAATCCCGTGCAATCGTAAAAAGCAGACCCGCCGATTGATGTAACATTCTTGGGTATCGTTACCGATATCAAGCTCGTGCAACCGGAAAAAGCATAATGGGGAATGTGTTTGACATTCTCCCCGATATGCACCGTCGCCAATGCCGAACAATTGGAGAAGCCTCCGCTTATACAAGAATCGGCATTAAACCAAACCTCTTTTAAGCTCTCGCAACCGGAAAAAGCATAACTACCGATAGTAGCAACACTTCTGCCGAGTGTTACCGACGTCAAGTCGTGGCATTCCTGAAAAGCAAAGTTGCCGATAGTGGCAACACTATTAGGTATTGTAACCTCTTCTAAACCACCGCAATTTTCAAAAGCCCCGCCCGGAATAGATTTTACATTTTCTCCGATATGTACCGTTGTCAAAGAGGTACAACCCGAAAAAACAGAAATCATAGAGGTACAAGAATCGGCATTGAAATAAACATCCGTTAAGCCCGTACAATCGTTAAATGCTCCATTGTTAATAGTGGTAACACTCCTCCCTATCATTACAGACGTCAAGCCACTGCAACCTGAAAAAGCATTGTAGCCGATAGAAGTAATACTATTAGGTATCGTTATTGATGTCAAATTCTCGCAATTGTAAAAAGCACTATTGGCAATAGAGGTGATATTCGGAGAAAATTCAATGGAACTCAAATCTTGTCGTCCCCTGAAAATCGAGGGAAAATGGCGTACATTTTTCCCAATATGAATACCGGAAATAGGTATTGTTGTATCGAAACTATAATCGCTAAGATTACAAGAATCGGCATTGAAATAAATCTCTTTCAAACCCACGCACTTGGAAAAAGCGCTACTTCCGATAAATGTAACACTCTCGGGTATCGTAATCTCTTCTAAACCAACACAATCTTCAAAAGCCCAGCCCGGAATAGATTTTACATTTTCTCCGATATGTACTGTTGTCAAAGAGGTACATCCCTTAAAAACAGAACTCATATTGGTGCAGGAATCGGCATTAAACCATACCTCTTTCAAGCTCGTGCAACCGATAAAAGCTACCACAGGAAGACATTTGACATTTTTCCCGATATGTATCGTCGTCAAAGAGGTACATCCCTTAAAAACAAAATGATTCATATATCCGCAGGAATCGGCATTGAAATAAACCTCTGTCAATCCCGTGCAATTCTCAAAAGCACAGTCATCAATAGAGGTAACACTCTCGGGTATCGTTACCGATGTCAAACTGCTGCAACCGGAAAAAGCTCTGTTGGGAATAAGTTTTACATTCTCTCCGATATGTACCGTTGTTAAAAAGATACAACCCGAAAAAACAAAACTTATAGGGGAGGTGGTACAGGAATCGGCATTGAACCACACTTCTTCCAAGCCTCTACAATCGGAAAAAGCACGGTCGCCGATAGAGGTAACATTCTTGGGTATGGTCATCGAAGTCAAGCCATTACAATCGGAAAAAGCATAACTGCCGATAGTTGCAACATTTCTGCCGAGCGTTACCGACGTCAAACCTCTACAATCGGAAAAAGCACGGTCGCCGATAGTGGTAACACCCTCCGGTATGGTTATCGAAGTCAAGCCCGTACAACCGGAAAAAGCACGGTCGCCGATAGAGGTAACATTCTTGGGTATGGTCATCGAAGTCAAGCCCGTACAACCGTAAAAAACATACTTGCCGATAGTAGTAACACCCTCGTGTATGGTTATCGACTTCAAGCCCGTACAAGCGGAAAAAGCATAGTCACCGATAGAGGTAACATTCTCGGGTATCGTTACCGATGTTATACCTTTGCAACCGGAAAAAGCATAGTCACCGATAGAGGTAACATTCTCGGGTATCGTTACCGATGTTATACCTTTGCAACCGGAAAAAGCACGGTCCGGAATCCGCTTTACATTCTCTCCGATATGCACCGTGGTCAATGCCTCACAATCGGAGAAGCCTCCGCTTATACAGGAATCGGCATTGAAATAAACCTCTGTCAATCCCGTGCAATCGTAAAAAGCAGACCCGCCGATCGATGTAACATTCTTGGGTATCGTTACCGATGTCAAACCCGTGCAATCGTAAAAAGCCTTTTTGCCAATAGTGGTAACGCTCTCAGATATCGTTACCGACGTCAAGCTCGTACGGGAAAAAGCATAGTCGGGAATATATTTGACATTTTCCCCGATATGCACCGTGGTCAAGGAGGTACGATCCGAAAAAACAGAACTCATAGAGGTGCAGGAATCGGCATTGAAATAAACATCCGTTAAGCCCGTACAATACCGAAATGCTCCATAGCCAATAGTGGTAACATTTTCAGGTATCGTTACCGACGTCAAACCCGTACAATTCTCAAAAGCCTCGTCGCCGATAGAAGTAACACTTTCGGGTATCGTTATTGACGTCAAGCCTCTGCAACCGGAAAAGGCACATTCAGCAATAGAGGTGATATTCGGAGAAAATTCAATGGAACTCAAATCTTGTCGTCCCCTGAAAATCGAGGGAAAATGGCGTACATTTTTCCCAATATGAATACCGGAAATAGGTATTGTTGTATCGAAAACATAACTATAATTGCTAAGATTACAAGAATCGGCATTGAAATAAACATCCGTTAAGCCTGTGCAACCTTTAAAAGCACTGTGGTCGATATAGGTAACACTCTCGGGTATCGTTACCGACGTCAAGCCTCTGCAACCGGAAAAAGCATGGTAGCCGATAGAAGTAACACTTCCGGGTATCGTTACCGATGTCAAACTGCTGCAATCGTAAAAAGCCATTTCGCCAATAGTGGTAACGCTCTCAGATATCGTTATTGACGTCAAGCCCGTACAATTATCAAAAGCACCGTCACCGATAGAAGTAACACTGTTAGGAATCGTTACCGACGTCAAACCGCTGCAATTGTAAAAAGCATAGTCACCGATAGTGATAAGCCCGTTCTGTATTATTACTTCCTTCAAGCCGCTGCAATTGTAAAAAGCCCTGTAGATAGAAGTAACGCCCTTGGGTATCGTTACCGACGTTAACCCCGTGCACTTAGCGAAAGCCTCTCCGCCAATGGTCGTAACGGTCTCAGGTATCAATATAGACGTCAAGCCGCTACATTCGTAAAAAGCGCCGACTCCGATAGAGGTAACACTCTCGGGTATGGTTATCGACGTCAAACCCGTACAACCGTAAAAAGCCTCGTTGCCGATAGTGGTAACGCTCTCGGGTATCGTTACTGTCGTCAAATTCCTGCAACTGGAAAAAGCATAGTCGGGAATATGTTTTACATTTTCCCCGATGTGGAGGTTTTTTACGGCAGTATTGTAAAAAACATAGCCTCTAATAACGTCCGGCTCTCCCATCTGTCCCATCGGATATCTAACTTCAATTCCTCCCATATAGCCGCAGGAATCGGCATTGAAATAGACGTCCTGTAAAGCCGTGCAGTGGTCAAATGCATTGACGCCAATAGAAGTAATATTTTTGGGTATTGTAATCGACGTCAAGCCCGTACAACCGTAAAAAGCCGAATCGCCAATAGCGGTAACGCTTTCAGGTATCGTTACCGACGTCAAACTTGTCCATCCGGAAAATACAGAATTACCGATGGTCGTAAAGTTTTCAGGTATGACAAACTCTGTAAGCGGCTTATTATCCAAATAGAGTGTGGCTCCGTACAAAAGCGGATTCCCTTTGCTTCCAAATGAAATCCGAAGCCACGCTTCCATATTCGAAATATAGACGGATTTCACATGGCTTCCCTCAAAAGCATTATCACCTATGGTCGCAATACTCTCGGGTATCGTTATCGATGTTAAACTGCTGCAATACTGAAAAGTACCGACACCGATAGCGGTAACCCCATTGCCTATCGTTACCGACTTCAAAGCGTTGCAACAATAAAAAGTTGAGTCGCCTATCGAAGTAACACTCCCGGGTATCGTTACCGATGTTATACCTTTGCAACCGTAAAAAGCATAATCGCTGATTGTTGTAACGCCTTCCGGTATTTTCAGGTCGGTTTCCGGTTTGCCGTTCACATAAACGTTTTTGGCATTAGCTAACGGATTGGCGTCTTGCCATTCAAAAGAAATCCGGCACCATGTTGCCAAATCCGGGATATACACATTTTCCAGATAACAAGACCAAAATGCTCCTCCACCGATAGTTTGAATTCCATTACCTATCGTTACCGACTTCAAACCGCGGCAGAAACCAAAAGCACTGCGCCCGATAAAGGAAACGCTATTGGGTATCGTTATTGACGTCAAACCGCTGCAATAATAAAAAGCACCGTCACCGATAGAAGTAACACTGTTAGGAATCGTTACCGACGTTAAATCGACGCAACTGTGAAAAGCTTCTTCGCCAATGACCTTAACGCCATTGGGTATTATTACCGATGTTATACCTTTGCAGTCGAAAAAAGTATAATTTCCGATTGTGTCGATTCCTTCGGGAATCGACAATTCGCCGGAAAGCGGTTCTCCTTTTACATAAAGAGTACTGCCACCATATAGGGGGTTAGAGCCTTGCTCCACAAACAGAATTTGAAGCCATTTCGCTATATCATGAATATGTACAGATTTCGAATTAGTTTGACTAAAAGCATACTCACCGATAGTCTGAACACTCTCGGGTATCGTTACCGACGTCAAACCGCTGCAATCATAAAAAGCATACTCACCGATAGAAGTAACACCGTCCGGTATTGTTAGCGATGTTAAGCTGCTGCAAGAGCGAAAAGCACCGGCTCCGATAGATGTAACACCCTGGGGTATGGTTATCGACTTCAAACTGTTGCAATATTCAAACAAACCGATGCTGATGGTCGTAATACTCTCGGGTATCGTTACCAACGTCAAGTTACGGCAATGGTTAAAAGCATAGCGTCCGATAGAGGTAACGCTCTCGGGTATCGTTACCTCTTTCAACCACGTGCAACCGGAAAAAGCAAACTCACCGATAGTCGTAACACTCTCGGGTATCGTTACCGACTTCAAACCCGTGCAACCGGAAAAAGCAGACCCGCAGATAGAGGTAACTTGTTTGCCAATAGTCAATGAAACAAGACTTGTTTTATACCCGAACGGGGAGAGTGCGGCTGAATAAGAGATATTCCGTCCCAAATACACCGTATCCAACGGACAAAAGTCAAACATATATTCTGTCTCGGGAAAGTTCAATGTTTCCGTGCCGTCCTCTATTCGGAAATTCTTTAAGTGCGAGCAATATTCAAAAGCATGCTCTCCGATAGAGGTAACGCTTTTGGGTATTGTTATTGATGTCAAGGCACTGCAACCGTTAAAAGCCCAGTCGCCGATAGAGGTAACACTCTCGGGTATCGTTACCGACGTTAAACTGCTGCAAGATTGAAAAACCCCGTAGTCGATAATGGTAACACTATTGGGTATCGTTACCGACGTCAAGTCGCGGCAAGACCGAAAAGCTCCGTCGCTGATAGAGGTAACGCTCTCGGGTATTGTTATTGACGTCAAACCACTGCAACCGTAAAAAGCATGGTAGCCGATAGAAATAACACTATATTGAGTATCTTTATACATTACCTTTACAGGAATGGTTACATCGCCTGAATAGCTACCTCCCGTAACCTCAACCGTCTTGTCGTCCAACGAAATAATGTTGTAATAGATACCGTCTGCTTCAAAGTCATATGCCCACGCGGCGGGGGCGAACAGCCATGCAGACAGCAACATAAAAAACAGTGTACGTTTCATTTTGTCGGAATTTAATGGTTAATAAACATTTTGCAAAAATAGCTTCAAAATACAAATTTTCAAAACTTTCCGTTAAAAATTTTTGGTTTTATTCTCGAAGCGAAACGGCATCAGAAGGGATAGCCGATAGCCATACCCGGCTACGTTCTAATAATGATTTGCATTTCAGTTGATTATAAGTAAACAACAGTTAATTATATCCTCAAAAACCTATAAATATTTGTGCATATCAAAAACTATTTGTTATTTTGGTGTCTAATAAAACACACGCACGATGCCTAAACAGACAATACGTCGAGTCCTGACATGGGACGGAAACAGTACGAAAACAACGATTTCATTGGAGGATTATATCTCAAAAATGAAAGCGTATGGCGCTTTGAAAGCAAAAAACGTAAGGACATCTCGCAACTATCTGCGAAATATGGGTCTGAACATTAATACGAAAGGAGAAATCTTAGCAAAATAATATGCGGGATTTTCAACCCAACATCATTCTCGGTTTTCACGGTTGCACAAAAGAAATCGGCGAAAAAGTCATAGAGGGAAAAGAAGAGCTTAACCCGAACCATAACCCATACGACTGGTTAGGAGAAGGTGTATATTTCTGGGAAAACGACTACGACAGAGCACGAGAATTTGCCGAAGAAAAGGGGAAAAACGAGCCATTTGTCATAGGTGCGGTCATATATCTCGGGCATTGTCTGGATTTAACGCAACAAAAAACATTCGTATAGTAAAAGCGGCTTATACTAACTTAATTGCAGAGAGTGTAAAGAAAGGCGTGAAAAACACACCCGGAAAATACGGCGGCATAACGGGCGACCTGCTTAACAGACAATTGGACTGCGCGGTTATCAATGCCATACATGAATTTAATGCCGGACACGGGATTCAAGAATATGACTCCGTAAGAGCGGCTTTTTGGGAAGGGGAAGAACTTTACGAAACAGCGGGATTCAGAGAAAAGAATCATATTCAAATCTGTGTGAGAAATCCGCAGTGCATCATCGGATATTTTTTACCGAGAATCTAAATTCTTATTTTATCGTCAAGTTTTTTGTCTGTGAAGCGAAACGGCATCAGAAGGGATAGCCGATAGCCAAGTGGAAAGAGAGGCTGCGCCCGAAGCTCTCCATGTTGTAGTAGTGCGGACGGTCGTTGCGGGAGGGGTCGTGCAGCCCGATGCCCATGTCGAGGCGGATAACGAGGAATGAGAGGTCGTAGCGCAATCCGACGCCCGTGCCGAGTGCCATGTCTTTTCCGAAAGTTTTCATGTCGAGGGTGCCGCCCGGGCGATTCTCGTCGGCGCGCAGCAGCCAGATGTTTCCGGCATCGAGGAACATGGCGCCGTGCAGGTCGCCGATGATGGGGAAGCGCCATTCGGCATTCATTTCCATTTTGAAATCGCCGGTCTGGTCGAGGTACGAATCGACCTTGTCGGCAGGCGGGGCGTAGCTGCCGGGACCTACCGAGCGTATGGTGAAGGCTCTGATGCTGTTGGCGCCGCCGATGTAGAACTGCTCGCTGTACGGGAGTACCGACGAATTGCCGTAAGCCCACCCCGCTCCCACCATGAAGCGGGTCGCCAGCCACGAATCGCCCCACAAGCGGCGATAGTAGCGGAAATCGAGCGTCGGTTTGACAAATTGCGAAAAGGGTATTCCGAGAAATTTTTTGCTGCCCTCGCTGCCGGATACGACGGCATTCATCAGGTTGCCGGCAGTGGAGAGGGTTGCCTGCCAGAAAATGCGGTTAGCCGCTTTGTAGCCGAAAGAGCGATCGTAGCGGTAGGTGTAACCCAAAACGGGTATGAGCTGGTTGCGGAAACTGAGGGCTATGGCGGGATTGGCGGCAAGCGTGCTGTCGAACTCCGCCGTAGAGTTGAAAAGATAATCGTAGCTGAGCTTGGGCAAATGGAAGGTATGGAAGCTGTACCGCGACGACTGGAAGTCGAGCGCGATGGCGAGGTTGAGCGAGAGCATGCGGAAATAGCGCGGACGATTCATCAGGTCGGCACCCAGCGAGAATGTGGTTTTCCCGCCGTAGCGGTGTTCGATGCGGGTATCCCAAAACAGCGACGAGGGGAGCAGGCGCGGAAATGTCAAAGAGGCATTCACGCCAAATTCGTAGGAGTTGAGCAGGGAGCGTTTTTCGCCCGCACGTCTTTTTCCGGTCTGCCATTCGTAGGAGCCGGACAATTCGAGGGAGAGTCGCTCCCCGCCCCCGAAAATATTTTTGTGCGCCAGCCCGAAGATGACGCCCGGACCGATGAAACTGCTGGTCGAGGAGGTAACATTCGCCTCGAACCACGCCTCCATCGGGGTATCCATCGACGCCTCGAAAGTGATGTCGAGAAGGTCGGAAACGCCGCTCGTGTCGTGCGGGGCGACCGAAAGATTGACGTAACGGAACACACCCATGCGCATCAGGCTGTTGAGCGACTCCTCCTGCCGGTCGAGGGTGTAGAGGTCGCCCGGATAAAGGGTGATATTGCGTTCGAGAAAACGAAGGCGCACCTTGTGCGGTCGCTGGTAAAAGAGGGTCAGGTGCGACAGGCGCATCGTATCGACAACGCCCTGCCCCGTAAGGCTTTTCAATTCAAAGGCGACGTTTCCCACCCGATAGGTGCGGCGGGCATCTGCCGGTATGTTGGGGCGCACCTGCATACGCAAGGCGACCGAATAGGGAAGCAGGGTCGTATCGGCAAAATATGCCAGATAGTCGGGGCGGAAATAGTAATATCCCTTGTTGCGGAGGTCGCGGGTGATGCGGTTGCGCTCGGCGGAAAGGGTGGCGGCGTTGTAGATGTTGCCCACGTGCAGAAGCGTGGCTGTGCACGACGAATCGACAAGGGCGGTTATCGGGTCGGTCGGTCGCGGAAACTCTATCGACGAATAGCGATAGGGCGTGCCGTACACGACGCGGTAGTCGATGCGGGCTTTCTTGGGGTTGCGCCGGTTGTAGAGCAGTTCGTAAGTCGCCGACGAACCGAAATAGCCGTAATTGTCCAAAATCTGCGGCACGACGGCGACCCGCAAATCGGGTTGCGCGGTGGAAATGAGTACGGGCGTCTTGGCGAAGCGTTCGTAGAACCAATGTTTGAAACCTTTGTCGCGGGTGGGGGTAACGTGGTTATAGACCCACAGACCGAAGGGGAAGGGCCACCGTACGTAGGGCGAAAACAAGGCGTTGTTGGGCTTCACCGAAAGGGCTTCTTTCACGGCGCTCTCGGCATCGCTTTCTATCTTCTCGCCTTTCTGCTCGGGCTCCATGCGTATCTTTTTCACGCCGGTGTACAAGACTTCGCCCTCTCCTATCCGGCTCGTGGTGTCGCAGGCGGAGAAACATACCGATATGAGTAATATGCAAAGGTATATCTTTTTCACGGCTTCTGTTTTTCTTTTTCTGCGGCTTGTTTTTTACGCGCCGAACGACGGAACAACGCTTTCAAATGCGCCAGTTTTTTCTTTACGGCAAAACCGACGCCCGTTTTCGTTACTTCGCCTTCGAGTATGCTCTCCTGTCCCGTATGGCGGAACAGTTTCACCAACATATTATCGCGCTTGTCGAGGTAATATTCCAGCGCAATGTCCTCGATAAGGTTTTGCTTCAAATTGTCGGACGAATTGTCGTCGGGACTGTAACTGCCGCCGATGACGATGCGCACGCGGTCGTTGAACAATTTTTTGGAGAGCTGGTAGGAATAGTCGGTGCGGGTGGTGCCGTCGGCTTCTTCCTGACTGTCGATGCCGAAACTGAGTTCGACGTTTTTCAGATTGTTGCGCGACCATTTATTCAGTTCGTTCTGCAAAAACTGGTTCAGCGGATTTCCGGAAAAGAGACTTCCCTGCGAAGACGACGGACCGGTGTACATATTGTAAACCAGCAGCCCCATTGCCTGCGTGGCACGCTGCTCGGCGGTCATGGACGAAAGTTCGTTCTGTATGGTAAGGTCGTTCGGAGCAGCCACATCGAAAACGATAGAGAGGTCTTCGAGACTGTTCGCCAACGTAATGGAGACATCAAACTGCACCGTGCGCGAGGTGTTCCCCGATGATACCGACACCTGTATTTTGTCGGTTGCCGTAATGTCGAGTACGGGTGCGGCGATGTCGCCCGCCCATGCCACCGAGCTGCCGTCTTTTATTGTAAAGAGCTTGTCGCCTATCAGCGGAATGGAGTAGCACACCGTACCGCCCGACAATTCGTATCGTCCGGTGAAGCGGCTGTCGCCCAACGCGTTCATGGTATAGGTAAGGCTGCCGCCTCCCTGCAAATCGACGTAGCTGTTTCCGTCGGGAGTAAGCTCCACCGAGAGGGCTACGGCATTGCCTATGTCGATATTCACCTGCATATCCATGCCCGAAACTTTCCGGAGAGGCAGCAACGAATCGACTTCGAGAGTGTCGGCAAAAACGGTGAAAGTTACCATATCGCCGTAATCGCTCACGCCGGGCAGGGAATTGTTGTCGCGCAAGACGTAGGTGGCTTCGGTGCCGTTGAGCAGTTCGACGTTGCCGCGCAACACCAGCGCATCGGTGTAGCCGCGCGCCGAAATATCTATATCGGCATCGGCTACACCGTAGAGCATGGAGGTTTTGTTTTTCGGCGTTTCAAAGAGACGGAAATTTTTTCCGATAACTTCCGCATCGAGATACGGACGGGACAAGTCGGAAATATCTGCCGAGCCTTTTATCGAAAGGGGTCTGTTGTTGGTACCGTATATCAAAAGCGAATCGACGAAAGCCTTGTCGTCGCGGAAAGAGAGTTCGACCGGCTCTAACCGGAAACGGCTGCCCGTCATCGGGACCTCGACCCTGCCGCCAGTCAAAGAGAGCGCACCCGTCAGATGCGGCGCGTCGAAAGCGCCTTTCATGGATATGTCTCCATGCAGCAGCCCTTCGACTTTGAGCATATCGTCGGAAACAAAAGCATTTGCCAAACGCACGGGAAAATCGGAGATGTGCACCTCGGCGGCAACGGGTGCCGGCGAAAGCGTATCGGTGTCGTAACGGAGAGCTGCCGTCAATGTCTCGACACTATCGACCGACAGCTCAGCCGACGCCTCCATCACCGATGCCGACGGCTGCCGGTATGCCGCTACAAGCCCCAGATTACCAAGATAATTGCCGTCGTATTGCGTGGAATCGAAACGAAGAGCGGCATCGAGAAGAGGATATCCGTCCGCGAATCCGGCAGAAATATCCGCCGAAAGATGCGTATCGACAGGGGGCGCAGAGGGGACGAGCGCCAAAACGGGTGCCACATCGAAATTGCGAATATCGAGCGATACGCCCTTTCCGCCGAGAGCTTCGTCGGAATGCAAGGCAAACCGCTGCAACTCACGTTCCAACAAGAGGTCGGCAGCCAGATGTCCGTCGAAAAACCATTCGATGTAATTGCCGGTGTTCAGCGTCCAACCCGCTACGCCCAAAACGGGGTGTTCGGGCGCCAGCGAAACGCGCACCGTCGTATCGGACAGGAAAGCGTCCATATCGAGCATCAGACTTTGCACACCTTCCTGATTCCGCTGCCGCAGCGCCGCAAAAAATTCCTGCGGGGCAATATAGCCCCCGATGCCCGCCGACGCCAGCATTTCCGACGTTTCCGGCGTATTGCCCATGTGCAGAGCGTAATGCAGCGTATCGGCATTTTGTTGCAGCGCGATTTTCAGGGTATCGGCTTTCAGCGATGAAAGAGAGGAGCCGACGACTTCGGCATCGAAAAAGAGCGGTGTCGCATCGCCGTGTCCGGCAGCAAGGTCGAATGTCGAGAGCTGTACATCATTCATACGGAGCAGCTTCTCCACTGCCTGTTCTGGCACGATGCGCCCCTGTAAGGCAAACGAAGGCAGGGCATCGCACAAAACCGCCGGTGCGATTTTTTTCGCATCGACGGCATACGACAACGTATCGACGAACGTCATTACGGAAGCAAGGAACGTATCAATGCCTGCGGGTGCGGCAAACGCAAAATTCACGCCCGGCAGACCGAGACGGGCATCGAGCGAGTCGCGCCACATGCCGGCGGCGACCGCCAGCGAATCAAGCGCAAAATCGGTATCGAGCAGACGAAACGCCGTACTGTCCAGCCGGAGTTTCATCGTATATTCGTCGGAAGCATTCATCGTTGCCGCCACATCGAGCGACGAGGCAAAAGTAATGGAATCGGTAGTGAATCGCAAGGTTTTCAAGTCGATACGGTCGATTGTACCCGAAAGGCGAGCACGGCTCTCGCCGGCAGTAAGACGTCCCTGCAAAGCCATATCGAAACGCATCGCCTCCGCCTCGCTCTGCAAATGTCCGGAAAGTGCTTGGGTGTCGAGAGCCAGCGCGACAGATAAATTTTCATAACGGTAACCGCCGTAATCGAGCGTATCGACTTGCACGTCAAGTACGGCTTCCATATCGGGAGAAAAGGGGTCGAAGCGGCAACCTTCGGCAGCGAGCGACATCGAGAGCAGCCCCAAACTGTCGTGCGGCAGAAATTCGGACAGCGGAAAAGCAGAAAATTCCACCGCCGCCCGATATGCCGTATCGGGGAACAGATAGCCGGCATCGAGCGACAGCTCCCCGTCGGAGACCGTCCACCCCAAATGAGCGGACGCCGACCTGCCGTTACTGAAATCGGCTTGCGCCGACAGACGCATCGAGTCGGGAATCACCACGCGCGCACGCAACGAGCTGTCGAACAGTGCAGGGACGAAAGAGAGTTTGTCCAAACGGGCGGAGATATCGACATGTGCCGCCAAACTGTCGGTAAAGGTAAGCGACTTTACTTCGCCGCTCAGCAACATATCGGCGCAGTGCGGCAGCTCGGCGGAAAGGCGGTGCAGGCGCAAATCGTCGAGTGCACCGTCGAGCGAGAGTTCGAGCAAGAGCGATTCAAAAGGCAGCTCCGCCGCAGTCGCTGCCAACGAGGGGTCGAACAGCACGGCATCGGCAATGCCCACCGCCGCTGCCAACTCCGCCGAAAGATTCGCCGAATCGTCCATCGACAGCACGGAACCGTCGGCATCGACCTCTGCCGACACCATCGAATGCTCCGTTGCCAGTTGCAGCGCCGCCACTTTCACGGCTGCGGAGTCCATCGAAAAAGCCGCCTCGCCGCGACAAACACGCAGTCCCGAACGCTCCTGCAACGAAAGCGCCCGCAGCTGCGCCGCCACTGCGCTGCCGCAATTGTAAACGGATTCGAGCGAAAGGGTTACATCGGAAAGCTGTATGCAGTCGGCATCGAAACCGTCGTGCGGGGAGTAATCTTTTCGGGCATATTTCACCTGCGTATCGTCGAGCCGCAGGGCAAGCGCGCGTATCGTCCACGGCAGAGACGCCGTATCGGATTCGGCAGAGGGTTCCGGTTCGACCACCGCAGGCACCGCCGCATCGGGGTCGGTCAGGTATTCCACCTCTCCGGCGTGGAGCTGCAACAGCGCCACATCGACCGACTGCCGTCCCAAATCGACAGCCACACCGTCAATTCCGATTTTTCCGGCAGCCGCCGACAAAAACGACTCGTCGTATGCCCCCTCCATACCATAAACGATACGGTCGATTGCAGCTTGCCGCACGGCAAGACGCCACGCCAACGGCTCCGAAGCAGCCGTATCGGCAGGTGCCGGCTCCGATGCGGGACGCCCCAGACGCATCGACACCGACCCATCGGCAAGCCGCAAAAAGGCGGCATCAACCGTTTCGGCGCGGAGGCGCGCCTCCGTATGCAGCAAAGCGGCTTCGCCGAGCTTTACCCGCAACGAAAATCCGGTCGTGTCGGCATAGTTGAAACAAACATCGCGCAGCGACAATTCCGGTATGACGGCAGCCAAGCGCAACAGCGGCAGAGCTTCGATTTCGACGTGTCCCCGACCAAGCGCGCACAACGTATCGCCCTCCGACAAAACGACGACACCACCGAGATCGAGAGTAAGCGGGAAACGCAAACGGAAATCATCGACCGACACTTGCAGCGTATCGTCGGAAACGGCGTTGCAAACCTGTCGCACGGCAAACCGCTGCACGGGCGGAATATAAAGCAATGCCGCGACCAGCAGGAGAATGCCCATCGGCACGGCAAGTATTATCGCGCCATATTTCAGAACAAGTTTCATTCGTCGTTCGATGCTCCGACACGGAGATGCCGGAAAATCCGTTTGTTTCGATAACGTGTTTTTTCAACAGATGCCGCCGCCGTTTGTTTCTGCAAACCGATAAAAAACGGACGACAGCTCTGCCGTATCCTTTTGCCGGAATGGGAACAGCGTCCGTGCCGGCTTATCATAATAAGGGCAGGTCGGGAAATGCCGACCTGCCCTTGTTTACCCTAAGCAGATTATACGCCGAGAGAAGCGGCAACCGCTTTGATTTTTTCTTCGGCGGCAGCCACCGTCTTGTCGTAGTCGGCGCGCGATTTGAGTTCGCCGCTCACTTCGACATAGAATTTGATTTTCGGCTCGGTGCCCGAAGGACGTATCGACACTTTCGTGCCGTCTTCGGTGAAGTATTGCAGCACGTTCGAGGTCGTCGGCATGTTGAGAGTATATTTCTCGCCAGCCGTGAAATCCTGAGCCACGAGGGTGGCATAGTCTTTTGCCAATACGACTTTGGAACCGGCAATTTCGGTAATGGGGTTCGCACGGTAATTCTTCATCATGGCTTCGATTTCTTCGGCACCCGATTTTCCCTTGCGCACCACCGAAATACCTTTTTCTTTGGAGAATCCGTATTCCACGTAGATGTCCTGCAACATTTCGTACATGGTCTTGCCGTTGTCCTTCGCCCAAGCGGCTATTTCCGCCATGAGGGCGCACGACGACACGGCATCTTTGTCGCGCACGAAATCTTCGGGCAGAAAACCGTAGCTCTCCTCGCCGCCGCCTATATACTGACGTTTGCCTTCGAGTTCGCGTATCACGGCGGCAATCCATTTGAAGCCGGTATATACGTCGAAGCATTCGATGCCGTTGCGGTCGGCTATCTTCTTGATAAGCTCGGTGGTAACGATGGTTTTCACCATGTACTCGCCGCCTTTGAGACGGCCGGTGGCTTTGTATTGCGAAATGAGGTAGTTGGTAAAGAGCATGGCGTTCTGGTTACCGTTTACGAGAATCCACTCGCCTTTGTCGTTTTTCAGAGCGATGCCCATGCGGTCGGCATCGGGGTCGGACGCCATGACGATGTCGGCATCGACTTCTTTGGCTTTGCGTATGGCGAGGTCGAGGGCGGCAGGCTCTTCGGGGTTGGGCGACTTCACGGTGGGGAAATCGCCGCTGATAACGTCTTGTTCGGGCACGTGGATAATGTTGGTGAATCCGTATGCCGCCAATGCCATCGGCACGAGTTTCACGCCGGTACCGTGTATGGGAGTGTATACGATTTTGAGGTCTTTGTGGCGGGCGATGATTTCGGGGTTGAGCGAAAGTCCTTTGATGCGGGAAATGAATTTGCGGTCGATTTCGTCGCCGATGATTTCAATCAACGCCTTGTTGCCTTTGAAATTGATATCGGAAACGGAACGGATTTTATTCACTTCGGAAATGGTGTTTTTGTCGTGCGGCGACACCATCTGCGCACCGTCGTCCCAATAGGCTTTATAGCCGTTGTATTCTTTGGGGTTGTGCGATGCGGTGAGAATGATACCGCTCTGGCAGCCCAATTCGCGAATGGCGAACGACATTTCGGGTGTGGGGCGCAGTGCGTCGAACAGATATACTTTGATGCCGTTTGCCGAGAAAATATCTGCCGATATTTCTGCGAACCTGCGGCTGTTGTTGCGGCAGTCGTGCCCGATGACGACTTTTATCTGCGGCAGCGATGCAAACTCTTTTTTCAGATAGTTTGCCAATCCCTGCGTAGCGGCGCCCACCGTGTAGATATTCATGCGGTTGGTGCCTACGCCCATGATACCGCGCAAGCCGCCGGTACCGAATTCGAGGTCTTTGTAGAAGGCTTCGATAAGGTCTGTTTTGTCTTCGTTGTCGAGCAGACGGCGCACTTCGGCGCGCGTTTCGGCGTCGTAACCTTCGCCGAGCCATACCTGCGCACGGGCGGTTACTTCTTTTAATAATGCTTCGTTTTCCATGTTATTGAGGTTTAATGTTTTTGCAAACTTATGTTACAAATATATAACATTTTTTCGATATTATCAAACGTGCGGTCGAAAAAAAGCAGCAGGCATCAAAATGTTACTTTCAAGCGTTCGCCGGCATCTTTTGCAACAGCACGGTAATACTCTTCGGAATATCCGGGAAACTCCGGCTCGGCAGGTGCCCCGTAGGGATTGTAAAGAAATTGCCCGTCTTTCTCACGCTTGCGGTTGCCGTCGAGGTATTTCACCAAGAGGTATTCGCCCAATTCGCGCCAGCGTGCGGTCGTGGAATCGGCTTGCGTACGGCTGTAACGGTCGAGTGCGGCAAGGGCATCGGCTTGCCGGTCGTAGAATATGGCAAGCACCTCTTTTTCGAGTTGCGGCTGGCGTTCGTTGAATGCGGTTTCCAATTGCTGCTGCAAGGGGCGTATGTCTTCAATCATCAGGCTGTAACGCCCGTATGCCATATTGGCGACCCAGTTGTAGACCCAAAACGCCGACGTCCACGACACCTTGTACAGCGAGCCGTTTCCTTCGCGGAAACAGAGAGGCGATTCGGTGAGCGCACCGACGTAGAGGGGTACATAGACCGACGTATTGGCATCATCGACCCCGAACCACAGCACACCGCCGATAGCATCGGGCAGCCACGAACGCAGCTGGGCGACCAACGAAAATCCGGTCTGCTGGGTGGCGATAGCCCGTTCGTTGATATACTCCTCGCCATCGACCTCGAAGGTCATGGGACGAAAACGATACGGCACCTTGAATGCGCCTGCACCGGCATCTTTGGTCATGTCGAAAGGCGTGTTCTCGAAGTGGTCGCGCATGGCATCTTTCATATCCTGCACCGAAAGGCGGCGGGAGGGCTTGATGTAAAGCGGCAGCGGCTTGTCGGACTTACCATATATATAAGGAAGATACTCGTTCATCGTGTCGCTGTATTTGTTGTAGAAGCTCCACACACGCGCCTCGCATGCCCGCAGCTCCTCAAATCCTGCCGGCGCATAGGCTTTGGAAAAACTGAATTCGCTGTTCAGACCGTCGAAATATTTCCGCTCCCGCGCAAAGGATATGACATCGGGCGAATAGAGGCAGTTTTCGGGGTCGTCGAGCGGGAAGGTGTGTATGCGGGAATGGTTGGCATGAGCGGCAATGCAGTCGTCGGGAATGCGCACGGCGACCCACACAGCGCCTTTGGAATAGCGTCCCTTCCCTATCATTTCCAATATCCAGACTTCATCGGGGTCGGCTATCGAAAAACTCTCGCCTTCACTGTAATAGCCGTATTTTTTCACCAGCGAAGTCATTACATTTATCGCTTCGCGCGCCGTCTGCGAGCGTTGCAATGCCAACGTCATCAACGAACCGTAGTCGATAAGCCCCGTCGTATCCACCAATTCGTGGCGTCCGCCGAAAGTCGTTTCGGTAATCGCTACCTGAAATTCGTTCATATGCCCGACCACTTTATAGGTATGGGCTGCCTGCGCAATTTTGCCCAACGGCTTGTTCGTGTCGCAATCGCGTATTTCCACCATCGTGCCTTTCGGATAGTCGGCGGCGGGAAAGAATGCCAGCGTGCCGTAATGGGTGTGCGAATCGGCGGCATAGGTGATAAGCGTAGAGCCGTCGGTCGTGGCTTTGCGACCCGCCAATAGGCTGGTGCAGGCAAATGCCGATGCGGCGGCAAAGAAAAACAGCGTGGCAAACAGTGTTTTTTTCATATTGTCATTGTTAGTAATATTTGTACGGTAAAGGTAACTCTTTTCTTTGAATCTGCGGCTCTCCGTCGGAAAATTTTTCCATATCTCTTTTTGCCGAAAATTTTTCCGTCGGAAACAATGTCGATTCTCAAATTTCTTTTTTCAACAAAAAACAAAAACGCATAAAACTAAAATTTTCATATTATTTTATTGGTATATCCGAATATATTCATATATTTGTGCATTGAAACGCTTCTCCGTGATTTTTTCACGCGACGTAACATTTCCCGAAAAAGGCGCGTGCCCCGACATTCTCATGCAGGGACACGCTAATCAAAAAGGAAATGTTTGCGATTAGCTTCCGTATCGGGACTTCTCATATTCCGGCATTCGGAATAAGGGTCGCTCCACGGAAGTTATATAGAGACGTTACAAAGCGTTTTTCTAACACTGTCGTACAAGTGAATTAATGCAGATTTTAATTCGCGGGTAAAGTTATATATTTTACATCACATTCCAAACTTTTTATTCATATTTTTCATTTTTTCTTTACAGGCTTTCCGATTGAAAATTTCCACTACACGATTCATAATCAGCAGATACACAATAGCGAATAAAGGAGCATGGGATTGTTTAGAGTTTTTTTTCTGCAAATTTTCGGCAGTCCGCCGAACAAACACATTCGACTTATTTATCTTCCAATAAGGTCAAAAAAAAATTGATTGCCTCCCGGCAACCAATCTTTATAAACCTTAAATCTAATACCATGAAAAACACGGTGCAAAGATAAAGGGTTTATGTTATAAAACATAATTTTTAAACAGAAAAATTATACGTGTTTAGATTATTTAACCTTTTGGCAAAAAACAGCCCAAATAGATTTTTCCATAATACGCATACTATCTGTTATTTATATCCGTCGTACTCTTCTTGATTGGGGAAAATACTGTCCCAAATATTGTCTTCGCGCGAAACATAATCCTGATAAAAGAGGGTAAAAGCTCTTTTCTCATTGTATCCCTTAGCAATGCACCACTCGCTGTAATTGCTTTTCAATTCCTCATCGGCATTCAAAAGCGCATTCCACTGTTCTTCGGCAACCTCCACGTCGGGATATTTCTGTATCAAATCTTCCAGCAGTTCCTCTATATCCATGTAATCCATACATAAAAAATTTTAAGGTTTCCTGTTTTTCAAAGCTCAATTTCCAATTTTTCCGAATAAACGTTTTGTCTGTGTTTTTGTTCGGAAAAACATCGTTTCGATGTTCAAATATATAAAATTTCATTTATCAAGCGCAAATTATTGGCAAAAAGTTATCAACAGATGTAAACGCAAAGCAGCCGGCAGAGTCGCCGCCGCTTTATTCATCGGCGTTTCAAGGGCGAACAAATTTTGTTTACTTCGCAGATTCGTCGTCGTGATGCAGGAACGTTTCGACATTGTATCGGGGTCGGCGTTTTACCTCGACATAAATTTTTCCGATGTATTCGCCTATCGTGCCGATAGCTATCAGTATCACGCTGCCCAAAAACCAAAGCGAGAGCATGAGCGACGCCCACCCCTCGACCGTCTCGCCGCAGAAAAACGACACCAACGTATAGCCCGCCATGATGAGCGTAATGAAAAGTATGATAAATCCCATCGAGGAGATAAGCCGAATGGGCTTTACCGAAAACGAGGTGATGCCATCAATGGCGAAATTGAGCATTTTGAAAAGGGGATATTTCGACTCGCCGGCGAAACGCTCGTGCCGATCGTAAAAGACCGTTGCGGTTTTGTAGCCTATCGTGGGAATGATGCCGCGCAGGAACAGGTTACGCTCGGGATATTCGGCGAGTTGCCGCAGCGCCCGACGGCTCATCAGCCGGAAATCGGCATGATTATAGACCGTGCGCACGCCGAACAACGACATCAGCCGGTAAAATGCCTGCGCTGTCGTCCGCTTGAAGAAAGTATCGCTCTTGCGGGTGCGGCGCACGCCATAGACAATATCGGCACCGGCGGCGAAAGCATCGACCATATTTTCGATGACGGCGATATCGTCCTGCAAATCGGCGTCGATAGAGACGGCAGCATCGCACCGTTCCGTAACCGTTGCCAGTCCCGCCATAAGGGCGTTTTGATGTCCGCTGTTCTGCGCCAGACTCAGTCCGCAAATATGCGGGTCGGCAACATAAAGGCGTTCGATGATAGACCACGTGGCATCGCAACTTCCGTCGTTCACGAACAGAATGAAGCTGTCGGAAGCGATTTTCCGCTTCTCCACCAACGTGTCCAAGACGGCACGCAAGCGGCGGGCAGTTTCCTCCACTACTTTTTCTTCATTGTAACAGGGAACGACAATCGACAGTTTCATCGGCAAAACATATTTTACGGACGTACAAAAGTATAAAAAATTCATTCTCCTCGCGAAAGTTCTCTTTATAAATTTTATAACCGTTTCAAGAAGCACTACTGCCTAACCGTCATCGCGGCAAAAAGGCTGTTACAATTCCGTTACAATCGGGCGGGAAAGGTTTGATGAAAAATTTTCCGTCAATCGGCACAAAATAAATTTTGTACGGGCGGCGATTTTACATTATCTTTGTAACATAAAATAAATAAAACCATGATTATCGACGAACGAAAAGCTCGCAAAGAGTTTATGACGGAAGTTGCCAAACAGATGATGACAGCCGCCCGCACCGCCCCCAAAGGCAAGGGCATCGACATCATCGAAATCGTAACGCTCACCGACGACGACATCGCCGCCGTGTCGCAACAGATGTTGCAAATGGCGGAGGAAACTGGTATGAAGTTCCTCATCAGGGACAGCGAAAACATACGGCAAGCCGACGCCATGATAGTCATCGGCACGCGCCAAGCCGTGCAGGGGCTCAACTGCGCCTACTGCGGATATGCCACCTGCGAGGCGAAACCGCAAGCCGTACCGTGCGCCATCAACGCCATAGACGTGGGTATAGCCGTAGGCTCGGCTTGCGCCAAGGCTGCCGACCTGCGGGTCGACAGCCGCGTGATGTTCTCGGCAGGCTGGGCGGCAGAAAAGGCGGGCATTCTCAAAGGGTGCCGCCAGTGTATCGCCATACCTATCAGCGCTTCGTCGAAAAATCCGTTCTTCGACCGCAAGCCCAAAGAGGAGAAAAAATGAACGACTATCTGCTGCCGGCGGAATGGGCACCGCAGTCGGGCGTGCAGCTTACATGGTCGCACGAAGATACCGATTGGCGCGATATGCTCGATGAAGTGGAGGCGTGCTTCACTGCCATTGCGCGTGAAATCGCGGCACGGGAACGGTTGCTGATTGTCGCGCCGGAACCCGAACAGGTGCGCCGGTGCATCGCGGGTGAAGTGAATCTCGAAAACGTGCGCTTCGCCGCCTGCCCCACCAACGACACGTGGGCGCGCGACCATGCGGGCATCACGCTCGTGAACAAGGGCAGTGGGAAATGCCGGCTGCTCGATTTCTGCTTCAACGGCTGGGGGCTGAAATTCGCCGCCGACCGCGACAACCGCATCACCCGCCGCTGCTGCGACAACGGCATTTTCCATGCGGAATATGAAAATCGCCTGAACTTCGTACTGGAAGGCGGCTCTATCGACTCCGACGGGAAAGGCTCGCTGCTCACCACGTCGGAATGCCTGCTCTCGCCCAACCGCAACGGCGAATGGGACAAGCCCCGCATAGAGGCGTATCTCAAAGAGACGTTCGGCATGCGGCAGGTGCTGTGGGTGGATTACGGCTCTTTGGAGGGCGACGACACCGACAGCCACATCGACACGCTGGCGCGTTTCTGCCCCGACGACACCATTGCCTATGTGCAATGTTCCGACCCCGCCGACCGACACTTCGCGGCACTGCAACAAATGGAAAAGCAGCTGCGCACGTTCCGTACAACCGACGGACGACCGTTCCGCCTCCTCCCCTTGCCTATGGCGGACGCCATATACCACAAAGGGGAGCGGCTGCCGGCGACGTATGCCAACTTTCTCGTCGTGAACGGGGCTGTACTCTATCCCACCTACGGACAGAGCCGGAACGACCGAGAGGCGGCGGAAGTGCTGCAACAAGCCTTTCCTCACCGCGAAATCGTAGGCATCGACTGCCGGGCATTAATCAGGCAGCACGGTTCGCTGCACTGCGTTACGATGCAATATCCCGAAGGGGTACTTATATAATAGAATATGGAAAAGAAAATCCGCGTCGGCATCGTGCAGCAAGCCAATACCGACAACATAAAAGAGAATATGCAGCGGCTCAAAGCCGGCATCGAAGCCTGCGCCCGACAGGGCGCACAACTCGTCGTGCTGCAAGAGCTGCACAACACGCTCTACTTCTGCCAGACGGAAAACACGACGTGCTTCGACTTGGCGGAGAGCATTCCGGGCGCATCGACCGACTTCTACGGCGATATAGCCCGTACGGCAGGCGTCGTGCTGGTAACGTCGCTTTTCGAGCGGCGGACGGCAGGGGTGTATCACAATACCGCCGTAGTATTCGAGCGCGACGGCTCCATTGCCGGAAAATACCGTAAGATGCACATTCCAGACGACCCCGCCTATTACGAGAAATTCTATTTCACGCCGGGCGATACGGGATTTCGACCGATAACGACTTCCGTCGGCAAACTCGGCGTACTGGTGTGCTGGGACCAATGGTACCCCGAAGCTGCCCGCATGATGGCGCTGCAAGGCGCCGACCTGCTCATCTACCCGACCGCCATAGGCTGGGAAAGCAGCGACACGCCCGAAGAACAGACGCGGCAGCGCGAGGCGTGGATTACCGTGCAGCGGGGACACGCCATTGCCAACGGGCTGCCCGTAGTTGCCGTCAATCGGGTGGGACACGAAAGCGACCCGTCGGGACAGACAAACGGCATACAGTTCTGGGGCAGCTCTTTCATAGCCGGAGCACAGGGCGAAATGGTGTGGCAGGCTTCCGACCGCGAGGAGTGCGTGCACGTGGCGGACATAGACCTCGCCCGCTCGGAGCAGGTGCGCCGCTGGTGGCCCTTCCTGCGCGACCGCCGCGTCGACGCTTACAAAAAAATAACCGAACGTTTTATCGACTAAATTTTTACATATCATGTATCAAGAAATTAAAAAACATATTTTTTACGTCGGCGTAAACGACCGTGTAACCCGAAAATTCGAGGCTTTGTGGCCGCTTCCTTACGGCGTTTCGTACAACAGTTATCTGATTGCCGATAAAAAAACGGCTCTCGTCGATACCGTCGAAGCCGGATTCACCGAAACTTTTTTGGCGAATATCCGTGAAATTTTAGGAGACAAGCCTCTCGATTATTTGGTAATCAACCACATGGAGCCGGATCATTCGGCGTCGATAGCCGCCGTCAGACGAGCATATCCCGATGTGCAAATCGTGGGCAACGCCAAGACGGTGGAAATGATAAAAGGTTTCTACGGCATCGACGAAAAGACGTTGAGCATTAAAGACGGCGACGTTCTGCCGCTCGGAGCGCATGAACTCGTGTTCTACATCACGCCCATGGTGCACTGGCCGGAAACGATGATGAGCTACTGCCCGCAGGAAAAACTGCTGTTCTCGGGCGACGCTTTCGGCTGCTTCGGCGCACTCGACGGCGGCGTGGTCGATACGCAGCTCGACTGCGAAATCTATTGGGACGAAATGTATCGCTACTATGCCAACATCGTGGGGAAATACGGCGTTCCCGTGCAGCGGGCATTGGAAAAACTGAAAAACGTGCCTATCGACATGATTTGTTCGACACACGGTCCCGTATGGAAGGAACAGGTGGGAAAAGTCGGCGGCATCTACAACAGCCTGAGCCGCTACGAAGCCGAAGAGGGCGTTACGGTGGTGTATGGCAGTATGTACGGCAACACAGCCCGCATGGCGGAAGAAATCGCCGCCGAGCTGTCGGCACAGGGCATACGCCGCATTGCGGTACACAATGTTTCGGTGTCGGAAAAGTCGTATATCCTGCGCGATATTTTCCGCTACAAAGGAGTCGTCATCGGCAGTCCGACCTACAACCTGCAACTGTTTCCCGATGTGGAGGCGGTGGTGTCGGCGCTGCGCAACCGCGAAATCAAGTCGAGAATATACGGCTGCTTCGGCTCCTATACGTGGACAAGCCGCGCGGTAAAAGAACTGACCGCCTTCGGCGAACAGATGCAATGGGAAATGCCCGCCGAAGCCGTAGAAATGAAACAGGGTTTCACCGAAACGACGGCAGAGCAGTGCCGCACACTGGCACGCGCCATGGCTGCGGCTTTGAAAAAATAACACATAAACTGAAAACGAGATGAGGATAACACGATTCCTATGGACAGTATTGCTGGGAGTGGCTGTCGTCGCACCGCTTCATGCCGACAACACGATGAAACTGCAATACGACCGTCCCGCCGCGCGCTGGGTGGAAGCCCTCCCGTTAGGAAACGGCAGATTAGGCGCCATGGTGTACGGCGACCCCGTGCACGAACAGTTCCAACTCAATGAAGAAACGGTGTGGGGCGGGTCGCCCTACAACAACACCAACCCGAAAGCCAAGGAGGCTCTGGCGGAAATACGCCGCTTGATTTTCGAGGGGAAAAACCGCGAGGCGCAAGAGTTGTGCGGACCAACCATCTGCACGCCGAACGGCGCAAACGGAATGCCTTATCAGACTGTCGGCTCGCTCTTGCTCGACTTCGACGGCGTAACCGACTACACCGATTATCATCGGGAACTCGACATCGCCCGCGCGGTATCGACCACCCGATTCCGCAGTGGCGACGTAACCTATACCCGCGAAGCGTTCACCTCGTTTCCCGACCAACTCTTAATCATACGGCTGACGGCATCGGAACGGGGAAAAATATCGTTTACAGCCCGCTACGGCACACCCTACGCCACCGCTCACATCGGCACGCCGGCGCGAAACCTGCTGCGCCTCGACGGGAAAGCCGACGACCACGAAGGCATCGAAGGGAAAATACATTTCACCACCCTGACCCGCATCGACCGGAAAGGCGGAAAAACCGTATCGGTGGGCGACACGCTGCTGCGGGTGTCGAATGCCGATGAAGTAACGCTGTACGTGTCGATAGGGACGAACTTCGTCGATTACAAAGATGTATCGGGCGATGCCCTCCGCCGAGCCGAATCGTATCTGAAAAATGCCGGTAAGGATTATCGGAAAGCCCGGCAGGCGCACGAAGCGGCATACGGCAGTTACTTTCGTCGGGTGTCGCTCGACTTGGGCGAAAACGAACAGACCGCCAAACCCACCGACGTGCGGTTGCAGGAGTTTGCCACGACATTCGACCCACAGCTGGCAGCGCTCTACTTCCAATACGGACGCTATCTGTTGATATGCAGCTCGCAGCCGGGCGGACAGGCGGCAAACCTGCAAGGCATCTGGAACTATCAGCTGCGGGCGCCGTGGGACGGCAAATACACGACCGACATCAACGTGGAAATGAATTACTGGCCGGCAGAGGTAACGAATCTCGCCGAGATGCACGAACCGTTCCTCACCTTAGTAAAAGAGTGCGCCGAACAGGGAAAAGAAGCGGCTGCCATGTACGGCTGCCGCGGGTGGACGCTGCACCACAACACCGACATCTGGCGCTCGACGGGTGCCGTCGATGGGGCAAGGTACGGCGTATGGCCTACCTGTAACGCTTGGTTTTGCCAGCACGTATGGGACCGCTACCTCTTTTCCGGCGACAAGGAATACCTGCGCGACACCTATCCGCTGCTGAAAGAGGCGTGCCGATTCTATCTCGACTTTCTGGTGCGCGAACCGAAAAACGGGTGGTGGGTGGTCGCTCCCTCCTATTCGCCCGAAAATGCGCCGTCGGTCGGCGGCAAACGCTCGTTCGTCATCGTCGCCGGCACGACGATGGATAATCAAATGGTAGCAGACCTCTTCCATAATACGATAGAAGCCGCCCGCCTGCTCGACGAGGAAGCCACGTTCATCGACAGCCTGCAACAGGTGGTCGATAACCTGCCGCCGATGCAAGTGGGCCGATGGGGACAACTGCAAGAGTGGCTCGAAGATTGGGACGACCCGAAAGACAACCACCGCCACACCTCGCACCTGTGGGGGCTCTATCCGGGACGCCAAATCACCGCCGGCACGCCGGTGCTGATGGCGGCTGCCAAGAAAACGTTGTTCGGACGCGGCGACCACTCCACCGGCTGGTCTATGGGGTGGAAAGTGTGCTTCTGGGCACGGCTGCTCGACGGCAATCACGCCTACAAACTCATCTGTGAACAACTAACCCCCATAAGCGCCGAAAAAGAACACAACGGCGGCACCTATCCCAACTTGTTCGACGCGCACCCGCCGTTCCAAATCGACGGCAACTTCGGCTGCACGGCAGGCATCGCCGAGATGCTGGTGCAGAGCCATGCCGGCGCGATACACCTGCTGCCCGCCCTGCCCGACGTATGGAAAGAGGGTACGGTGAAAGGGCTGCGCTGTCGGGGAGGTTTCCGACTCGAAGAATTGACGTGGAAAGAGGGAGAAGTAAAAGAGGTCATCGTTTTATCAACCGTCGGCGGCACCCTGCGCCTCCGCTCGGCTGTACCGTTAGCCATGAACGGGCAGAAACTTTCGCCGGCGACCGAAACGGAAGTGCCTAACCCGCTGCTGAAAACGCAGCCCGTGCGTCGCCCCCTGATAGCCGCCGAGGCTCCCATTAACAGCGAAACCGCCACGACCGACACTTATCTGTACGACATAGAAACCGTTGCGGGCGAGACTTACCGGCTGACGGCAGCAAAAGAGTGAACCATTTTTGCGAAACGGATTTTTCGGAAAACGTCCGTCCGTTTCGCCTTATCCGTAAAAGAAAAGCCGCTTTGCAAAGCGGCTTTTCCCGTATTCGGTCAATCCCGACGAATATGTATCTGTATGGCGTTTTTCACGGGCTTTTCGCTAACAAACATCAAATACCCTCCACCGCCGGCGCCGCTCAGTTTCCAACCGAAAACGGAATCGCGATACCGATCTATCTGCTCCCGAATATCGTCGTACACCATATTGGGAAATATGGCTATCTGCGCCTCGAACGACTTGCGCACCTGCTCGCCGAAAGCCTCCGTGTCGCGGGCAATGATGGCGTCCCAGCAAGCCCGTGCCGCATCGCTCAACGCTTTTACGTTTTCGGGCGTAACGTGCGTATTCGCCATGACATCGTAAGAAGCGCGGCGCGGATAAAGCGGATAGAGCCAGATGCGTTCTTCTATCCATTTCAACAGTTCGGGGTCGGTATTGCTCTCGATGCTTTCAGGCCAATAATCGCCATTGTATTCCAATTTGTTCAGTCCGGGCAAGACGATTCCCAACGAATCCTGCGAGCCGCTGATGTATTTCGTTCCGGGAGGATTCTCGAAACAGAAAAGGGTCTTCGCCAATTTTTCCTTGTCGCCTTCGGGAATATCGGTTTGCCACAACTCCACCGCCTTTTTGCGGGAGGAGGTCGCCATGCCGCTGCGGTCGTTAAACTCGTATTCCGGCTCAATGGAAATCGTCAGCACGGGTCCCGCACAACAAGCGGAGACAAACGACTGGTCGAGCCAGCCGCCCGCCAAGTCGATGCGGTACGGTATGCGGCACTCTTTGCGCAGCATCGTCGTGGAACGTACCGGCAGACCGTTGTGCGGGAGGCGCTTGCTCACCACGTATTCGATGCCTAACTCTTTGCAAAGCTGTTCTTTCAACGGCGTACTTCCGTCGCTGTTCACGAAGAAAATATCGGGTTTGAGCGCTTTCAGCTCCTCCACGAAATCGAGCACGCCGCTACCGCTGTTCACCCACGCATCTTTCACGACTTTGAGGGCTTTCACCATATAGAGGCGTTCGGCTTCGGTATTGATGGTCTTGCGCGCTTTCAGTTCATAAACGGTTTTATCGGAGCCGATACCCACGTAAAGGTCGCCATACGAGGCAGCCTCCTCGAAAAACGCCACGTGCCCGCTATGAAGCATATCGTAACAGCCCGACACAAAAACTTTTTTCTTCATTCTATTATGCCATTATTTATTTGGAAAATTCTTTGATGCGCTGCTCGTCGGCGAGGCGGCAAATGAGCAACGTGCCGTTTTTCTCCGCCACGATGCAGCCGTCGAGCCCCTGCACGACGACCCGTTTGCCTGCCGGCATATTCACGATGCAGTGCGACGACTCTATCATCTTCACGCCGTCGCCCACACAGGCATTGTCGTTTTCGTCTTTGGGCAGCAGCGTGTGCAGCGAGCCCCACGTGCCCAAGTCCGACCAACCGAAGTCGGCGGGAAATACATAGATATCGTCGGCTTTCTCCATGACGGCGTAGTCGATGGAAATGTTTTCGCAGGTGGGGAAAAGGCGGTTCACCGCCTCCTGTTCGCCCTTCGTATAGAAGAGAGGCGACAGCTCGTCGAATATGGCGGCGATGCCCGGACAGTAGGTGCGAAACGAGCGTTCGAGCGTCACTACGTTCCAGATGAACAGCCCCGAATTCCAAAAATAATTTCCGGCAGCCAGATACTCTACGGCTTTGTCGAGCGAGGGTTTTTCGCGGAACGACTCCACCGGATTTATTTCACCGGCAACCGTGCGGGAGCGGTCGGCGGCAATGTAGCCGTATCCCGTTTCGGGGCGGGTGGGTCGCATGCCCAACGTGAGTATCGACGGCGAATCCTGCACGAAATCGAGCGATTTGGCGATGACGCGCCGAAACTCGGCGACATCGGTTACCACATGGTCGGCAGGGGTAACGACTACGGAGGCATCGGGGTCGGCGGCTTTGATTTTCCAGCCGGCATAGGCGATGCAGGGCGCCGTGTTGCGCATACAGGGTTCCTGCAAGATGTGCGATTCGGGCACGGCGGGCAGCTGTTCGCGCACCAAGTCGCGATAGCGTGCCGACGTTACCACCCACACGTTTTCGGGTGCGACGACGGAGGAAAAGCGGTCGGCGGTAAGCTGTATCAGCGTCCGCCCGCAACCGGTGATGTCGATAAACTGCTTCGGCGTATCGGGGGTGCTCATAGGCCAAAAACGGCTGCCCACGCCGCCTGCCATGATGACAAGATGTGTCGGTCGTTTCATAAAATTTTGTTTTTCGACGGCTAAGATAACGATTTTTTTACACAAGACAAAAACAAGGTATCATCATTGGCGGCAGAGAATTTTTTTCGATTTTATAATCTGTTGATAATAAGAAATGAATACGGAAAAATGTCCGCATTAACGATTTTTTCTGTAAAAAGAGGTGGAAAATTGTGCTGTTTTTTGCACAAAAGAGGCTATATTTGTGCAAAAATTTTATCCACGAAATTCACAAACAAATGCAAACGACAGAAATTTCGGACAAAAGTTTCAACATATATATCGAGAACTCCATTCGGGAAAACTGGGAACTGACTGCCCTAAGCGACTTCAAGGGGGTGTCGTACAGCTACAAGGACATCGCCCGTAAAATCGAAAAAATGCACATACTGATGGAAGCCGCCGGCATAGAGAAGGGCGACAAAATAGCCATCTGCGGGCGCAATTCGGCGCACTGGGCGGTGGCTTTTTTTGCAACGCTTACCTACGGCGCCGTGGCGGTGCCCATACTGCACGAATTCAAGCCGGACAATGTGCACCACATCGTCAACCACTCCGAAGCGAAGCTGCTTTTCGTGGGCGACGTCGTGTATGAAAATCTCGACAAGAGCAAAATGCCGAATCTCACGGGCATCATTCTCATCAACGACTTTTCGCTGCTGTACAGCGTAAGCGACAAGCTGTCGGACGCCCGCCACCACCTGAACCAGTATTTCGGCGACAAATTTCCCGAACGTTTCCGCAAAGAAGACGTATCGTACCACAAAGACAGCCCCGAAGAACTGGCGCTGATCAACTACACTTCCGGCTCGACCGGCTTCTCGAAAGGAGTCATGCTCCCCTACCGCAGCTTGTGGAACAATCTGAAATTCTGCTACGAAAATCTGGACTTCCTGCACGCCGGCGATCCGGTGGTCTCGATGCTGCCCATGGCGCACATGTACGGTCTGATGGTGGAGATATGCACCTGCTTCGCGCGCGGGTGTCATATACATTTCCTCACGCGGGTGCCGTCGCCGAAAGTCATCATGGACGCATTCGCCGAAGTAAAGCCGCGCGTGGTCATCGCCGTGCCGCTGATTATCGAAAAGGTAATCCGCAGCAAGGTGTTCCCGCTGCTCGAAAAACCGCTCATGCAGGTGCTGATGAAAATTCCCGTCATCAACACGCAACTGCAACAGCAGATACGCGCCAAGCTCGAAGAGGCATTCGGCGGGAACATGTACGAAATCATTATCGGCGGCGCCGCGCTCAACGGCGAAGTCGAGGTGTTCCTCCACAAAATCGGATTCCCCTACACCGTAGGCTACGGCATGACCGAATGCGCCCCGCTTATCTCCTACGCATCGTGGCAGGAGGCGCGGCTCATGGGCTGCGGCAAACTGATAGACCGCACGGAGGCACGCATCGAATCGCCCGACCCCGCCAACATCGTGGGCGAACTCTATGTGAAAGGCGACAGCGTGATGCTGGGCTATTACAAAAATCAAGAAGCCACCGACGCCGTACTCAAAGACGGGTGGCTCAACACCGGCGACCTCGCCCTGCTCGACGCCGACAACTTTCTCTACATCAAAGGGCGCAGCAAGAGCCTGATTCTCGGTCCGTCGGGGCAGAACATCTACCCCGAAGAAATAGAGGCGCGCATCAACAACCTGCCCTACGTTACCGAGTCGATTGTCGTCGAAAAAGAGGGCAAACTCATCGCGCTCATCTATCCCGACTTCGAGAATGCCGAGAAAGAGGGACTTTCGGGTCAAATCGAGGAGTTGATGGAAGAAAACCGCATCGCCGTGAACAAGACGCTCCCCGCTTACAGCCAGATAGCCAAAGTGAAAATCTACTACGAGGAGTTTGAGAAAACACCGAAACGAAGCATCAAACGCTACCTCTACCAAAGCCACTGATTCCGTCCTGACGCAAGATTTCCTGAATCAGATAGCGGGGGGGGGTAGCTTCGATTCCTTTCACCACATTGTGATAGTTGGCGCGAACCGGAACGTTACGAAATCACCCATAACCGGTTGAAACTTATTTTTCTTTTGAAAATGATTCGAAAAAGGTTGTGTAAGTACAACCTTTTCGAATGTTTTTTGTATATTGACGCTTGCAGACATGAAAAAGGAAACCGGCATCAGTATGACAGCTATACAGAAACTGGTGGATCAACTGATTTCCAAGAAGCATGTAGAGCGCGGAGAAAAAGATGGAAGTTGGAGAGTCTTCGTAACGCAGTAAAGACTCCGGAAGCACGCTTAACCACAAATCTGAACTTATCTGCCATTTTATCGGAGATAAATTCAGTTTTGTGGTTTTGAGTTATGGCAGCACTGTTTTGCGAACCACAGAACTGTATTTATGTCATAAAAAATCATAGATAAATACAGTTTTGTGGTTTTTATTTTTGACTGTTCAATTGCAAATGATTATTTTTGCGTCAAAATCATGAGATATGAACAAACTTATCGGACGCGACAAAGAATATGCGGAATTAGAGCGATGTCTGAACTCGGACAGGTCGGAATTGGTTATCGTTCACGGCAGACGACGTATCGGAAAAACATTCCTGATTGAAGAATTCTTCCATCAACAGTTCGATTTCAAATATGTCGGCGCACACGGCATGACCACCCGACGGCAGTTGAACAACTTTTTGAGAGTACTTAACGGATATTCGACAAAGCAGTTCGGCAATCTGCACAATTGGGACGAAGCGTTCTATGCCCTTGAAGAGTATTTGTCTACTTTGCCTGCCGATCGCAAAAGAATTGTTTTTATAGACGAAATGCCTTGGATGGATTCCGGGAGGTCAATCTTTGTATCTGCCCTTGAAAACTTCTGGAACGGTTGGGCTATGTCGCAGCGGAACATTATGCTTATCGCTACCGGTTCGGCTACATCGTGGATGAAAGACAAGATTGTCGCCAACAAAGGCGGTCTGCATGCCCGAATAACCTGTAATCTGCATCTGGCGCCGTTTACATTGAATGAAACAGAGCGATATCTTGCCACCAAAGGCATAGAATGGGACCGCTATCAATTAACCCAAACATATATGGTACTCGGCGGTGTTCCATTTTATTACAGCCTACTTGACTCTGAATTGAGTTTCACGCAAAATATCGACCGGCTTTTCTTTAATGACGGCGCACTTCTAAAATTGGAGTTCGACGAATTGTATCATGCCCTTTTCGATAATGCCGATTTGTACACTGCCGTCGTTCAACTGCTCAGTGAGCATGAATCCGGACTGACGAGAGGTGATATAATCAAATCACTACCCCTGAAAAGCAGCAATATCACCAAAGTCATCAAGAATCTTGAACGGTCTGATATGATTGAGAAGTGGCTGCAATATGGCAATAAGCGTCGCGGAGCGGTTTACAGACTTACCGATTTCTTTTCGCTGTTCTACTTTCGGTTCCTTGCCGATAATCTTTCGCATGACGAGGAGTGGTGGAGCAACCATCGCGACTCAGGTCGTGTATTCGATTGGATGGGCAGCAGCTTTGAACTTGTCTGCATGAGGCATCACAAACAGATTAAATCCGCATTGGGAATAAGAGGTATTGCCACATCATTATCCTCGTGGCAACTCAAACCAAACAAGAAAGAAGGAATTTCCGGCGGGCAGATAGATATGATTATCGAACGCGCCGACCGCATTATCCATCTCTGCGAAATGAAATTCAGTGTTGGTGCATACCGCATCAAACCTGAATACGAGCGTCAGTTACGAGAGCGTTCAAGTCTGTTCAAAGAGATGACCAAGACGAACAAGACGTTGGTTCACACATTTATAACCACATACGGCGTTGCCAATGTTAAAAGCCACAGCATTGTTCACAGCGAGGTAACGATGGACGATCTTTTTAATTCGTGAGTATGAGAGTGGCAGATATAGCCGTCTGTTTCAAGAACGTGAATTTCCACACCAGCCGGCACAGCATAGCGCGGCACAGCATAGCACGGACGGCACGGCACCGGTCGGAACCGCATTGTGTGATTGCTCGACAGCCGTCCCGAAAACGCTCGTACGCTGCTATTTATAGATTCAACGACGGTTGAAACTTATTTTTCTTTTGAAAATGATTTGAAAAAGGTTGTATAAGTGCAACCTTTTTAACGGTTCGGCACCGTTAATTATCTATTCCCTTGGGGAGGATTATGTTATAGGTAATCTTATAGCCGGGTTTCCACATCATTGGGAGGAGAGTGCCGCTGCACCAAATTGCATCAGCATCTGGACTCTGTGCATACACATAAGACACCTCAACCTCGACGGACGACGCCTCCTGCGGTATCATCATGAAGTACCCCGACTCATCCTCTAAGGTCCAGCCCTCCTTGTCACCGTCTTTCTGGGTGGGGCTGTAGTCGGAGGCATCGAACTCAATACTACCATTGCCATCGGGGGTCCACACTACCTCCCCGTCAGCATTATAACTACAGGTGCCCGTGGTGTAGCCACTGAGCACGATTTCGTTAATCTTTTGTAGCTTAGCATTACTCAGACTCCCCCCCTCACTACCATCGCTGTAGTCGTACCAGACGTTGAATTTCACTGCCGTAAGCGCGTGCTTGAAAGAGAGATCCATAGGCGTGCCATCCGTGCGTGCGCTTTCGATATCTTCCGGAGTCGGAACAGCCACGAGCAGATCCACTTGGTCATCGAGGACATCAGGAACGGTATAGGTGATTGCCGGTCCTGCGTCGTCGCTATATGAAGACGTCTTCACATAATAATCCCCATCATCATAGGGCGCATAGGCGAAAAAACGGATGTCGTCTGCCCAGAATCCGGGCCAGTTGCAGCCCTCTGCCGTCCAGTCCGAGCTCGCTGTGAATTCGACGTTATTTATATATGTCAACCACTCGTCTTTGGTGGTATTATGAACATAGGCAATCACCCCGAATGACTCGTAAGGAAAATCGTCACCGTAAAAAAGTGTGGCACGCGTCTGCGGTCGGGCGGTCTTTTCCTCCGGAGCGATTACGTCGGCGACCGTAACGGTCATGTTAGGAGCCGTGCTCCGCGAGCGTGTCGGTACTCCCGCGTCGTGCCCCGCGAGCGTGTCGGGGCGTTCCGCCGCCGGCGCTGCCGAAGGCGCAGAGCCGCCCGATTCCCACGTTTCGGACAATCCGACATCGAAACGTATCGCCGCGCCCTCCGCCGGCAGTTCCGTTGTCACATGTTCGGTGCAAGCGGCAAACACAAGCACGCCGGAAATACACCACATTCCGAGGCGGCATGTTCTGCGAAACAGGTTCTTCTTTTTCATCGTACACGTATTTTCGATATTCTTTGCACCCGCGGCGGGACATTCAACCCGCCGCGGGCAAATCTTCCGAGAGCGACGCCTCGGAAGGGCGTTTATTCACCAAGATCCACACTAGGCTCCTCCGTATGAGTCTCCCAACTATCTGAGACTGTAACCGTGAACTTGATCGGGTCGCCCAGAATTTTCTCTCCGGGATGCTCCTCATCTTCCGGATCGACATAGCCGGCGCCTTTCGAGAAGTCCAGCGTATAGGTGTATTTATAACCCGCCTGCCACTCCCCGCTGAGGGGCATGGCTGCCCAGCCATACTCGTCCTCACCAGCAGGATATAGTTGCTCCGGACCACTCGCTCCATCATTTTCCACAATTTGGATATTTACAGCCAAATACGCACCTTTCTCATCGTTCCTTTCATCGGAGGAGGGATTCCAAGCCCTGAGCAATTGGGGAATAAGCATCGCATTATCGCCGTCCGTTTTCATGAGCGACACATCATCATCTGTAAGAGGCGTCTCGGAATAGGTCGCGAGCTCGGAGTCGGATGGATAAGTGGTTTCGGATCCCTCCTCCGTACTCCACTTATCAGTATCGAAATCGAACGTACCCGAGTCCTTGACATTCGCAATTTTAACGCCCTTCACCTTAATGGTGAACTTCGTCGTCGAGGTGTTTTTGGCTCTGATCTCGATCTGAGACAACTTGTGTTTGAAATCCAGCGCCGCAGCAGATACCCCGTCGCTCTTGTGAAGAAGATCCGTCTTAACCGCTATGAAGTCCACTTGTTTCGAAATATCCTTATCCGGCGTATACTTCACCGTTTTGCCGGAGGACGAAATATTCACCGTTCCGCCGCTCCCGAGCGGATTGGGAGCAGAGGCGTAGAAAGTCAGCCCATCGCTCGGCCAGTAGTATTTTTCTGTGGATTTGAAGTAAGAGTCTGCTTCCCTTGTGAACGTCACATCAGTGAAATAATCCGCCCCCTTAGAGTCGATCGCCGTTACGAGGATACTTTTTCCCTCCTGATTAATATCACCATTCTCTATTGCCGTGGCCCGCGTTGCCACTGCGGTACGGAAATCGATCGGTAAACCTTGGTCGACCTCGGTCGTTTCGTCCATCGAGCAGGCGGTGCATGTCGCTGCTGCTGCGAGTAAAAATAATGTCTTTTTCATAATAGAATGATTTAATGTAATGAATAAATAAAAATTGTCAATTTCGTCCCATAAGAGTGAATTACATTTCTATATCTATATACACGTCTTGCCAATCCTCCACCGAAGGTCGGAATCCGCCGGAGTTCGACTTCGGCTCCGGCAGCGGCAGCCCGTCGAGCAGAATACGGATATCCTGCTGATCGGGGGCAGAATGGATTTGCTCCGTTACGTCATAGGTGTAATACCATTTTCTGCCGTCAGCCAGTATGGCATAGACGATGAGCCTGTGCGCGGTCTGCTCGGAAGGGCAATGACCGAAGGTCTGCACCGAACCCGTAAGGGTGGTTTCGTCGCTCTTCGTCATTTCGAAAGGAATCGTTACCCGCTCGGTAGAGGGAGTGCCTGCCCCGACAAGGAAACCGCCCGCCATGCCCGAAAGCGAGGCGCTCAAACTCCGGATATGAGCGAGGTTATCGGCATGGCGAATCTCCACCGTGCAACGACCCACTGCCGCCGAGGGCGAGAGCGTGAGCCGGTGCTCCTCAGACGACACCTCGACTCCCGCCCGGCGGTCGCACCAGACCATTTCGGGAGCAGCAGCGATACGCTCGCTCTCCGCCCCCGATGCCATAGGAGGCTTTTCGGAACGGAGACTCAGCAGAGTGTGTTCCGGCAGCAGCGTGGTAGTCGCCGTCGTGATTTCGAACGTTTCCCATTTTTCCGTATTGCGGTATTCGATGCCTTCGGTATCGCTGTTCAGACACAAGGCATCGTAACAGCCTTCCGTCGTGCGGATTTCACCGCCGGCAGGGTCGGTGAACTCATTGCGGATCGCTCTCCCCGCATCAGGGAACAAATAGAAAGACATCGACGCCGGAGAAGCCGTCGGGGCTTGCGACCAATCGAAAACCACTTGCAGGTGCATCAGCGAATGCATGTGGTCGTAGCATATCTCCTTATGGTCGCACGAAGCGAGGGCAAGCAGAGCCAAGAGAGAGAGATACGTTTTTTTCATCGCCTGCCTCCTTTCTTCTCGTTGAAGTTTCCGCGACCGAGCAGCCATACGAGCGACACTTCGGCTTTCGTGGGACCGAGCCAGTGCCGTTGTCGGGTCTCTTTCCAGACATAATGACCGTCTTCGGGGTCGTATATCTTGTACTCCCCGCCCCAATAGCCGAGCCCCAACGTGAAATCGAGGTTCAACCGGCGCGTTATCGGCAGCGAATAACCGTACTCCACGCCCACGGCGTAGTTCATTTTGTTCCACAGGTTGCCGCCCGGCTCGCCGCCGATGTAGCCGCGACCGCCCAGCTCGAAATCGTAGGTGAATATCGTCCCGTAAACGCCGAGATGGTGTCCCGTAAGCGGCTTTTCCGCAGCGCGGCGCCCGAAATACTTGCGGACATTGAGCTCGCCGCCGTATATGCGCCAGAAGAAATTGCTCTTTTCACGGCTCCACCACGCGTACATCCACGAGCCGCCGACACTCCAGCCGCGCCCCACGTAAAACTCCGCTCCGATATTCGGCACGAGCAACACGTCGTAGAGCATGTTGGTCTTCAGCGCCATATAGAAAGGTTTACGAGACGGACCCGCGACACCGGACGGGCGAACCGCATAGGCGGGAGCGGGCACGAACGGAACACGAGGCGCAAGAGTATCGCACACCTCCAAACGGATAAGCGGCTCGGGGCGACGCACGACCTCGCAGACGACTTGTACATCGGAACTTCTCAATTTCGGGAAAAGATGCTCGCACATATACCACCACGCCTGTCCGCCGCGCAGCATTTCCAGCCGGCGCTTGCGTCCGTCGACGATCTTGCCGTCGCGAAGAATCCACTCGGGCGTGTGATACAGGATATCCAGCACCTCGTCGCGGTAGGGCATCTGCGACGCCTCGACCAGCGCGGTCAGACCCGCCCAGTCGACGCCGAGCGAGACGACACGCACCAGCGAGTCGGGCAGCTCGAGCCGCGTGCGGATATGGGCGAGAATGTTCTCCGCACGGCGTGCGGAGAGGCGGCTGTTCATCACGGCATTGCCTTCGGGCGAGGCGGCGCCCACGAAAGTCAGAGCCTCGATGCTGTAGGACGTGTCAGCCCGCAGCTCCCACAGCCGACCGATGAAACGGTCGATACGGGCGCCGTTTTCGTTCAGCTCGGGCTCGAAAATCGAGTAACCGTATCGGAAATGCACCTGTAAATCCAACGTATCGGCGAATGTGCGTTCCTGCCCGTAGCCGGCATAACACCCGCAGAGCAAAAAGAGAAGCAATATCCATTTGGCTATTTTCATATTCACCGACTGTTTTTATCCTTACCGACTGTTTTATCTCAACTCAATCTTGTTATACAAATCCAAGACCTCTTTATCGCATAGTTTGTGTGTTCTCCGTTCTTTCCATGAATTTGTGTGTTCTCTCCGTAAGAGTGAAGATATTTTTGTAACAGATTGTTTTACTTTGTAATGCAACGGCGAGTGTCATCAATTTGCACAACTTATATAACATTATATACAACCGACACGCTGTTGCAAACTATGAAACCGAATGGAATGAAACCTGCCGGACAGGAAATAACACAGATTATTCCTTTTATATTTTGAAAAATAAATATCTGTAAATCAACTATTTATAACTACGGGGGGGGTAATTTTAAGAAATTTTTATCTTATTTTACTTGGCGGGTGAATTTATTATTATACTTTTGTGCATCAGTTTGTATTCACTCTTACGGAGAGACAACACAACGCCGCGGCTCCAAGATTTTTTATTTGCATTGTCTCTCAACGAATTTTCCGACATGGGCAGATGAGCCCTTGAAAGTTGCACGCGGTTATTTCACCTTTCATTTCTCCGAGATTGTAAATCGTTTCGCGTATAACAGGTTCCCCCCCCCACTCCGTTCGACGGTCGCAAATATAAACGGCATTAGTTTGGAGGAACAAAATAAAAAACATTCCTTTGTAGTAGATTGCTCGTCCGGAAATATGCGTATTTTTAGTTAAAAAATTTGAAATTCCAATTCGGCTAACGTGCTTGTCAAACTTAATTCGTATATTTGCATAATTTTTGAATTTACTCATTTATATTGAGTAAAATTAAGCGTGATTTACAAACGTGAACAATATTAAACGATTAAATTTCGTGGGTGGTGTACTGATATTTCGTAAAACGATTCTACCCGGACAGATATGCAAATAAGTTCTCCACAAAACACCGTCCGGCAAGTACGTTTCTGGATATGTGTCCTGCTGTTGGCAGCAGGAATGTACCCTGCCGCCGCTCAACGGGTAAAGACCGAGAGCTCTAAAACCTTCAAGGTGAATGGGAAAGTACTCGATTCCAAAGGAATAAATATGCCCGGAGCAACCGTCATCATTGATGTCGACGGCAAAACGTTGGGCACCACTGCCGATGCGCAGGGGTGTTTTTCGATCGTTTCGCCGGTTGATTCGGGTACCTTGAAAGTCAGTTTCGTGGGGTACAAACCCAAAAGCCAGAAATTTTATGCGGGCACGGAGGTCGTTGTTCGGTTAGAAGAAGACGCGTTCATCGACGAGGTAACCGTGATCGGTTACGGCGTGCGCTCGAAGCGTAAGGTCGTCGGAGCCATTTCCACCGTAAAAGCCGAGGATTTACAGGACGTTCCGGCTCCGAGCCTCGACATCATGCTTCAAGGGCGTGTGGCAGGTCTGGGCGTCATACAGCAGTCGGGAGCGCCGGGAAGCGGCTCGACCTCCATGACTATCCGCGGCTACAACTCGCTGCTCGATGACGAGGCGGGATACAAGAGCTCGGGGGCGCCGCTTTACGTGATCGACGGCGTTCCCGTACATTCGTTCACTTCGCCCGTAACCGGAACCAACACCATTGCCGAAATAGATCCTTCGACAATCGAATCGGTCGAGGTATGCAAGGACGCCGCCTCGGCGGCGATCTACGGTTCGCGTGCCGCGAACGGCGTGATCCTTATCACGACGAAAAAGGGCCGCGAGGGGTATGCCTCGTTTTCTGCCAACGTATCTTACTCGATTGCCGAACTTCCGGAGGCGCCCGACCAGTTGGGCGGACGCATGGAACGGATACACTACATGCAGATGGCCATGGCAACCAGCGGTGCCTATTACGACAAATCATCAGGGACCTACAAATATCCGACCACCTACGAAGAGGCGGCTCTCAACGGCGTGGATTTCGATCTGTTCTGGAACCGCGGACAGGGAATGCCGGCACTGCCGCTGGTGCAGGACTCGCTCAACACGTTTTATAACAATTCGACAAACTGGTACAAATATATGTTCCGCATGGGGCAAGTCGTCAATGCCAATATTCAAGCCAGCGGCGGCAACGCGACGATGAACTATCTGGTAGGCGGCGGTATCTACAAGGAGACGGGCATCATGCCGGGCAGCGATTTCCTCCGCGGGAACGTCATTGTCAACCTTTCGGTGAAACCGGTCAAGAACCTGACACTCGACAACCGCACCTATCTCGCCTATACGGATCGCAGCCGTGGTCAAGGCGGCGGTGCCGGCGGAGCTTTCGAATCTTTGACTGTCGATCCCCGATATCAGTCCTCGCTCTATTCCAGCGGCGGGGCGGTCGAAGAGAAAGTTCTCCAAATGCTCAACGGGCAGTCGGAAGAGAACACCTCCTACCGGCTGCGGGAGAGTATGGTGCTCTCGTGGGAGATCATCACCGGACTGACGGTTTCGACTTCGGCGTCGATGGATTTCAATCAAGTAAATCAAAATTTTTTCCGACCAAGCTATCTCGACCCTACCTACAACGAGAGTAAATCGACGGGCACCGTCGAGCGGGATATTCTTCTCTCCAACGAGAATTTGATCAACTACAACTTCTCGGTGAAGAAGCACAATTTCGACCTGCTGGCGGGAATTTCGTTCGATGCCAACAAGATTTGGACGATCAGCGGCTACGGACTCGGCGGACCGAGCGACAATGTATATTATGTAACGAGTGCCTTTCCCGAGATGGTCTACGATCCCGTGTTGGACTATTATCGGGCGATGATGCACTACCAGTCCAATTTCACGGAGACAGCCATGACCAGCTATTTCGGTCGCATCGCCTATAATTACAATGAAAAGTATCTGTTGGAAGCCACGGTGCGTTGCGACGGTTCATCGGTTTTCGGTCCGGAAGTCCGCTGGGCGACTTTCCCTTCGGTTGCCGTCGGGTGGGCTTTCTCCGAAGAGAAATTCATGAAATGGGCATGGTGGCTCGATTTCGGCAAGGTGCGCGCCAGTTGGGGACAGACCGGCAGCCAGTTCGAGATTCCCTATCTGGCTCAAGGCTTGATGGAACCGGGCTACAAGTTCGATGGGGTGCAGGGAATGCGCCCCTCGGGGGTTGTCAACCGCAAACTGCGCTGGGAGCAAGCCGATCAGTATGACGTGGGATTAGACATGGATATGTTCAACCGCCGTTTCTCGTTGAGCGTCGATTGGTATCACAAATACACCAAATCACTGATTTACAGGGTTCCCATGCCGGGAGACATGTACGGCGAAGCCAATTTTCAATGGCGGAATGCCATGGCGGTTTCCAACGACGGAGTGGAAGTCGAAATCAAGGCGGACATCCTCCGCAAGAAGAACTTCTCTTGGCGTACACGCTTGAACATCGCCCGAAACTGGAACCGTTTCCGAAAAAGTTATTCGGGGACTGACATCGCAGCCGAAATGGTCATCGGCAAGCCGTTGAGCGGCATTTGGCTCTATAAGGACGAGGGATTCATACAGAACGAGACCGACGTTCCGTTCTATTACGACGAGGAGGGCAAGAAACACCTGCTCTCTCCCGACGGCGACGACGCCTATTCGTTCAAGCCGGGTATGCGTAAGATCGCCGACTTGAACGGCGACGGACAAATCAACGAGGACGACCGCTATTACGCGGGCAGCGCTTTACCGACCATTTACGGCGGCTGGTCTCACGAACTGCGCTGGAAGGATTTCGATCTGACTTTTTTCCTCACCTTCACGTTGGGGCAGAACATGGTCAACGCATTCCGATACCTGACCGTTCAAGGCGAAGACCATACGTCGCGCCCGATCTTTTCGCATATAAGTCCGAACGATTTCTGGCAGCAGGAGGGCGACAACCCTTCGTTTCCGGCATACGGTTTTTATCCTTATGCGTCTATTCAATATACCGGACTGTTCTCGTCGAATCTGGAAAAGGTGCATTACTGCAAACTCAAACAGCTGACACTGGGCTACTCGCTGCCCCAGCGTATCACACGCAAAATCCGGCTTTCGGGACTGCGCGTGTTCGTGACGGGCGAGAATCTTTTCACGTTGAGCAACTACTCGGGACTGGATCCGGAAGTGGTGAACGTCCACACCGGCATCGACAACGGTGCGGCATACCCCCTTTCGCGTAAATGGACTATCGGTTTGACGATCAATCTTTAACGACTATGAAACGGACGATTTTCTATCTCTGCATATTGTTTTCGGGAATGATGACGGTTTCTTGTGATCTGGATCTCGAACCGAAAAACGCGGTAACGTTCGAACATTTCTTCAAGACCGAAGAAGACCTCTTCTCTGTCGTCGCCGAGATTCACGGCGAGCTGCGCGAAACGCTGTTGTCCGTTCCTTACCACGAATACATGGGTGCTACCATCGACCGCATCAGCGGGGCGGCTTCGGTTTACGAACGGCTTCGGAACCTCGATCCGAACACCGTAGCTGCCGATTCCCGGCAGGAGCAATGGAAAAAATACTACAATGTGATCACGCTCGCAGACCTTTTCATGGACAATTACCATAAAGCAGAGCATGTCGATCCGGAACGGCTGAATTTCTGCATCGGACAGTGTTATTTCGCCAAGGCGGTTTGCTACATGTATCTGGGACGCATCTGGGGCGACGCCGTCATCACGAAGGGCAGCCTTTATTCGGACAAATATGCCAAAAGTCCGGCAGAAGCCGTGATCGACACGGCAATCGCCTATGCCCACCGTGCCTATGACATTCTGCCGAAATACAGCGAGATGCGGGGCATCGGCGGCAGAGTGCTGGTTTCGAAACAATACGGCTGCAAGGGGAGCGCCGCGGCAGTACTTGCCCATCTCTACGCATGGAAAGGCTCCTTACAGGGCGACAGCCAAGCGCTCCGCGAAGCCGAGGCGTGGTGTTCGCGTTTCTTCGACCCTGCCTACGCCTCCGAGATCGGGACCTATACCTTAGCTGCCGACCCCGAAGAGGTGTGTCAAAAAACGTTGGTTCGAACCGGCGAGGAGAGCATCTTCGAGGCGGAGGTCAATTTCTATGAGTTGAGCCCGGGCTATTTCCTGCCCGGCACACACATGATAAGCTATCCCGTCATGCTCAACAGTCAGCGGGAAGATGTGGCTGACGCCTATTTCGGAATCTATCTCAACACGGTGAACAAAATGTACCGGGCAGGCGACAAGCGCCGCACAGCCTACTTTTACAAACCGGACGATCCGCAGGAAGCCAATACACTCGGGCTGGCATATCTCTACAAATGGCGCAATACCTATTATCTCCAATCGAGTTCCGCCGAGCCGATCTTTTCGAACATGGACTGCAACAAAGTGCTGATCCGACTGGCGGACATCTGCCTGCTGCGCGCCGAGTGCCGGGTGAAGCTGGGCGATATGGTCGGAGCAGCCGACGACTTGAACCTTATCCGCGACCGGGCGGGAGCCAATCTCTTTCCTGATGCCGACGCCGGAGAAACCGACGCCGACTTGCAGCTGCTGGTTTTTCGGGAGCGGGAAAAGGAGCTCCTGCTCGAAGGACAGCGCTATTACGACGTCGTGCGCAACGGCAACGACTACGTGCGTCGGGAGTTGAGCGAGGGCTTCGCGGCGCTGACCGATATGGACATCGCCAACGGGGCACTCTATTTGCCGGTACCCCGAACAGCGTTCACCGACAACGATCTGATGATACAGAATACCTACTGGCTCTCCAAAATGAAATAGCACCATGAAAAAACATCTCATCATCTTGCTGTTCGTCTTTGCGTTCTTCTCCTGTACGAAATACAATTATCTGGATACGGGAGTGTCCAATCCGTATTTCGAGGGCGATATGTACGCCTATCTGCAAAGCAATTCCTACAATTGGGACTCTATCGTGAAAATCATCGACCGAGCCCGATTGCAGGATATTTTTCACAACGACGAAATTACCTTCATGGGACTCACGAACCACTCCATTCGCCAGTGGCTGATACAGGGGGGCAAAGGGTACGAGTCCGGATACAGGCAGGTTGCCGATATTCCCGAAACGATGTGTCGGGCTATCGTGCTGAGTTTGGTAATCGACGGCAAAATGCTACGCGACGACATCGAGCGAATAGAACTCAACGAAAAGGGGGAATATATCGGCGGCGGTCGGATCTGCAAGACTCGTTACGGGAATTACATCTGGCTGTGGACCAAACAGGAACCCTACATGGGTGTCGACGGGCTGGGTCCCGTAAGCCTGAGCATGACGACGCTCGATGCGGACATGAAGACCCAAGTTGCCACCAATATGATCGCTTCGGGCGACATCCAGCCCCACAACGGAGTTGTGCATGCGTTGGAATACAGCTATCATTTGGACAATATCGGAGTTTTACCCTATGAATAATCCTATGAAAAGAATCGCACGGATTTTCTTGGGCAGCCTGCTGGTTGCGGGCATTGCCGGTTGCTCGGATCAAGAGGTCGGATATCTGCAAACCGACAACGCCGTTTACGTGCCCGACCAGATGGATATTCGTCTGGTTCTTGACGAGGAACTTGATGCCTACCGCATTTACAACGTCGCCCCGTGGGTAAGCCCCAAGATGCAGGGCGTCATCGGGACGGATCCGATTCGCTACGAAATCGAGAAGGTCGAGAGTGCGGACGGCAACGCCGAGATGTTCCGCAGCCTGCTGACAGTGCGCGGAGGAGGTCGCATGGAGTTTCCGCTGGTGAGCGACATCGTGCCCGGAGAATATCGCATTTCAATCCGCGTCAGCAACGAGGGCCATTCTCGGATTTTGGAAAATATATTTACATTCAACGTGAAAGAAAAATAATTCGACCATGAAAAAAATACTGTTACATATCCTCTTGTTGGCAGTGGCTTGCGGAGTACAGGCTCAGGGCATTCGTTTTTTCGAGGGCTCTTTCGACGAGGCGCTCAACGCCGCCAAGGCACAGGACAAGCAGGTGTTCGTCGATTTCTACACCGGCTGGTGCGTCTACTGCCGAAAAATGGCGACCGAGGCTTTCCCCGATCCCTCTGTCGGAGAATATTTCAACCGGCATTTCATCAATATCAAGATCGACGCCGAATCGGAATCGGGCAAGCCTCTTGCCCGGAAGTATGAGGTAGTAGCCTATCCTACGCTGCTGATCGTGAACGCTGCGGGAGAAGAGGTCGCATCGGTCGAAGGAGGAATGGATGCCGGGCAGTTGCTCAAATGGGTACGTGAGGAAACGGGCGATGCGATGACATTCGAACAGATGTACGAAAAACAGAAAAAAGACCGCACCGACGATGCCTTGACCCGCCGTCTGCTGCTGGACGCCTTTGATTTTCTTGCCCGGCAGCCCGAGGGGTACCAGCGGGATCGCTGGCAGTTGCGGGTAGACCGGCTGTATGCCGATTACCGAAAGCGGAAACCGCTCTCGGAATGGATGAATCCCGAAGATTTCAAAATCCTTGCAGCCTACCATACCGAAACGTCGAAGAACGACGAGGTGTTCGAATACGTGGCGAAAAATTACGCCACCGTAGCCCCGAAAGTGGGCGTAGAGCAAGTCGATGCCTTTCTCTTCATGCTGAACATGCAGCTCACGCAGAAATTGGCGGAAAAAGGCGACATGGATTACCTGAAACGGCTCGAACGTATCAAGGGCGACCTGAAACCCGCTTATGACGGAATGCTCAAAAACAGTCCGATGGACTCCTATACCAGCATGAAATACCTGAGCGACGCTTCTTATATTATCTATAACCGCAAGAATGTGGCGCAATATATTTCGCTGATGGACGAATACCTCGGCAAACTGGGCAAGACGGTCGTAGCCGGCGACTACTCGTCCGCGATCCAAACGCTTTATGAGGCGCTGAACGGCAAACTGCCGGTCGAGGCAGCCCGTAAAGGCATCGAATGGATTACCCGGGCGTTGCAGTTCGAGGGATTAGAGGTGGCAGAGCAGATGGAGCTGCTCATCATGAACGGGGATTGCTACAAAATGCTTCCCGACATCGAGAATGCCCGCAAGTGCTACAAGCAGGCATATACCGTGTCGTTGCAGTTCCAGAACCCGGCACTGTCCATACAAATACAAAACATGATCGACAACCTGTAAGAATACAAAGGAAACAGGAGTATGAAACGATTGTTATCGCTATTGAGTGTATGCCTGCTGTTGGCGGGTTGCGCCGACAAGGAAACGGAGAAAGAACAGCTGAATCCGTACCGACCGATCGCCGAACTGACCATTCCGCGGCAGGGAACTGTCGGCGAAGAGGTTGCGATACAGGGACACGGATTTGCCGCGGACTGCCGGATTTCCCTGCAACTCAACGGCGCGACCTCCGCGACGGAGGTCCAAGTGGTGCATGCGGACGAAAACTCGGTGCGCATTGCCGTTCCCGATACGCTGCAAACAGGATTCTATGCCGTGATTCTCCAACAGAACGACGCCACGACGCGCATCGGAGGAATAAATATCTCGGGCGACAGTTATGAATCGGGCGATTTCGAAATATACGTTTTGGCAGGGGAACGGTTGGAGGTCTATCCTGCGTCGGTTTCCAAACAGATCATCGCCGACGAACCGCTGCCCGACAGCGGCACCAAAGACCTCGATTTTTCGGGCTATGTCGAAGCGTTGCCCGACGGAATGCTCTATTACGCCAGCCACGGCGTCTACGTCGTCGACGGGTGGATCAAGGAGCTGTATGACATAGGCGCCTACAACATGCTCACAGGAGACCGGACGACACCACGCCAGATCGAGGATTTTTTCGCCATGGGGCAGATCGACGGCAAATTTCATTTGCTCAAAACCGATATCAAGGAAAATCGGATCTATACCCTCGTGGAGTGGTCGGCATCGGACGAACGGGAGATTCGAAAATTCGATTTTACGGCTTTCGGCAGCGTACGCATTCTGGTTCCCGACCAGCGGTTCGTCTACTACCCTGCCGAACAGGTGCTGCTCGTCTACGGCAATATGGGACAGGGAGAGAGCATGGCGCAATCGACCTTTACGCTCGACTTGCTGACGGGAGAGGTCTTCCGTACGGGGAACAATGCGGATTATCGGTATGCATATGCCGTGGCGGAGGATCGGCTTTACTGTTTCGCCACGCAGCTGGACGACGGCGATGCCGTAGGGACGAAAGTGCTGCGGATCGACGACGTCCGCCGATGGACAATCGGCGGCGAAGGGGCTGTAGAACTCCTTTCCGTATCCGGAACAGGGTTCGATTGCCCGGTCTACTCCCCGAAAACCGGAATGATCTACGGCGTAAACGATAGTGAAAGTTTCGAAACATTGCTGACTTTCGATCCTCGGACGAACCGCTTTGCGGAGAAAAAATGGATCAAACCCGGAATCGCAGGGCTTTTTATGCCCCCGCAGCTTTCCTCCAATACGAAATAACAACCTTTTTTAATTTTAATACAAATTATTATGAAAAAAATCTTTTATCTGATGCTTGCCGCTACGATAGGAACGGCAATGGTCGCCTGCGATGACGACAACGACAGTGTAGAAGTATCGGGCATATCGCTCGACAAAGAAACCGTGGATTTGACTGTCGGTGACACGCAACAACTCACCGCCACCGTAATGCCGGAGAATGCCGATGACAAAACCGTCGTTTGGGCGAGCGACAACACCGACGTCGTCACGGTGGACGTCGAGAAGGGTGTGGTTACAGCCGTCGCTGCCGGTGAAGCAGTCGTTACCGCCGCCACTGCCAATGGAAAAACGGCTACCTGCAAGGTTACCGTCAAACCCGCAACAGTGGAAGTATCGGGCATATCGCTCGACAAAAAGACCGTGGATTTGACTGTCGGTGACACGCTACAACTCACCGCCACCGTAACGCCGGAGAATGCCGATGACAAAACCGTCACTTGGACGAGCGACAAACCCGAAGTCGTTACGGTGAACGACGAGGGTATGGTTACAGCCCTCGCTGCCGGTGAAGCAGTCGTTACCGCCGCTGCCGGTGGAAAAACGGATACTTGCAAGGTTACGGTAATGTATCCCCCCGTCAACCCCGAAGCATTGATAAAGACGATCAGAATCCCCGGTGATACGGAAGGCTTTTACAACCTGCTCACCTTGACCTATACAGACAAGAAAATCACGACCATCAAGAACGATAGCTATACGTCTGAGGGAGAAATACAAGGTACAAAGGAAGTTAACATTACCTACAACACCGACAAAGTTACCATTACAGGGGATGTGGAGAGTGAGTTTGGTGAGATCGAATTTACATTGAATGAAAAAGGATATGTTAAGGATGCTCTCTATGGTGTCATTAAGTATGAGTATGGGAACAATGGAATGCTCGAAAAGATATCGGCAGTAGAAGAAGATGAAGATGAAAATCCTGTCTCTTCTGTCGATATATTCAAGGCAACGTACGATGATAATAAGAACTTGGCGACTATCCTGATCGACCCTGAAACCGGAGAAGAAAGCGGCTGCACAGCTTCGGCTGTACTGAACAATAAGGGCATCGATCTGAACCTGCTCATATTTCTTTATGGCAGTATTGGAGAAATCGATTACGCAATTCTCTGCGGTCTGATCCCGTCAACGCCCAATTTGCTTGAATCCGACACCGAGGGAGATATTACGTTTGTGCCGGAAGTAAATAAGGATGGACAAATCACCTCCTTCGAAATGAAGGGTGAAGACGAAGAAGGCGAACACTCGATTAAATACTATTTCGGTTATTAACAGACCGAAAAATAGGTTTTACCGAGAGTGTCTAATGTCTAACATTAGACACTCTTTTTTTATGAATTGGAACAGATTCTTATTTCTATTTTTAAGAAGACTGTCGATTTTGTCGAAGTAACCGGGCATCCCTACTTTTGTAAACTAACGAAACCGAACAAAATATATATAGGCGATTATATACAAATTCACACCGGCGGTACTCCAAGCCGATAACCTTGCGAGTTCCGACGGAAGCCCCCGCCTCCATAACCGCCGCCCACAGATTGAGCGACCAAAAGATATGCGTAAAAACGGGAAATTCCAAATAGCAACCGGAAAGTGAACAAAAAAAATAAAACGCATTGAATATCAATGTGTTTGTAATAACTACTTATAACCGGTTATGGTTGTTAATAGTTATGGTTGTCTCGACCCTCTCACTTTCCGACGCACTTTATTCACATTTCTGACAGACAGCACGTTGCTGCACAAATCGGTACGAGGTGCCTTTCGGAATGTGGGCAGAAAATTACGGGGAAATTCACATCGCTGATTCTGAGGAGGTTGGAAATCCGCTCGTACCGCATCTTCTTGCCTGTTTTCTCTGCCGTAACTCTGTACCGCAAATATAGCGATAAATCAACAAATAATAGTATAAAATCCGCTATTTTATTTTTATCATATCTGCCAATTGCAAGAAATAGTCGTTGGACCATATCTCCAATTCACGGGGATTGTTGAGAAAGGGCAGTACATCTGCTTTCACCTGATTGATGTCAGTTGTGGCGAGACGGTTTTTCAATTCATCCGTAAATTCGTTCAAAGCCATCTCCCGACCATTAAACTGGCGTATCCGTTCCTGAAGATGCCGGAAATCAAGTTCAATGCCATTTCTTACATACCATTCAAAGTCATACCAGTCACGCCCTTTTACGCGCGACTTCCATGCACGGAATACAAGGGCGTGCATCTTCCCTGCAAACAAATCGGGAAGCGCGACGCAACGCGTCATAAAGGACATCGGCTGAAGAAGCAGTTTCTGTTCTGTGGAGAACTTCATGGGAGGAACGATATCGACTTCAATTTTGACTTTAACCGACCTTTCCGTCTGAAAGGAAATATCATAAACATCTGTATTGTCTTTCAGAAATGCAGACTCAACCTTTCCAAAACTTTTCTTGTCTTTCTTTTTAATCTCCACAGTTCGCCCGACAACGGCAAACTGGTCTATAATGGGCTGAAAATATTGCTCGAAGTTAAAAGACCGCTCTTCTTTCAACGGCGTAAAATCCATGTCTTCACTGAAACGGTCGAGCCCGTGGAATATCCGCAGGCAGGTGCCGCCATAGAAAGCTGCTTTGTCGAAAAATCCGCCATTGGAAAGTCCAGCCAATACCAATTGCTGGCTGACTTCATATATTGCATTCCGGCGACCGGTATCCGTACTTTGGTCGTATGCCGACAGCATCCGCTCGTATAGTGCATTCATTGTTCAAGCAGTTTTATAATTGTTTGTATAGATGCGGCTTTCTTTCCGTACTGTGCGCATTGTTTGAGTATTGACAGATCGAATGTGCGGAAAGCATCCATATCGAGCCTCAGATTATCTTCCAGATACGCTCTTGCCTCTTCGCGGTAGCGGAGATTTACACCTGATGTGGTAATTACAAGGTCGCACAGAGCCTTTTCCTGACCGGCGATGATAAATCCGGCTCCATCTGTTTCCATGTGGCGCAGCCCGATGGAGAAGTATTCACGGCTGACGCAAGTGTATTCGAATATCCCAATGGAATTGACGAATTTTCGGGAATGCTTCACTGTCATGCTCTGAGTCGTTGCAACTCTCTCAGGGATTAGACCATACCAACGCAAGGCACTGAGGCGCGACACATAAGAAGGAGCATACAAATGATTGGCGACGAGCTCTGTAGATATTCTTCTGCCGGAAATCTCAGGGCTTACTACATAAAGCCCCCGTTTCAGTCTGATGATATCCCCGTTGCTTTCCAATGCCGACACTTTCTGGTTCGCCCCTGAAATCTCCGGATACAGCGATGCGATGGCTGCCGTAGTTACCGGCGTATTACCCAAAATCTGCAATATATTCTTCATGGCGACAAAGATAGCAAATATTTGAATAGAAAATCAATCTCTGCATTATTTTCTGTTCCGGATTTCGCTTATTATACCTGTGGTCTGATAGAGCTGCTTTAAATCATCGGAAAGGAACAAGCGCTCCAACAGCTCCCAAACCATAGACTATTCAGTTGAAATTGGTGAAATACCCATAAAAATGCCGTGCTGCCATTATGGCATATCGTGTATGAAATTACAAAATATCTGTCATATAATGCCAATTGTTACGTTTATTGTGCTAATCAAATTAAGATATACAGATATCCTGTAAAATAAAATTTTAGAAAGGAGATGTATTTAATGGGTAAAAACCAACACGTAGTACCAACAAATGGTAAATGGGGAATTAGAGGTGAAGGTAATTCTAAACTTACTTCCATTTTTGATACCCAAGCTGCTGCAATAGCACGAGCTCGGGAAATCTCACGAAACCAACAGTCGGAGTTGTTTATACATGGGCGTGATGGTCGTATCAGAGAACGCGATTCGCACGGTAACGATCTCATGGATAACGATTATCTTATTCGGATTTGTCAAGGAGATGTGAATCTCCTTGACATTTATGCGTTTAATGAAGTAGAAATTTATAGGCACCTATATTTTTGGCAGATTCACTAACCACATAAAGATAGACATGGAAATTTCTTCAACTGGTGCCCTACCCCACGAATTCGACATTTCAAACGACCAGTTTTCCAAGTGAGGCGATGCAATTCATTCTCATTTTTGGTATCAGCTCGTTGCGGTAATCAATACGAGGTGTCTTTCAGAATGCAGGCTGAAAATAACAGAAAATTCACGCCGCTGATTCTGAGGTTGTGGAATATCTAACTGTTCAGTCAAGATAGAAGTGCAACAAAAGGAATATCTGTTTCACATCTTGAAGCAAAGCAGAAAGGATTAAGTGCGGAAAACTTGACGAACGATATAGTATCAATCGGCAATACAAAAAACGGGGAGGATTTTTGCCTCCTCCCCCGGATTAAATACTTTTGTATTGCTTATGTATAAACATTTAACCCGTGAGCAAAGGTATGTAATCTACCTGGAACTGCAAAGAAAAACGACACAAGAAGTAATTGCTCAACTCATAGGTGTCAGTAAATCGACCGTTTGCCGAGAGATTAAACGCAATTCAACGGCAAACGGCAAGTATGTCTGGTGCAAGGCTCAGGATATGACCGAACATCGTAAAGGGCGCACACCCGGCAACAGAGCCATCTCTCCGATTCTTCG
>CANQQA010000010.1 GCA_947625885.1 uncultured Bacteroidales bacterium
TTTATCACTTCGCGGTATTGCGCGGCGGTCGCTTTCAGCCGTGCAATCTGCCGGCTGTAACGATAACTCTGTACGAAGCTGTTTTCGTCGAGAAATGCCATCTCGAACAGCAGCACGCCTCCGATATATACGATCAGCGGCACGCGCCGCAGGAGCGACCATATTTTTCGTAACGATTCTTTCATGCCATACGCCTGTAATGTACCCTACAAATATACGCAAACTTTCCGGTAACGGAAATATTTTGTCCCCGAAGTTTTCGTGCCGGCATCGGGTACAGCATATATATTGTGCACCGCAGCTGTCTTTCGTTTATTTCTGTTTCGTTTTCAACAAAGTGGCAAAAAAATCAAAAAGAGTAAAATTTTCAAGAATAGTTTTGAATTGTTATTTTCTTGGAATATTTTTGCAAGACGAAAAAAACGAAAGACATGAAAAACATGAAACGGAGTGTAATCATTTTGTCTGCCGCGCTTTTATGGAGCAGTATATTGCCGGCTGCGGATTTCGAGGTTGGCGATTTTTGTTATAATATTCTTTCCAGCGAAGATTTTACGGTAGAGGTCGTCAAGACCGTTAAAGACCACGCCGGTTTTGTTTCCCAATTATCCATTCCGGAATCGGTGGAATACAATGGCGAAGCCTATCGTGTCATCGCTATCGGCGACAGGATTTTTTCCGAATGCACGAGTTTGACATCGGTAACAATTCCGGGCAGCGTTACGACCCTTGGCGATTCGGCTTTTTGGAACTGCACCGGATTGACGGCACTGACGATACCTGAAAACGTTGTGACCATCGGAAATTCTGTTTTTTCCGGTTGTGAAAATTTGATGTCGGTGATAATAGGCGACAGCGTTGCCGCAATTGGTAACTTCGCTTTTTTTCATTGCCGCAGTCTGACGACGATAACGATACCCGATAAAGTTGTCTCGCTCGGTAACGGTGCATTTTCCAATTGCGAGGGATTGCAGTCGGTAATCTTCGGCGAAAGCCTTGCCTCTATCGGCAGCGAAGCGTTTTCGGAGTGTTCGGGATTGAAGTGGATAACCGTCTATAATTCTGTACCGGCAGAGCTCGGCTCGTTCATTTTCGAGAGCGGCGTGTACTCCACTTGTTCGCTCTATGTACCTGCCGACGCGAAAGAGCAATATGCAAAGACGAAGACGTGGAAAAAATTCAGAACAATCTTGCCGATAGAAGCTGCCGCGTACGATTTCGAGAGCGGTGACTTTTGTTACAAGATTCTTTCCTCCGAGCGTTTGACGGTGGAAGTGGTCAAGACAGCCCGTAAATATGCCGGCTTTGTTTCCCTGCTGTCTATACCGGAGTCGGTGGAATACGGCGGAAAAAAATACGGCATTGCGACGATTGGCGCAGGGGCTTTCTTCAATTGTACGGAACTTACGTCGGTAACAATACCTGAAAATGTTACGACTATCGGTGAAAAAGCCTTTTTCAATTGTAAGGCATTGCAGTCGATAGTATTGGGCGACAGTATTTCCGCTATCGGCAGCGAAGCGTTTTCGGAGTGTTCGGGATTGCAGTCGGTAACCGTACACAATCCGGTGCCGGCTCGAGCCGACGCGACGATTTTTTACGGCGTGGAGTACGCCAACTGTACGCTCTATGTGCCCGCCGGTGCTGTGGCGGCTTATCAAGCCGCCGAAGGATGGAATGCTTTCGAAACGATAGTGCCGGTAGAAGAACCCGATGCTGTAACGGAGACGAAGCAAGACGCCGAGGGTATAACGGTGTATAACCTGCAAGGCGTGTTGGTACTCGAAGCCGATGATGCCGCTGCCCTCGGCACGCTGTCTGCCGGAGCCTACATCGTGAACGGCAAGACGATGATAATCGCCCGATAAGACTTGCCGCCTGAAAGACCGAATAAGGGATTTTAATAGTTAATAAAATTCTTTTTTGCCGTCCCTGCCATGTGAATGGCGGGGCGGTTTTTTATGTTTTCGCACTGAAAGGCAGCGGCGTCTCAGGGTCGGATCTCGCTGTCCGAAAAAATTTTTATCGGAAAGAATCTGAAATTTTTGAAATAAGTTTTGCATTAGTGTTTAATATTTATAATTTTACAGTCGCATACGATAACCGAGAAAACAGGAACGGAAATGAAAATTTTCTATTTGTTGTTATTGTTTTTGTGGGGTGTGGCTTTACCGTTGCAGGCATACGATTTCGTCTGCGACAGCATATATTACAACATAACCTCTTCTCGCAATTTGACAGTGGAGGTAACGTGGGGCGACGTAAAATATGCAGGCAATATATCGGTGCCTCCGGTGGTGAAACATAGCGGCACGACTTATCGCGTTACGGCGGTCGGTTTTTATGCGTTTTCTTTATGCCGCGACTTGACATCGGTAACGTTGCCGAACAGCATTGAATTTATTGATTCTTATGCCTTTTACCGCTGTACGGGATTGCGGTCGATAACCATATCGGCAAGTGTCGTAAAATGGGGAGTGTCTGTCTTTGAAGGGTGTACGGAATTGAGAGAGATTCGTGGTAAATGCGTATTCGATTTGTTTTCCCGAAAACGTTCCCGATAGAATTTGTGTTTCGATTTTTCCTGCCTAAAAGAGACATTTGAAAAATAAACGGCGACATTTCGCCGGAAATTCGTCGGGGTTTCGTATCTTTGCCGTCGAAAGGAGGCGGAAGCATCGGGTTGTTTCGGGCGAAGTTCTCCTTCCGGCAACAATCGAGCCATGCGACTGGTCATAGATGAAGGAAATACCTCTGTAAAGACGGCGTTGTTTTCGACGACGGACGGCGAACCGGCTTTTGTCGAGCGGGTGCGCCGCTTCGATGCGGAGTATCTCGACACGCTTTTTTCGCGTCATGACATATCGGCGTGCATTTACTCGTCGGTTGTCCGTTCCGATGCATCGGTTGTAGCAAGTCTGCAAGCCCGCGTGCCGGAGTTTGTGTGGTTCGATGCCGATACGCCGCTGCCCGTTGCTGTCGATTACCGCACGCCGCAGACGTTGGGGCGCGACCGCATTGCCGCCGTTGTGGGGGCAGCCGGAGAAGCGCCCAGTAAAGACCTGTTGGTGGTCGATGCCGGCACCTGCATCACCTACGACCTGCTCACTGCCGACGGGCATTATCGCGGCGGCAACATAGCTCCGGGCGCGAAGATGCGTTTGAAAGCTATGCACGCCTATACGCAAAAACTGCCGTTGGTGGAGAAAAAAGGCGATACTCCCGCGCTTGGCTGCGACACCGAGACAGCGATGCGGGCAGGCGCCGTGCGCGGAATCTGTTACGAAATAGAAGGATATATAAATGCTTTGCGACAGGAATATCCGCAACTTTTGATTTTTTTAACGGGTGGTGATGCGTTTTTATTGGCAGACAAATTAAAAACTCCCATCTTTGTAGATGAATGTATCGTACTCAAAGGGTTAAACCGGATATTGCAATATGGTAAGAAATAAGATTTTTCTTTTTCTGTTTTTTCTCGGGCTGCTGCTTCCGACGCTTTCGTTGCGGGCGCAGACCAATGTAAACAGCCCCTATTCCCGATACGGGTACGGTGTCCTCGACAATCGGGGCATCGGTGCTTCGCGCGCTATGGACGGGCTGGGCTATGCCGTACAGAGCGGAAAACAGATAAACGTGAAGAATCCTGCTTCGTATGCCGCTATCGACACGCTGACGTTTTTGTGCGACTTCGGTGCGAGTCTTCTCTCGAACTCCATGAAGGAGGGTACGGCAAAAGAAAACCGTGTCAGTTGGAGTTTCGACTATATTGCCCTGCAATTTCCCTTAGCCAACTGGCTGGCGGCGAGTTTGGGCGTCGTGCCCTATTCGACGGTGGGTTACGACTATGCGGGCAGCATTACCAACGGCTCGGTGCGGCAGACCGGTGAAGGCAGTCTCAATGAGGCATTCCTCGGGCTTGGCGCATACATATACAAAGGATTTTCACTTGGATTCAACGTCGATTATCTTTTCGGCGAATTGAACAACAATTCCGTATCGGTGTCGTCGCTCGATGCTGTGAATGCCACGCTGTTCGAGAGCGTATTGGACATCTCGGATTTCCGTGTCGAAATAGGCGCACAATATACTTGCCGGCTCAACGCCAAAAATCGCTTTACGCTCGGCATTCTCTACACTCCTGCAAAAAAATTGCTCGGCAAGGGCTACATACGGGGAGGCGCCTATAATGTCTCCTCCGGAAATACGGTCGCTTTCCAGAACGATACGGTGAAACTGAAAGACGGTTATTCCCTTCCCGCTACTTACGGTGTCGGTTTTACTTATACTTATGACGACCGTCTTACCGCCGGTATCGACGTTACATTCCAGCCGTGGAGCAAAGCGAAATATGCCGGTTCCACCTCATATTTCAACAATTACCTGCAAGTGATTGTCGGTGCGGAATTTATGCCGAAACTCTATTCTTCCACCTTTTTCCAAAGCGTGCGCTATCGTGCCGGCGTGAACGTGTGTCGCTCATACTCCCGCATCAAGGCGGCGGACAACACCTACAACGATTTGTGGGAGACGGGATTTACCATAGGCGCCGGACTTCCGATGAAACGTAACAAGTCGATTATCAATATCACATTCGGTTACCAAAACCGCCGCACTACGCCTTCGTCGTCGGTAACGGAAAATGAATTTCGGGTTTCCATCGGACTTACTTTCAATGAAATGTGGTTCTATAAGAACCGGCTGCAATAGCCGGACAGGGGAGAGGCGCCCGATATGAAAATGCAAAATCGACACATACCGTTTCCTCTGCTCGCTGTCGCTGCCGTCGTTGTCTGCATGGCAAGCCTTCCCGTGCTGACCTCCTGCCAAAAAGAGAAAAAAACATTCGTGGCGAGTTTCGACAATGAACAAGACGTGCCGTCGCTTTCGACATTCGACGTCAATACGCTTATTTCCGATTCCGGAGTAACCCGCTATCGCATCAAAGCCAAAGAGTGGCGCATTTTCGAAAAAGCCGCCGAGCCTTATTGGGCTTTTCCGCAAGGAATCTATGTCGAAAAATTCGACGAGAATTTCAACACCGAATCGTTCATCGTCGGCGATACGGCGACCTTTTTCAATAAAAAGCAGCTGTGGCGGCTTCGCGGCAACGTGCATATCGAGAACATGCAGGACGAACGTTTCGCCACCGAAGAAATCTATTGGGACCAGAAACAGAAGAGCATCTATTCCGACAGCGCCATTCACATCGAGCGCGTCGATCGCATCATCGAGGGCGTGGGTTTCGTTTCCAACGAAGAGATGACCCGCTACACGATACGCCACACGACGGGCATATTTCCGGTGGAAAAGCCGGCAAATACGGAGGACGGCGACAAGACGCAATCGGCGAAGAAACGCGACGACAACGCCCGCCGCTTTGCCCCGAAAAAATAATAATCGTCGTTTGTTTCCGTTTTTCCGGCGGGCGGTCTTGCTTCGCCGTGCGCCGATTTTCAGAAAAAACAATCCGTGAAATTATTCGAAAAAAATTGCTATCCCCGCTTTGCAAAAAAAGAAAAAGCAATGTATATTTGCCTTGTCTTATCGGCAGGAACGAGATGGAGACTTTTTACAGAACGCACAAATACCTTGTAGAACACGTAAAATCGCCTGTGAAGCGTGGCTTGATGCAGGAAATAGACTGGTCGCGCCGCCTCATCGGCATCAAAGGCAGCCGCGGCGTGGGCAAGACCACGTTTCTCTTGCAGTATGCTCGCGAAAAATACGGCGCCGACAATCGCGCGTGTCTTTACATCAACCTCAACAACCTCTATTTTGCCGACAAAAAACTCTCCGACTTTATCGAACGCTTCTACGAAGCGGGCGGGCGCTGTCTGCTTATCGACCAAGTATTCAAATATCCGTCGTGGCAGGAGGAGTTGGCGCAGTGCTATCATCGCTGCCCCGACCTGCATATCGTCTTTGCCGGTTCGTCGGTGATGCGCCTGCGCGAAGAACCCTCGCCCATCTCCGAAATCGTCGATTCGTACGATCTGCGCGGCTATTCCTTTCGCGAATTTTTCAATCTGATGGCAGGCACCGACTTTCCCGCCCTGCGCCTCGACGACCTGCTCGCCCGCCACACCGCCCTTGCCGGCGAAATAACGAGCCGCATACACCCCTTGCCCTACTTCCGCGAATACCTGCATCACGGCTTTTACCCCTTCTTTCTCGAACAGCACGACTTTTCCGAGAATCTGGTGAAGACTATGAACATGATGATGGAAGTGGATATACTCTTTATCAAACAAATAGAATTTACCTATCTGCCCAAAATACGCCGCCTGCTCTATCTGCTGGCGGTATCGTCGCCCTGCTCACCCAACGTGAGTCGCCTCAGCGAGGCGATACGCACTTCGCGGGCGACGGTCGTCAATTATATCAAATACCTCAAAGACGCACGGCTCATCAATATGCTCTATCCTGTCGGCGAGGAGTTTCCCCGCAAACCGGCGCGCATCTATATGCACAACACCAACCTGATGTACCCGATTTGCCCCGAAGACATTTCGCCCCAAGCCCTGCGGGAAACTTTTTTCTATAACGCCCTGCATAAAAACTATCGCCTGAACGAAGGTGTAAGGAATGCGCATTTCCTTGTAGATGAAAAATATAACTTTCGCATCGAGGGCGATTCCGTGCGGGGAAGGACCAATTCCGACTGTTTTTATGCGCTCGATAATTGCGAAATCGGAAAAGAAAATAAGATTCCTTTGTGGTTATTCGGTTTTTTATATTAACTTTGCTATCCAACTTGAAAATTAACCTTAATCCTCAAATATTAACTGTATGAGCAAACAAAAGAAATTCATTACCTGCGATGGTAACCAAGCCGCTGCCCATATCTCGTATATGTTCAGCGAAGTGGCTGCCATCTACCCCATCACTCCGTCCTCGACGATGGCCGAGTACGTCGATGAATGGGCTGCCGCCGGAAGAAAAAATATCTTCGGCGAAACTGTTACGGTGCAAGAAATGCAGTCCGAAGCCGGTGCCGCCGGCGCTGTACATGGCTCGTTGCAAGCCGGTGCGCTCACTACGACCTACACCGCTTCGCAAGGTCTCTTGCTGATGATTCCCAACATGTACAAAATCGCCGGTGAATTTCTTCCCTGCGTATTCCACGTGTCGGCACGTACATTGGCATCGCACGCCCTCTGTATCTTCGGCGACCACCAAGATGTGATGTCCACCCGTCAGACCGGATTCGCCATGTTGGCCGAAGGTTCCGTACAAGAAGTGATGGACCTCGCCGGTGTGGCACACCTCTCCACCATCAAGTCGCGTGTGCCTTTCGTCAATTTCTTCGACGGTTTCCGTACCTCGCACGAGATACAGAAAATCGAGATGTTGGAAAACGAAGACCTCGCTCCGCTCATCGACCAGAAGGCATTGAAAGAATTCCGCGACCGCGCTCTCAATCCCGAGAATCCGGTAGCTCGCGGTATGGCTGAAAACCCCGATACCTTCTTCACGCACCGCGAATCGTGCAACAGCTTCTACAACGCCGTTCCCGGCATCGTGGAAGAGTACATGAACGAAATCTCGAAAATCACCGGTCGCAAATACGGTCTGTTCGACTATTACGGCGCTGCCGATGCCGACCGCGTAATCATCGCTATGGGTTCTGTTACCGAAGCTGCTCGCGAAGCTATCGACTACCTCGCCGCCAAAGGCGAGAAAGTGGGTCTCGTATCGGTACACCTCTATCGCCCGTTCTCGGTAAAACACCTCTTGGCTGCCGTTCCCGCAAGCGCAAAACGCATTGCCGTACTCGACCGCACCAAAGAACCGGGTGCCAATGGCGAACCCCTCTATCTCGATGTGAAAGAGGCTTATTACGACGTAAAGAACGCCCCCATGATTGTAGGCGGACGCTACGGTCTCGGCTCCAACGACACCACGCCGGCTCAAATACTTTCCGTATACGAGAACCTCGCTTTGCCCGAACCGAAAAATCACTTCACGCTCGGCATCATCGACGATGTAACGTTCACCTCCCTGCCTCCGAAAGAAGAAATCGCCATGGGCGGCGAAGGTATGTTTGAAGCCAAATTCTACGGCTTGGGCGCCGACGGTACGGTAGGTGCCAACAAGAACTCCGTAAAAATCATCGGCGACAACACCGACAAACACTGTCAGGCTTACTTCTCGTACGACTCGAAGAAATCGGGCGGTTTCACCTGCTCGCACCTCCGTTTCGGCGACAGCCCCATTCGCTCGACCTACCTCGTAAACACGCCTAACTTCGTGGCTTGCCACGTACAGGCTTACCTGCGTATGTACGACGTAACGCGCGGTCTTCGCGAGAACGGCACGTTCCTGCTCAACACCATTTGGAGCGACGACGAGCTGGTAAAGAATCTGCCTAACAACGTAAAACGTTATTTCGCACAGAAGAATATCAAAGTTTACTACATCAACGCCACGCAGATAGCACAGGAAATCGGTCTCGGCAACCGCACCAACACCATTCTGCAATCGGCATTCTTCCGCATCACCGGCGTCATACCCGTCGATTTGGCTATCGAACAGATGAAGAAATTCATCGTGAAGTCGTATGGCAAGAAGGGCGAAGATGTGGTTAATAAGAACTACGCAGCCGTCGATCGCGGTGGCGAATACAAACAGCTCGCTGTCGATCCGGCATGGGCTAACCTGCCCGACGATGAGCAAGCGGCAAACAACGACCCCGCTTTCATCAACGAAATCGTGCGTCCTATCAATGCCCAGAACGGCGACTTGTTGAAAGTTTCCGCATTCAAAGGCATCGAAGACGGTACGTGGCCGCAGGGAACCGCCAAATACGAAAAACGCGGTGTGGCTGCTTTCGTTCCCGAGTGGACTCCCGAAAACTGTATCCAGTGTAACAAATGTTCGTATGTTTGTCCTCACGCTGCCATTCGTCCGTTCGTATTCGACGCTGCCGAACAAGCCGGCGCACACTTCACGACGATTAAAGCGGTGGGCAAGATGTTCGAAGGCATGACGTTCAGAATGCAGGTCGATGTACTCGACTGCCTCGGTTGCGGCAACTGCGTCGATGTATGTCCGGGCAACAAGCAAGGCAAAGCCCTCGCCATGAAGCCTCTCGAAGGACAACTCGCCGAAGCTCCCAACTGGGAATACTGCGTAAACAACGTGAAGAGCAAACAACACTTGGTAGATGTAAAAGCCAATCCCAAAAATTCGCAATTCGCTACTCCGTTGTTTGAGTTCTCCGGCGCTTGCTCCGGCTGCGGTGAAACTCCGTATGTGAAACTCATCTCGCAACTCTTCGGCGACCGCGAAATGGTGGCAAACGCTACCGGTTGCTCCTCTATCTACTCCGGTTCCATACCTTCGACTCCTTACACCACCAACGAAAAGGGACACGGTCCTGCTTGGGCTAACTCCCTCTTCGAGGACTTCTGCGAGTTCGGTTTAGGTATGACGCTCGCTGTCGAGAAAATGCGCAACCGCATCGAGAGTCTTATGAAAGGCGCTATCGAAGCCGAAGGCACTCCCGCCGACGTGAAAGCTCTCTTCGGCGAATGGATAGAAAACCGCGAGAACACCGAAAAGAGTGTCGAACTGGCTGCCAAGATACGTCCTATCGTAGAAGCCAACGCCGACAAATGCGAATTCTGCAAAGGCATTGCCGCACTCGGCAAATTCCTCGTTAAGAAATCGCAGTGGATTATCGGCGGCGACGGTGCTTCGTACGACATCGGATTCGGCGGTCTCGACCACGTATTGGCATCGGGCAAGAATGTAAACATTCTCGTTCTCGATACGGAGGTTTACTCCAACACCGGCGGTCAGGCCTCCAAAGCCACCCCGCTCGGCGCTATCGCCAAATTTGCCGCTGCCGGCAAACGTGTTCGCAAAAAAGACCTCGGTCTCATCGCATCGACCTACGGTTACGTATATTGCGCACAGGTGGCTATGGGTGCCGATCAGGCTCAGACCTTGAAAGCCATTCGCGAAGCCGAAGCCTATAACGGTCCTTCGATTGTTATCGCTTATGCTCCCTGTATCAACCACGGTCTCAAAAAAGGCATGGGTCATGCCCAAGCCGAGGAGGCTGCTGCCGTTGAATGCGGATACTGGCACTTGTGGCGTTACAACCCCGAACTCGAAGCCGAAGGCAAGAATCCTTTCACGCTCGACAGCAAAGAGCCGCAATGGGATAAGTTCGAGGACTTCCTCAAAGGCGAAGTACGCTACGCATCGGTTATGAAACAATATCCTGCCGAAGCCGAACAACTCTTCGCTGCCGCCAAGGAGAACGCACAATGGCGTTACAACAACTACAAACGCCTGTCGAAACAGCAATGGGGCGTCGATGCCGAATAATCGACTCTTCTATACATGAAAAAAGGTCGCGCTGTAAAGCGCGACCTTTTTTGTTTTTAGAAATAACTTCGTTCTTATAAAATATGGGGCATGACGGTTTGGGTCGATTGCGCCATTTTTCTATATCGTTGAGGCGGTATCCCCATTTTTTTGTAAAAGGTTTTTGAAAAGTGAAACTGATCGAAGTAGTTGAGCTTGAAAGCGATTTCTTTGATTTTCAAGTCGGAATCCCGAAGATATATGCAAGCTCTTTGAATTTTCAGATTGGAGAAATATTCCATAGGAGTCAATCCGGTTTCTATTCTGAAAAGCGTATTGATTCTCGTGATGGAATAGCCGCCGAAATCGGCAATATCTTTGAGCGTGATTTTTTCTTCCAAATGGTCTTTCATGAATTGTACGCATTTTTGAATATTGTCTATTTTTCCGATGCTTTTTATTTCGCGAAACGATTTGATGTATTTTAGAGACGCCAAGAAGTGCAGCAGACAGAAAGACGTGTATTGGAGATTGTCGATGTCGTATATATCGCGCTCGATATTCCGGTATATTTCTGTAAACAGGATAAGCCGGTCTTGAATACGGCTGTTGTCCGCCTCTTTTATTTCGATATTGCGCCCCATGATAGAGTTGAAAAAAGAGGCGTTTGTCCCTTGAAAATGTATCCAGTATATACTCCACGGTTTTTTGTCGCCCGACCCATACGCATGTTTTTCAAATGGCGGAAGTATGATAAATTGATTTTTTGACAGTATCATGCGGTTTCCGTTATACTCTACCCAGCCGATACCGTTTTCACAATATATGAATATGTATTGTTCTGCGCCGTTGGGTCGCTCTCTGTAATGACATTTGGCATTCGGATAATAGCCGATATGGGTAACATACAATTGTCCGGTTACCGGATTGCTTATTAAGGATTCCAGTAAATTTTCCGGAATTATAATCTCCCTTTCACCCGGAAACCCCGAAGGAATAAAAGTTTTTATGCTCATGGTATGGATAATCGTATAGCAAATATACGCATATAATTTACATATTCTTATTTTTCATATAGTATTTTTTCATCGACGGTAGTGTTATATATTATTATGGACAGAAAAAAGTAGTTATCGTGCCGAAGTCCATATTGGCAAATATCCGGAAAGTATGTTTGTGGAAAGTTGGATAAAATTTTGCAAATAAATTTTCTTGTCCGAAAAATAATTATTCGTCGGGAGATAGTTGGAAAATGCCGTTGTTTCGTATGTTTTCTTTTGTAGAGATTGCGATAGCTACGAAGTTCTCAAATGTTCTTTCAGAGAGGAATGAGAAAAAACTTGAAAATTTTCCTAAATTATTTTGCATCGTGTTGTATAATTTATATCTTTGCATAGCAGGCTCCCATTTTGTCGGTATGGTAAATATGAGCATATAATTTACATATTTTCAAATATTCCGTACATTTTCGCACCTGTTTTCAAGTTATATATTTACCACCGATAAAAAAGAAACACACGAAAAATATTCACATTATGGAAAATATCACCTCATATCTTATCAAAAGCACGGTGGGGAAAAGCGAAGTGAGAGCTTGGTCAGAAACGATTATGTTGCCGACCTACGATATAGGCAAAGAAGAAAAAAATCCGATTTTTCTTGAAAAACGAGTTTATCAGGGAAGCTCCGGAGTCGTATATCCCTATCCGGTCATAGAAAAGATATTCGACGAAAAAAAAGATAAACCGTATCGAGCTGTTTTCTTGGAAAATGAATATTTGAAGATAATGATTCTTCCCGAGCTCGGCGGGCGTGTTCAAATGGCATACGACAAAGTAAAACAGCGGCATTTTGTATATTATAATCAAGTTATCAAGCCGGCGCTTGTCGGATTGACAGGACCTTGGATTTCGGGCGGCATAGAGTTTAATTGGCCGCAGCATCATCGACCATCCACCTATTTGCCGACCGAATATACCATAGAAGAATTTGCCGACGGAAGTAAAACGGTGTGGTGTTCCGAAGTGGAACGTATGTCCCGTACCAAAGGAATGGCAGGATTTACATTGTATCCCGGAAAAGCATATCTCGAAATAAAAGCGAAAGTATATAACCGCACTTCGTTTCCCCAATCGTTTTTGTGGTGGGCGAATCCGGCTGTAAGAGTGCACAAAGATTACTATTCGGTATTTCCGCCCGACGTAAACGCTGTTTTCGATCATGGCAAACGGGCGGTCTCTACATTCCCCATTGCCACCGGAGTATATTATAAGCAAGACTATTCTTCGGGAGTGGATATTTCTCGGTATAAGAACATTCCGGTGCCCACTTCTTATATGGCTATCAATTCCAAATACGACTTTGTTGGCGGCTATGAAGAAAATGTCGAAGCCGGATTGCTGCATGTTGCCGACCATCATATCAATGCCGGTAAAAAGCAATGGACGTGGGGGAACGGTGATTTCGGACAGGCATGGGATCGGAATCTGACCGATGAAGATGGTCCTTACATAGAGCTTATGACGGGTATGTATTGCGATAATCAGCCCGATTTTACGTGGTTGCAGCCGTATGAAGAAAAAAGTTGGTCGCAGTATTTCATGCCTTACAGTGCCGTAGGATTGGTGAAAAATGCAACCAAAGATGCCATTGTTACCCTCAAAAAAGAAACGGAAAAAGGCGAAGTGATACTCTATACGACAAGTATCTATGTAAATGTGAGAATATGGGTAACCGACGGCAGCAAAACTTGTATGGATATTCTTTGCAATGTTTCTCCTGCCGAACCGGTGAAAGAAACATTCCCGTTGAAGGGTGTCGATTTCGATGCCTTAAAAGTGTATGTATTCGATGATAAGGGTAAAATCTTGGTGAAATACGAGAGCGAGAAAACAGGAATCAGACCGATTCCGGAACCGGCAAAAGCAGCCAAAGACCCCAAAGAGATTGCCAGTATCGAGCAACTTTATCTCTCCGGTTTGCATTTGGAACAATATCGCCATGCCACGTATAATCCCATGAATTATTATATGGAGGCTTTGAGTCGGGAGGCTGGCGACATTCGCTGCAACAACGCTGTCGGATTGCTTTTGATGCGCAGAGGACAGTTCGCAAAAGCACAGCCTTACTTTGAAAAGGCTATCGCTACTTTGGTGGAGCGCAATCCCAATCCCATCGACGGCGAGCCGCATTACAATTTGGGTTGGAGCCTTAAAATGCAAGGTAAATACGATGAGGCTTACGATGCTTTTTATAAAGCGACATGGTGTGCTGCATGGCAAGACCCTGCATATTATGCTCTCGCGCAAATTGATTGTATGAGAGGCGATTTCGAGAAGGCTCTCGACCATGTATCCCGTTCTCTGGTACGCAATTGGCATAATCATAAAGCCCGTCAGTTGAAGACCTCCCTACTCAGAAAATTGGAACGTAAAGAAGAGGCGGTGGCACTTGTTGCCGAGTCGCTTGCCATAGATAAATTCAATGTGGGCTGTCGTTTCGAGTCGTACCTGCTCGGTGGGGATTCCGCCCGACAGGCGCTTGACGAAATGATGTCTTTGATGAATACGACGACAGCAGTACACGACTATATAGAATATGCGTCGGACTTTGCCGGTGCCGGACTTTATACGGAAGCCGAACAGTTTCTCCTTTTATGGGTGAACAAAAATGATGGCAACGTATATCCGATGGTCTATTACGCACTCGGTTACTTTGCCGCCAAAGCCGGCGACGATGCCAAAGCGTTACATTATTATGAAAAAGCGGCACAGATGTCTCCCGAATATTGCTTTCCCAATAAATTGGAAGAAGTGCTTATGCTGCAAGATGCCGTTCGCTTGCAGACGAATGACAGCAAAGCGTGGTATTATCTCGGAAACTTCTGGTATGGGGCGCGTCAGTACGACGATGCCGTCGCCTGCTGGGAACGTTCTGTCAAGATAGACGATAACTATCCCACTGCATGGCGAAATCTGGCGTTGGCATATTACAATAAGTACGATCGGAAAGACGAGGCACTCGCCTGTCTCGAAAAGGCTTTTGCCCTCGATGATACAGATGCGCGCATCTTGATGGAGCTTGATCAGTTGTATAAAAAAATGAGCAGACCGCATAGAGAGCGCTTGGCATTTCTTGAAAAATATCTTCATTTGGTGGAACAGCGCGACGACCTTTGCGTAGAACGCGTTACGCTGTATAATCAGTTGGGTGAATACGAAAAGGCAAAATCGTTGATAGCATCGAGGAAATTTCACCCGTGGGAGGGAGGAGAAGGAAAAATTTCGGGACAATATGTTATATGCCGTGTAGAATTGGCAAAAAAAGCAATTGCCGAAAAACGTTATCAAGATGCTGTAAATCTGCTTAAAGAAACAGAATACTACCCGCACAATCTCGGTGAAGGAAAACTCGCCGGAGCCGAAGAAAACGACATATACTATTTTATGGGCTGTGCTTATGAAGGATTGGGCGATAAAGAAAATGCCGAACGCTGTTTCCGAAAAGCCACCGTCGGCTCTGCCGAACCGGCAATTGCATTCTTTTATAACGACCAACAACCTGATAAAATTTATTATCAGGGACTTGCATGGCGAAAATTGGGCGACGAGAAAAAAGCCCGAAGCCGTTTCAATAAACTCATCACACATGGTGAACAGCATTATTTCGATCGCGTGAAAATCGACTACTTCGCCGTATCTCTTCCCGACCTCTTGATATGGGAAGACGATCTGAACCGACGGAACCAAATACATTGCAATTGGGTAATGGGGCTGGGTTATTTGGGATTGAACGAGAAAGAGAAAGCCCGAAAATTTCTCGATAAGGTGCGGGAGCTCGATATAAACCATCAGGGATTGAATGTCCTGTAAAAGATAAAAACCTTAAAACCAAACACATGAAAACACAATATAAAAAAGGATTTGTTTACTTTATATGCCTTGTATCGGCTATGGGCGGATTGTTGTTCGGTTATGACTGGGTCGTAATCGGAGGGGCAAAGCCGTTTTATGAGCCGTTTTTCGGAATAGCCCATGACAATGCCATGCAGGCTGTTGCCATGAGTGTGGCATTGCTGGGTTGTCTCGTCGGGGCGATGATTGCGGGAGCGTTGGCAGACAAATATGGCAGAAAACGCCTGTTGATAGTAGCAGCGTTGGTATTCTTCTTTTCCTCGTTGAGTACCGGTATGGCGACCGTATTTACGGTTTTTGTCGTTTCGCGCTTCATCGGGGGAATAGCGATAGGGCTCGCCGCCGACGTTTCGCCCATGTATATAGCCGAAATCGCCCCTGCACATATACGAGGAAAACTCGTGTCGCTTAATCAGCTCACTACGGTATTGGGCATACTGGCGGCACAAATCGTCAATATGCTTGTTGCCGAAGACGTACCCGTCGATGCTACGGTTGCCGATATTGCAGCTTCTTGGAACGGAACGACCGGTTGGCGATGGATGTTTTATGCCGTTTGTTTTCCTTCGTTTTTCTTTTTTGTATTGGTATTCTTCATTCCCGAAAGTCCCCGTTGGCTGATGCAAAAAGGGCATGAACAAAAGGCGATGGACGCGTTGCAAAAAATAGGCAATCGGGAATATGCCATAGCCGAATGCGCCGATTACCGTGAGTCGCATACGTCCGCACAAAAACAGGCGAAAGGCTCTCTCAAACAGCTTTTCTCTAAAAAGATGCGTCTTGTTTTGACCATCGGACTGGTGATAGCGGTCTTTCAACAGTGGTGCGGAATCAATGTCATATTCAACTATGCACAGGAAATATTTTCAGCTGCCGGTTATGGAATATCCGATGTGTTGATGAATATCGTGGTTACGGGTATGGCGAATCTGGTATTTACGTTTGTCGCCATTTTCACGGTTGAGAAGCTCGGGCGAAAAAAGTTGGTGTTGATAGGTGCCGCCGGTTTGCTGGTTATATACAGTATTTTGGCATACTGTTATTTTGTTCATGCGAGCGGTATATTCATGATTGTATTGGTCGTATGCGCAATAAGTTTGTATGCCATGTCGTTGGGACCTGTTGCTTGGGTATTGCTTTCCGAAATATTTCCCAATGCCGTGCGCGGGGTCGCCATGTCGGTATGTACCGGCGCTTTGTGGATAGCAAGTTTCCTTCTCACCTATACGTTCCCGTTCCTGAATACAGGCTTGGGTACCGGCGGCACGTTCCTGCTGTATATGGTTATCTGCTTGTTGGGATTCCTGTTCACTCTCAAATACATTCCCGAAACAAAAGGGAAATCCCTCGAATATCTCGAAAAAGAATTAGTCAAAGATAAAAACGATTCGTTATGAAAAAAGTATGGAGTAAAATAGCCGGCTGTCTGTTGCTTTGTGTGGCTGCGACAGCGTATGCCGAAACGACGACAATCACCGTCAATACGCGGAATACATCGTTGATTTATAAAGTAGATGATGCCGGAAAATTGAGGCAGGTTTATTTCGGTCCGATTTTAGATGCCGAATCGGTTGAAAACACACAGATGACGCAAGTCGATGCTTATCCGGCATTCGGTACTTCATATATCAATGAAGCCGCTTTGCGTGTGGTGCATGGCGACGGCAATACCTCTACCGAGCTGTATTTCGACGGAGTAGAGCAAAACCGCTTGGGCGACGACATGACCGAAACGGTCATTACGCTTAAAGACGGGTATTTCCCATTTACCGTAAAACTTTTTTTCAGAGCTTACGAAACAAACGATATTATCGAGCAATGGAGCGAAATCACCCATGCCGAAAAGAAGCCGGTAACGCTTTACAATTTTGCTTCGTCGCATTTGTTTTTCAATGAACCCTCCTATTACCTTACCCAATTTTGCGGGGAATGGGCAATGGAAATGAATATGGTTGAAACGCAATTGTCGCGGGGCGTGAAAAATATCGAGTCGAAACTCGGTGTGCGCTCCGACCAACATGCGCACCCCTGCTTCTATCTTTCACTGGGCGGGAAAGCGCAGGAACGTGCCGGCAGAGTAATAGGCGGCACCTTGGCGTGGCCGGGCAGTTACCGCCTTTCGTTCGAGGTCGATCATCGGGAAAATTTACATATCGTATCGGGAATCAATCCATACGCTTCGCATTATATTCTTGCCCCCAAAGAGGTATTCAAAACGCCGGCACTTCTTTACACCTATTCCGACAGTGGAGTTGGCGTCATTTCGAGACGTTTTCACCGTTGGGCGCAAAAGTATGGCATATATCGGGGCGATAAGACCCGTACTACTTTGTTGAATAACTGGGAAGCGACCTATTTCGATTTCAACGAAGAAGTTTTGAGCGGAATCATCAAAGATGCCGCCGATATGGGATTTGAACTCTTCCTCCTCGATGACGGCTGGTTTGGCAATAAATATCCCCGAAACAGTGATAACGCCGGTCTGGGCGATTGGGATTGCAATAAGAAGAAACTCCCTCACGGATTGGGTTATTTGGTCGAAGAAGCCAAGAAAAACGGCATCAAATTCGGAATATGGCTCGAACCCGAAATGGTCAATCCTAAGAGCGAATTGTACGAAAAGCACCCCGATTGGGTAATCGGACAGCCGCACCGTCAGCTCGATTTGAGCCGTAATCAGTTGATACTCGACCTTTCCAACCCGAAGGTACAAGACTTTGTCTTTGGCGTGATAGACAAAATATTGAGCGAAAATCCGGATATTGCCTACATTAAATGGGATTGCAACCGTTTCGTTACCAATTCGGGCTCTTACTTTTTGTCGCCGGAGAAGCAGTCGCACCTTTGGATTGGTTATGTGCGGGGATTGTTCTCTGTCCTCGAACGGGTGCGCACTAAATATAAAGACGTTTCCATGATGTGCTGCTCCGGAGGCGGCGGACGGATAGACTACGCCACTCTCCCTTATTTCGATGAATTTTGGATAAGCGACAACACCGATGCCCTCGATCGCATTTTCATACAGTGGGGAACCACTCAATTCTTCCCCTCTATGGCGCTGGCAAGTCATGTATCGGTAGTCCCCAATCATATCACCGGACGCACGGAACCCTTGAAATTCAGATTCGACGTGGCGATGTCGGCAAAGTTGGGCATGGATTTGCAACCCAAAGATATGTCGCCCGAAGACAAGACTTTTTCCCGAAATGCCATAAAAGATTACTATAAAATACGACCCATTGTGCAATTCGGCGATTTGTACCGTTTGCTTTCACCCTACGAAAGCCGGCGCACGGCGATGATGTATGTTGCCGAAGACAAGAGCGAGGCGGTATTGTTTGCCTATTTGTTGAAGAAGACTATTAACGGCGATACGCAGCCTCTGATTCTCGAAGGTCTCGATCCCGCTCGAAATTACAAAGTTACAGAGTTGAACAAGGCGCCGCAAGGATATTCTTGGTTTACCCCTTTGGAAGGAAAAGTCTTTTCCGGCGATTACCTGATGAAATACGGACTTCGTTTTACGATGTATAACGAATACGACAGTAAAGTAATATACATTGAATCAGTGAAATAACATAAAATATCAACTAAAACCTACAATTATGAGTAAGTTAAGATTGTACCTTATTCTTTTGATGTGCGTCTTGCCCTTAGGTGCAATGGCACAGAATATGAAAATAGAAGGTTCTATCCGGGATTCACAGACCAAAGAAGCGTTGGCGGGAGTGAACGTCTCGGTTCGGGGAGAATCGGCAGGTACGATGACAGATGGCAAGGGCGAGTTTTCCATTACCACACAGAGAGGCTCGGTACTTGAATTTTCTTTTATCGGATACGATAAACAGGAATATGTCGTGAAAACCAATGCCAAAATTCAACTCGAAATGGAGCCTTCGGCAATAGATATGGACGAAGTAATCGTCGTCGGTGCCTCCATGAAAAAGAGCGATTTGACCGGTTCTGTGGCACGCGTTTCCGAGAGAGCCCTGCAACAAACACCGTCTGCCGACTTGAATACCGCCCTGCAAGGAAAAGTTGCCGGCGTGTATATTCAAAATAGTGCAAAACCCGGAGAAGCGGCAAGCATAAAAATTCGGGGCAACAATTCCATACAATACGGAACATCGCCTATTTATGTGATAGACGGATTGTTGGTCGATCAAGGCTTTGAAATGTTGAATCCGTCGGACATCGCCACCATTGATGTGCTGAAAGATGCCTCGGCAACGGCTATTTATGGTGCGCGCGGCGCCAATGGCGTAGTGGTGATTACCACCAAAAAAGGTCAAAAAGGGAAACCCCGCGTTACATACGACGGTTGGTTCGGGGCGCAAAATTTCAGCAAAACAATGCCTATGATCGACGGCGCCCAACTGCACGACTTGCGTGTAGAGGCATATATCAACGAATTCAACAATACCTCCACGCTTCCGGCAGCGCGGAGAGAACGGTACATAGAAAACAATTTCAGATCGACAACCGTGCCTCCCAATACGATATTCACGGAAGATGAAATGAATGCCTATCTGGCGGGCGAAACCTATGACTGGCTCGATGCCGTTACCCAAAAAGCGCATCAACAAAATCATGCCATAAGCGTTTCGGGTGCCGGCGATAAAGGCTCTTACTTTTTGAGCTTCAACTACAACCAACAAACCGGCTTGATGAAAAACGTAAGCTATAAACGCTATTCGGGAAAGGTCAATTTGGAGCAGATGGTAAAACCTTGGTTGAAAGTAGGAACCAACAGCACGTTCGTTTATCAATCGGGACACCCCGTAGGCAACGATAACACTTTCTCGACGGCGCTTACGGCAGATCCCTTGCTGCCGGTTTCGGGAGACTATTGGTATATGATGTACGGTACCGAAGAGAGTCAAAGCCACAATAACCCCATAAGAGACTTGAATATCGTACGCGATGCCGATCAAGCCCGTTTTATGAGTTCCAACTTTGTCAACATCAATCCGGTAAAAGGTTTGGATATACGTTCGACCTTCTCCGTCGACTTTATGAGTAAAGAAGATTATACGTATTACTCTACCGAGACGACCACCTCGTACAAAAACTCGGCAGACGGCGATGCCGTACAGCGCAAAGACAAGCTGCTCAACTGGCAGTGGGATAATACCGTTTCCTACAAAACTCTGATAGCCGATAAGCATTCCATATCTGCCATTTTGGGTACCAATATGTCTTATTACAGTTACAATTGGAGCAATATAGATGTAAGAGGTTTCGATAACGATTTCTTTCTCTATAAAGCCATTGCCGGCGCATCGAAAAAAGAAGACTTCAATGTAAGTTCCGATTTCTGGACTTACTCTATGGCTTCGGTATTTTTGCGGCTCGGATATGTGTACGACAGTCGCTATTATATCACCCTGACCGGTCGCTATGACGGCTCGTCGAAATTCGGTCCCAATAACAAATGGGGTTTCTTCCCGTCGGTATCTGCCTCGTGGAATATCACGGGAGAGAAATTCATGCAAAATCAACACGTCGTCAGCAATTTGAGACTTCGGGTAGGATACGGTCTGGCTGGTAATCAGAACATACCCAACTACGGATATCAAACCCTTTACGATGTCCGTGCCACCCTTGCTTCGAGCGCACTGGTCAATTTCGGACGCTACGGCAATCCCGATTTGCGCTGGGAAAAACAAAAGCAGGTAAATGTGGGATTGGATTACGGAATGTTCAAGGACCGCCTGAGCTTCGCTCTCGACTTTTTCCATATCGACAACGAAGATTTGTTGATGACCATCAGCAAGTCGCCCTCGTCGGGCTACCTCACCCAACTGGCAAATGTCGGTACACTCCGCAACAAAGGCGTCGAACTTTCGTTGAACGCCTCGCCTGTCCGCACGAAAGATTGGAGCTGGGACATCGGATTCAATATCTCTGCCGATAGAAACAAGATTATCAAATTGGACGGACAGGCTCAGGAAATTTATAATCTCGGAGGCTATACCAACAATGAAATTCAGAGTGAAGGAAACCTCTTTGTGGGACAGCCGTTGAATACGATTTATATGTATTTGTTCGACAGAATCGTACAAGAGTCCGATATGGACTATGTAAACTCTCTCGAACTGAGTTCCCGCATGGTGCAGCCGGGCGACATTCTGCCGCTGGATAGAGACCGCAACGGAATCATCAACGACCAAGACCGCACCGTCGTCGGCGTCAAAGACCCGAAATTCTATGGCGGCATCAATACCACATTGCGTTGGAGAGGGTTGGAATTGACCCTTGTCGGCAACTATTCGTATGGCGCCAAGAGAGTCAGTTCGCTGTATAATACATTGATAACCAGCGATGGTCGCGGCGCTGCCCATGAAGATATTTTGAACCGTTGGACACCTGAAAATACCAACACGACTATCCCGAGAGCGTATCACGCATTTACCGGATTCGGTTATGGCAGTACGAGTTTGTGCGTACAAGACGCCTCATTCTTCCGCCTGTCTCAGGTAACGCTGGCATATACATTCCCGCACAAATGGATGCGTAAAATTTATCTCGAAAATCTCCGCATATACTTCACCGGAAACAATCTTTTGACGGCAACGAAGTACAAAGGATTCGATCCCGAAACCGGCGACTGGTACCCGAATACCCGTATGTATGTAGCCGGAATAAACCTATCGTTCTAAAACAATAAAATTTTTAAGAAAATGAAAAAGTATATATATATTATTATATTTTTTACAATTGTCGGATTTTCGTGTAAAGATCCTTTTTTGGAGCAAGAGCCGCAAACTGCCTTGTCGAGCGAACAGGTTTTTGAAAATCCCGAAAGTGTGCAGGCATTTGTTTACGGATTGTACTATCAGTGGCGCACGACCCGTGTAAACCGAAAAGGCTTCTATACCATGTTGGGCACCGACGAAGCCCAGCAAGGCGAGTATCAGGTGCGGACAGAGCCTATGCAGGCTGCATTCGACAGATATGACGGATATTACGATTCCGAAAATACGTCCATAGCCGAAGCATGGAATATTCGTTGGCCGGTAGCCGTACAGGCAAGCGAAGGGCTGTATCATATAAACAAACTTTTGGGTAAAGCCTCCGGCGAAGAAGCCGAGCAATACAAGCTCTTTTTGGGGCAGATTTCTTTCTATCGGGCGTGCATACTCTTTGAATTGACACAGTACTGGGGCAAACTTCCGTTGCCCAATGTCGTAGACGGTCAAAATCAGTTGGGCGCACGTAAAAGTTTGCAGGAAGTCTATAAGATGATTACAGACGATTTGGAAACGAGCATTGCCACTTTGTCGGAAAAACGTCCTACCGACGGTCGTATTCCGACCGTGTGGGCGGCAAAGATGTTGCTGGCGAAAGTGTATATGGCGGCTCCGGAAGAATCGGGATATAGAAATTTCGCTGAAGCGCGGAATTTATTGGAAGATTTGAAAAACAGAGGCGGATTTGCGCTGGAAAGCAATTATGCCGATTTGTTCGATGCCGGTAAAGTTGCCGGTCATCTGCCGTCCGAAGCAAGCACGGAAGAAATTTTCACTTTCTATTTCAACAACGTTTGGCCGGACGACAATCAGGCGCAATGGTATTGCGGCTCCCGAGCTTGTTCCAGCGACCCCAACTGCATGTATGGCGGCTATGACCTGATTCTCCCCACGTCGTATTGCGTGAATATCTTCGAGCCGGGCGACAAGAGAAAAGATGCCAGCATAAGAACCGATTTCGTGTATAACGGAAAGCAGCCCTCTCCGGCAGCAGGATTCGGTGAAGACCAGCTGAAACCCCACTTCAAGAAATATGAAGATGTCCGCATCGACGGTACCAAGTCATTCTATAATACGGGCGGCAATATGTACTATTTCCGTTATGCCGATGCCCTGCTGATGTTGGCAGAGTGCATGAACGAAACCGGAAATACCTCAGAGGCGGTTACGCTGGTCAATACGACGGTGCGCACCCGTGCCTTTGGCGGCGCTTTGCCCGCAGAATATACGTGGGATACGGGTATGTCGCAAGACGAATTCCGCACGAAAATACTCGATGAACGTATGCGTGAATTGGCTTGTGAAGGGTGGCGCCGCATCGACCTTGCCAGAACGGGAAAGTTTGAAGAGTTGATAAGAGCGCGCAACACGTGGCAGGTTGCCAATCCCACGGTCGAAGCCAAACATCGTCTTTTCCCGCTTCCTATGGTGGAAATAAAACAAAATCCGAATCTTTCCGGAGACCAAAATCCCGGATTGAATTGATACTACGCGAGTTATTCTCGCTCGGTAGAATTAAGTGGTCTGTTCTGTCGAGCGAGATGTATAAACCAGACCACACCTAAAATTTTATGGACATGAAAAAACTATTGATTTTTGCCCTTATGGGCATTGCGTTGCCGAGTTTTGCCGTAAACTCGGTTAAGTGGGAAATCTTGCAAAATCCGGTCGATGGGTCGGGTGGTTTTCCGGAAACAGCTTCCGGTCGTCAGTTATTTGTCGATTTCAATAACGACGGCATCTTGGATTATTTCATTATTTCCGGACAAAATAACGCCGATACCGAAGTCATCGGATTGTTCAAAGGAAATGCCGATGGTACATACACCGATGTTACAGAGGCATCGGACCAGTTGTATGCCAAGAGTTGCAGTTCGGCTTTGTTTATCGACATCGACAACGATGGAAATCTCGATTTGATTACGGTGGGAAAAAACGGAGAAGATGTGTTTACCGATGTATATAAAAACAGCGGAGCTCCCGATTATAAATTCGTGCCGGATTGGGAGATGGCAGATGTTTTTCCGGGTCTCAGTACCGAATCCCCTGACAACGGCACCAAAATTCTTGTTGCTTTCGATTACAACAACGATGGCTGGACCGACCTGCTCATTAACGGAAATGCCGGAGGAAAATGGGAAGCTGTTAACGGTGGAAACGAGCAGAGCCGTGTCGTGGCTATTATGAAAAACAACAAAGGAACGTTTGAACTGTTAAAGAATCCGGTGAATGGAACGGAAGATTTCATCAGCTTGAATGGCGGTTCTGTCGATGCTGCCGATTTCAATTGCGATGGTTATATGGACATTCTGGCTACCGGTTATAACGACGATTTGAAAACCGTAACAAAGCTGTATAAAAATAACGGCGACGATACCTTTACCGAAGTTACCGGTATCGACTTCGTCGGTCATCAACAGGGTGAGACCGCTTTCATCGATGTAAACAATGACGGATACGCCGATATTATAGAAATAGGACGTGATGTCAATAATGGTTGGAATGCTTTCGGCAAGTTGTATATCAACAATCAGGACGGAACATTTACCCGTCATGAAGAAGGCGAAACCACTTTCTTCGGAGGCGGTTGCGCTTTGGCGATAGCCGATGTCAATAACGACGGACTTACCGACTATTTCATGTCGGGCTGGAATACCAATTCCACATTTATGTGGAACAACGGCGACAATACCTTTACGAAAGAAGATATCGTACCCGATGCCGCCCGCTGTCGCGGAGGTTCCACCACATTTGCACATGTCGATAAAGACGGATTCGTCGACTTGAGTCTCTTCGGTTATCGTGATGGCGGTGGCAGTGATGGCGACGGACTCGGTTCGTGGCCCGATTATATTCTGTTCAACAAAGGCGGCGACGGTGTAGCTGCCAATGCAGCCCCCGCTGCCCCCAAAAACGTTACGGTGAACTACAATGCCGCCAAGAAATGTTATGAGGTGAAATGGGACAAATCGACCGATGATACCACTCCGGCGGACGCTATCCGCTACAATTTGTATGTCAAGACCCCCGATGGCAAGGTATATTTCACGCTTCCTGCCGACAAAGCGACAGGCGCCTTGAAAGTGTACGGAACGCAATATCCGTTGATACCGGTCAATCACTACGATTTGTATATGCCCGAAACCGAAGGCATAGAAATCGCTGTTTCGGCTGTGGACAACGGTTGGTTGAGCAGCTCGTTCGCATCGACCGGCTCTTCAGCTTTAAAAACGGTGAGTGAAGAGGCTTGTAAAGTATATGTTGTCGGACAGACCCTCTATTTGCAGAACGCATCTGACAAGAGCGCTTCGTTCGACGTACTGAACCTCGACGGCAAATCGTTGCTGCAACAAGACCTCGCTGCCGGCGAGAGCAAAGCCCTCGAAGTAAAAGTCGGCGCGTATGTAGTACGTGTTGCTATCGGAAACGAGGTCGTTACCTACAAAGTCGCAACGGCATGGTAACATACCGCGATTTATTCTGTTCATTTTAATTTTAAACCCGATCGCAGGGGAGGAAACTCCCCTGCGATTGAAAAAATACCCATGATATGAACCGACTTATTACCCTCTTGTGTTGCATGGCTTCTTTTACCGCTTCGGCAGTAACGGTAGAGGAGGGCGCTTGGAAATTGGATATTTCGGACAAAGACGGACAGACCGATATCTATAAAAATGATGTATTGCTGGTTTCCAAAAATCATGCCGTATTTAAGCTCGACGATACGGAATATCCTGTAACTGCTTCGCTCGCATTTGCCGGAGCGAATGTCGAAACGCAATCAGATGCCTTCGGTACGGGCAAGCGTGTGGAAATCGTATATACCCTCGAAAATCCGGCATTGACGGCAACGCACATCTATTATCTTTATTCGGAAAAAGATTACATATTGACCGAATTGAAAGTGGAATCGACCGATGTCATAGCTTCCAACTATATGTCGCCCTTGACAACGACGGAAACAAGCGCGTTCTTGCCCGAAGTAAGCGGCACGAATGTCGCTCTGATTGTACCGTTCGACAACGACGCATGGGTGCGCTACGGTTCCAATATATTCCGGTCGGGACACACCTATACGAGCTATGAAGCCGGCTGCCTGTACAGCACGGAAAATAACGACGGACTGGTATTGGGCTCTATCGAACACGACAACTGGAAAACCGGCGTCGTTTCGAAAGTCGGCTCTCCGAATAAAATTTTATCGCTTACGGTATATGGAGGAATCAGCGATAATTATGACGGTGCCACACCTACCACTCGCGATCAGCTGCCTCATGGCAAAGTAAAAGGGACGATGGTGAAATCGCCCAAAATAATGCTCGGATATTTCGACGATTGGCGCGATGGTATGGAAACCTATGGCGAGTTGAATGCCATTGTGGCTCCCAAACGGGCATGGAACAAAGGAACGCCTTTCGGCTGGAACAGCTGGGGAAATGCCATGGCCGACCTTTCATATACCATAGCTTCCGCTGTATCGAGCTTTTTTGCCGAAAAATTGGCTCCCGAGTTCTCCAACGACGGCACTTGCTATATCGGTCTCGACTCTTACTGGACGAATATTACGGCGCAAAACCGTCGCCGTTTTGTCAATGAATGTAAAAGTCGCGGACAGAAACCGGGAATTTATTGGACGCCTTTCGTTGATTGGGGCGGCGATGTAAATAAAGTGGTCGAAGGTACCGATGGAAAATATAAATACGGAGATATAATGCTTAAAATCAACGGAAAACCGGCTGAATTTCCGGGCGGAGGAAAAGGCTGGGCGTTGGATCCGACCCACATAGGTACGAAAATGCGTATCGACTACTATATCGACCAATGGATAAAAGACGGATATGAATATATAAAAATCGACTTTATGACACATGGTACATTTGAAGCCGATTCATGGTACGACCCCGAAATAACTACGGGCATACAGGCGTACAATCAGGGCATGAAATATATCTCCGACAAGATTGGCGACAAAATGTATATAAACCTTTCCATTGCACCTCTTTTCCCGTCGCAGTATGCCAACGGTCGCCGATATGCCTGCGATACTTATGGTACTATAAACGATACGAAATATGCCTTGAACGCATTGACGCACAGCTGGTGGACGGATAGATTTTATTGCTATAACGATCCCGACTACATGGTCTTCGGAAAATTTGAAGGAAACGGGGCATATCCCTCCGGAAGAACATATACGTTATATCCTGTCGGAACAAACAGAGCCAGATATACATCGGTCGTAACTTCGGGCTTATGCCTTTTGGGCGATGATTTTTTGAATTGCTCGGACGCAACTCGCACCCGCGCCCAACTCATTGCCAAAAATGAGGAAATAAATCGTATCGGGAAAATAGGAAAATCTTTCCGACCGGTCGAAAATGCCGCTTGGGCAACAGGTCAGGCAGACGCATTTATGTATAGAAACGGCGATACGCTTTATGTAGCGGCATATCATTTTGCATCGTCTCCGGCACAGAAAACCATCGAATTGAAATATAGCGATTTGGGGCTTTCCGAAGGCTCGGTTTATACAGTGCATGAACTTTGGACGGACAGCAAGGAGCAAACGGCTGCCGATGCTGCCGTATTGACCTTGAAAATCCCTCGTATTGATGTTCGGGTCTATAAGATTTATGTCGATAATAATTCGTCGTCGGTATGTTCGGTTGCGGCAGAGAAAAAATTCAGTGTCTATCCGAATCCTTGTCGGGAATGCTTGTTTATCAATAAAGTAGATTGCAATAGCAGTTTCGATTACGATTTATATTCGATTATGGGGAAAAAATTTCTCTCCTTGTCGGATTTCACAGGAAACGTTATTGATGTAAACCGACTTCCGACAGGAAATTATATATTGGTATCTACCGACAATGTAACCAAAGATAGGTTTATCGCGCCGTTTATAAAAGAATAAAGAGTAATTGATAAGGGAAAAAAGATTGTTGTTTGTTGTTCCCTCTGTACCGACAGAGGGAACAACAAAATGCTTTTAACGGAAAATGGTATGAATGACACGCAGCAGATTCGGGCTTATCGCCTCTCACGCCCCGACGGCTCTTATATCGAAGTGAGCAATTTGGGCGCAAGATGGCTGTCGTGGGTCGTTCCCGACGGCAGCGGCTGTTACTCCGATATTTTACTGGGCTATTCTTCTCCGGCGGACTATTTGCAAGACGATTGTTATATGGGGGCGGTTGTCGGTCGTTTTGCCAACCGCATAGGTTGCGCTTCATTTTCGTTGGACGGTCGAAGCTATACATTGGAAAAGAATGACGGGAGAAATACCAATCATGGGGGTTTTTCAGGTTTCCATTCCAAAATCTGGCAGGGAAGCCGTGAAGACGATAAAATTGTGTTCCGCCTCCATTCTCCTCATTTGGAAGGCGGGTATCCGGGAAATATCGACGTAACGGTTTCTTATGGTTTTACTTCCGACGGTACAGTGTGTATTGATTTCGATGCTGTATCCGACCGGCTTTCCATACTCAATTTAACCAACCACGCATATTTCAATCTGGCGGGGCACGGTGATGTATTGCAGCACTGCGTTGAAATACCGTCGGCATATATACTCGATACGGATAAGGAGTTTATACCTTCCGGACGGATTCGTCCCGTTGCGACAACGGAATTTGATTTCCGAATCGGAAAATCCATTGGAAAGGGTTTGGAAACGCTCTCGCAGCAGCTCATTTGGAACAAGGGCTATAACCATTATTATATTCTGCCCTATCATCGCAATGGCAAAATAAAGTTTGCTGCCAGTGTCACCGAACCGACCTCGAAACGGAAACTCGATGTCTTTACTTCATACCCCGGTGTCCTGTTTTATTCTGCCGGATATTTATCTTCGCAGATAATCGGGAAACAGGGATATAAATACGCACCTTTGCAAGGTTTCTGTCTGGAAGCGCAGGGCTATCCCGATGCTCCGAATCATAAAGAATTTCCGCCGACTCTTGTCTCTCCGGATAAACCGTATCATTATACCACTTTGTATAGACTCTCTGTCGTCGGATAAGGTTGCATGGGTATGGACGATAGAACAAAAAGGTCGAGCTGTAAAGCGCGACCTTTTTTGTTTTTTACGGGTGAAGAAATTTTTTGAAATCAGTTGGCAGGCGGTATCGGCTTGCCGGTTTGTTCCGTCTTGTCTGTCCCTACCGTCGAGATACTCAGCAGGGCACCCGTCTGCGGGCAAAAGCGCGCTTCCATTCGGTTTTTGCCGGAGAGGAGCGAGGCATCGAGACCGTAAACCACGCCGAGTTGGGCGAACGGGAGATTCCCGTTGAAAAGTGTTTTTCCCTTGAACGAAACTTTCACGTCGGCATATCCGGGTATGGTGTAGGCAAGCGAGCCTTTGCTCGGGGCGATGGTGTGCCCTTTGCCGTTGGTCGGTGCGGTGCCCTCCCGTGTCGGCGCTACGGCTACATACACCGGCTCGCCCGACAGGTCTTTCGTGCCGACTACTCCGTTGTGCTCCGAAAAGCGGAACGCGATGCGGTTGCCCCGTTCTGCGGTGTCGGGCATATATACGACGTGTTTCACCATTGTCTCTTTCTCTGCCGACCCCATGAAAAGCTCTGTCAAAAGAGCTTCCCGACGAGCCATTTCCCGAAGAATGATTTTCAGCGAAGCGTCTGTCGGCAGCACGTCGGCATTACCGGTAAGCAGGTCGAGCCGGTATTCCCGAATGGCGTAAATCTGTTTGGCTGCCGCCTCCGCCATTTTGGCGGTGGAGCCCATGAGGAGCATATCTTCCGTATAGAGTTGTGCCAGTTCTTCGTCGGTATGTTTGTGTCCTTTTTTCGGTGCGTGAGGGCGCGGGTCGTTGCATTCCGGTTTCACGTTTATGCCTGCCAGCAGCCCGTCGGGTGTCAGGTAGAAAGCCGTTTGATTACCCGATTTCAGTTGTATGGCATACTGTTGTTCGGGGTCGGGTATGCCTTTGGGTACGGCGGTTACTTTGTCCATTGTCCAGACGGTGCGGTTTTGCGTAACCGTCGGCGCGACGCCTAAATATTTTTGGGCGTATTTGCTGAAAGGTCCCACCTTTTCCACCGAGCGGGTGGTTGTTACTTGCAAGTCGATGGCGGTCGTCGGCAGCGAATACACGATGCCGTAGCCGTTGAATTTGTTAGCGGTCGTTTTCACGGTTTCCTGCGCCGCAGCGTCCAGCGCAAGAAGCAATCCGAGTAGAGGTATGATACGTTTCATATTTTTGAGTTATTGATTTCTATATGAATGCAGTTGAGCAAATGCCTGTCCGAGGTGGCGGATTATTTCGCCGGCGGTAACGTATTCCTGCGATTCCTCCCGCGCGGCGAGGTCGCCTGCCATACCGTGCAGCAGGGTGCCTAATGTGGCGGCTTGCAGCGGCGTGTAGTGTTGGGCGAGCAAAGCCCCGATGATTCCGGCAAGGGCGTCGCCGCTGCCGGCAGTTGCCATGCCGGCGTTTCCCGTGCTGTTGAAATGTACGGAGCCGTCGCCTGCCACGACGGCGGTGTAGGCGCCTTTCAGCACGACGATGATATTGTGCCGCAGGCATATATCCCGTGCCTTTTGCAGCCGCTCGTATTGTGTTTCGCTTTCGCCGAAAAGGCGGTCGAACTCCCGATGATGCGGCGTGAGTATCGTTTGCGGGGCGAGCTGTCCGAACAAGACGGGGCTTTCGCTTAACAGATTCAGCGCATCGGCGTCGAGCACCGTCGGACACGAGAGGCGCGGCAGCAGCTGCGAGAGGGCGTATCGCGTGTCGTCGTGGCGGCCGATGCCGGGACCGATGACGGCGGCATCGTACCGTCGCGTCGTCGGTACGTCGCTTATGTGGCTGGCGTGCCGGTCGGCGGAAAAGAGCGCTTCGGGCAGGGCGGTCTGTACGATTGTTTCGCCGCAGGCGGGAGTGTGCAGGCTTACCAGCCCCGCGCCGCTGTGCAGGGCTGCGCGGGCGGCGATTACCGCTGCGCCCATCATGCCGCGGCTGCCGGCTGCGACGAGCAGATGCCCGTAGTCGTATTTGTCGGAGAAGCGCTGGCGCAGCTTCAATTCGTCTGCCGCTTCTTCGGGCAGGGTATAGTGATAGGGCGTTTCTTTCTCCCGTATGAAGTCGGGGTGCAACCCGATGTCGAGCATTTCCCATTCGCCGCACAGCGGTGTTTCCTCCGCCGTGAAAAACGAAAGTTTGGGAAATTGCAGTGTGAGCGTGAGGGCGGGGTGTATCATGTTCTGCCGACGGTACTCGCCGTTGTCTTCGCCCGCCATACCCGACGGTATGTCGATAGAAACTATCGTTGCGCCTGAGGCGTTGAGGTATTGTACCAATGCGGCGTAGGCTTTTTCGAGGGGGCGGTTCAGTCCCGAGCCGAACAGCCCGTCGATGACGAGCGTGTCGGGAGACAGGCGGGGCGGCGTAAACTCCTCGACGATTTCGTGTACCGTTGCGCCCGTAGCTTTCAACCGTTCGAGGTTGGCTTCGCAGTCGGGCGACAGCCGCCGGTGCGGATTGAAAAGATAGGTTTCGACCGCATAGCCTTTTTCGCCAAGCAGACGCGCTGCCGCCAAAGCATCGCCGCCGTTGTTGCCCGTGCCGGCAAACACTGCGATGCGGCGCTCGTTTCCCCAGCGGGTGGTAATGGCTTTGACGACGGCACTCGCCGCGCGTTCCATCAAATCGACCGACGCAATGGGTTCATTCTCTATCGTGTAGCGGTCTATCTCTTTGATAATGTCGGTCGTAAATATTTTCATGCCGGAATTTTCTGCTGTTGAAACGGAATTATTGCCAAACAAAGATAAAAGATTTTTTGAAAAGACGGAACAGATGTGCTGAAATATTCCGTCATTTTGTCGGGAAAACGAAAGCGGATTGGTATAAATGTTTTGAAAACTTGTCTTTTTCGGTTGAAATGATTACTTTTGCATCGGTTTTCAGTGTAAGAAAGATGGATAAGGTCTGTATCGGAGACAAGCGTTTTCGCCTCTACATTCCGCAGGAGAAAATTGCGGAGAAAGTCGGAGAACTGGCTCGCCGCATGGCTGCCGATATGTCCGGAAAAAATCCCCTTTTTGTCGTATTGTTGAACGGTGCGTTCGTCTTCGCCGCCGACTTGCTGCGGGCGATGGACTTCCCGTGCGAAGTCGAATTCATGCGCGTGCGTTCCTACGACGGTACGGCATCGACCGGCAGCGTGGAGGTGATACAGGATATACGGGTCGATATACAAGACCGCACGGTGGTGCTTATCGAGGACATCGTCGATACGGGTACGACCATGCACTTCCTGTTGCAGCGGTTGCGCGAGCGCCGTCCGCAGAGTATAAAAATCGCCGCGCTGCTTTTCAAGCCCGAATCGTTGCGCTACGATTTCGCCGTCGATTATGCGGCGTTCCGCATTCCCCGCGATTTTATTGTCGGTTACGGTCTCGATTACAACGAGCAGGGTCGCAACCTGAAAGATATATATGTTATAGACGATTGATTTTCAAAAGAAGAATCGGTAAAAAAGAATAGATAAATTATGTTGAATGTCGTTATTTTCGGTGCTCCGGGTTCCGGAAAAGGGACGCAGAGCGAAAAAATCGTGGAGAAATACGGTCTTTACCATATTTCTACGGGTGAACTCCTGCGCAAGGAGATAGAGGCGGGCAGCGAGTTGGGAAAAGTAGCCGACGGCTATATTTCCAAAGGACAGCTTTTGCCCGATGCCATTATCATAAAGATGCTTGCCAATCTGCTGGATACGATACCCGAAACGCGCAACGGCGTGATTTTCGACGGATTCCCGCGCACGATACCGCAAGCCGAAGCGTTGGACACGCTGCTGGCGGAACGGGGCACGGCGGTGTCGGCGGTTATCGGGCTGGAAGTGGGCGAACCCGAGTTAATCGACCGCTTGCTCAAACGCGGACAGGTGTCCGGTCGCTCCGACGACAACCTCGAAACCATAAAGAAGCGTCTTGACGTATATCACACCCAGACGACCCCCTTGCAGAATTTTTACAAGGAGAGCGGCAGATACCGCGCCATCAAAGGCACCGGCGCCGTCGATGCCATTTTCGAGGCGATAGCGCGCGAACTTTCCGCCTGTCTCTAACCGCTTCTGCTTTTATCCCCTCTCCGGATTTGCCCGTGTCGCGGCAAACCCTTATCTTTGTTGCCACGAATTTCAATGATATGGCAGAGTCGAATTTTGTCGATTACGTAAAAATATACTGCCGCTCTGGTAAGGGCGGTGCCGGCTCGGCGCACCTGCATCGGGCGAAATACACGCCGAAAGGCGGTCCCGACGGCGGCGACGGCGGGCGCGGCGGACACATCATTTTGCGGGCGAACCGCAACTATTGGACGCTGCTGCACCTGCGCTACGAGCGCCACGTGTACGCCGGAAACGGCGAGCCGGGCACGGCGAACCGCAGCACCGGCAAGGACGGCGAAGATCGCGTGATCGAAGTGCCCTGCGGAACGGTCGTTTTCGATGCTGAAACGGGCGAATACCTCTGCGAACTGACCGACGACGGACAGGAAATCGTATTGCTGAAAGGCGGTCGGGGCGGATTGGGCAACTGGCATTTCCGCAGCGCCACCAACCAGACGCCGCGCTACGCGCAGCCCGGCGAGCCTTCTATCGAGCGGGCGGTCGTTTTGGAATTGAAACTCTTGGCAGATGTCGGGCTGGTGGGATTCCCCAACGCCGGCAAGTCCACCCTGCTGGCTGCCGTTTCGGCGGCGAAGCCCAAAATTGCCGATTATCCCTTTACCACGATGGAGCCTAATCTGGGCATCGTTTCCTATCGCGAAAACCGCTCGTTCGTCATGGCGGATATTCCCGGCATCATCGAGGGGGCGAGCGAGGGCAAAGGCTTGGGCTTGCGTTTCCTCCGCCACATCGAGCGCAACGCCGTGCTGCTTTTCATGGTGCCCGCCGATGCCGACGACATACGCCGCGAGTACGAAATACTTTTGGGCGAACTGACCGCCTACAACCCCGACCTGCTCGACAAGCAGCGCATACTGGCGGTTTCCAAGTGCGATATGCTCGACGATGAATTGCTCGACGCCCTCCGGCAGAAAGTGCCCTCCGATGTGCCTGTCGTTTATATATCGTCGGTTACGGGGCAGGGTATTGCCGAATTGAAAGATTGTTTGTGGAAGGCTATCGACAGCGATGCCGTCCGCACGGCGACACCCGTGCATCGCAACCTCGATGTCGCGCACATGGAGGACGATGACGACGATGAAGCGAATTACGATGAATACGATTGGGACGACGATAACGCCTGAAATCGTGCTGCGCCGTCTGGCGCCGGAAATCGACGTTTGCACTTTCCGCACATTCGATGCTTTCGAGCGATTGACCCACTTCGTTACGACGCGGGGGCGGGTCGAGCCTGCCAACCCTTTTTCCACCTTTAACTTGGGTCGCCATTCCGGCGAAGACTTGTCGGCTGTTTTGGCGCGGCGGGCGTGCCTGTGCGAAGCCCTTGCCATTCCGCCCGAGCGGTTGGTGCAGCCCCGACAGGTGCACGGCAATGAGGTGCGAATCATTACTCCCGAATATTTTACATGGGACACCGCACGGCAGGGCGAATACCTGTCGCAAGCCGATGCCCTCGTTACCGGCATGACGGACGTGTGCGTCGCCATATCCACTGCCGACTGCGTGCCGCTGCTCTATTACGATGCGCGGCGCCGCGTGGTGGCTGCCGCCCATGCCGGCTGGCGCGGTACGGTGGGACGCATCGCTTCCTGCACCGTCGGTGTGATGCAAGCCGCCTGCGGCTGCGACCCCTCCGACATCTATGCGGCGATAGGTCCCTCTATCGGCGAATCCGCTTTCGAGGTGGGCGACGAGGTAGTCGCCGATTTTGTCGCTGCCTATCCCGATTTTCAGGATACGGTCATTACGCCTCGACGAGGCGCAGCCAACCGGCATCATGTCGATTTGTGGGCTGCCAACCGCCTCGATTTGCTCTCGGCAGGCGTGCTGCCCGAACATATCGTTACGGCAGGCATTTGCACCTGCGGTCGCAACGACCTCTTTTTCTCCTCGCGCCGTGCCGGCGGAAAACTGTTCGGTCGCTTCGTTTCCGGCATTCTCCTGCGTTGAAACATTGTCTAAAAAATAGCCACCCGACCGTCAGTCGGGTGGCTTCGAGAAAAATATCAATTAAGGAAATATCCCCTTGTTCGTTTTATTTGACGATGATTTTGCCGTTATCTACCTGCTTGCCGTTTTCGGTGAGGGTGAATATGTAAGTACCGGCATGAAAGCGACGTGCGCTTACCGTAACGCAAGTTTCTTCGGGAGCGACAGTACGCTGTTCCACTGTACGACCTGCAGCGTCGCTTACCGAGAGGGTGCGCACGGCATTGTTGACTGACGGCTCGAACTCGATGGTGATTTCATCGGAAGGACGGGCGAGGGTGGGGAACATCTTCATGCCGGCAGGCATGGCGACTTTCTGCAACGAGCTGCTTTCTTTGTCGATACGGTAGAGTTGATTTTCGTCAAATAAGTAAAAACTACCCTTGAATTTATAAATTACAAAATCCATAGAATATCCATCTTCTACTTTCTGCGAGAACAGTGTCGTACCGTCTTCGGAAACGATTTCCCATGAATCGCATACTGTCTGATAGTTTGTCTCTCTATAATCTATCTCTCCGTCGCCATCTCGATCCTGTTCGTTCGGTTTTCCGGCTTTGACGACATATTTATCGACGAGAAGTTCATATTTCTCATCGTTATTGAATAGGGTTTGTGTAAAAGCAAGATCCATATCATAGCTGCTTGCCGGAATATCCGCATCGGCATCCATCAATGCGGCAAATTCCATACGTTTTTCAGGAACATTTCTCAGATCTCGTTTCTCGGGTTCATTCCATGCACCGGTATAGCGGGTGCCGTAATCCATTCTTACCTCATACAGTTTCCCGTCTTCCAAACAATAATATTCTGTCGGATATTTCGTATAGACCCTTTCATATATTTCGTAATCATAATATGTATAATATTCACGGACAAAATAGGTGCGACCGTTTTCGGTATAAGTGGAATCTATATCATAATAATTATAATAATCGAAATAATTGTTGCAATCGTCGATGGTCAGTTTATAATTTTCGGACAAAGACATACCCTTATTATAGGAAAGATAATCCAATACGCTATATGAGTTGTCATAAACAGAAGTATCGGTCGGGACAATTTCCATAGTGCGAGATTCTACAACGGAATATTCTTGAAGCGAATCGGTAGTGAAAACAATTTCGTGAGCAACATTGAAATTGTCGTCCAATATAGAGTACGAAGTATACCCATCGCCCCAATGATCCCACTCTCCTGTGCCGGCATAAAATTTTTGTCCGTCGTAAGAGATGGCTTTCGGTAGAATATAAAGTTCTGATACATTACCGGATATTACCGGCGTGATACTCTGCGCCGAAGCGACAGCCATGCCACCCATAAGCAGGGCGACTGAAAATAAAAACTTTTTCATGTTGTTTCTTATTAAATTGGTATATAAAGTTGTATATCCTAAAATTTTATATTAAATTTGCGCTTGCAAAGTTTCAAGTTAATTTTCGATTCTCCAAATTTTTTTGGAGAAAATTTGAAGGAAAAAGAAAAATAAATCCGATTTTTTAGTTTGCCTCTCGAATGCCGTACATGCAAATTTCCCTGTGGATGGTGTTTTGCCTTATTTCCGCTCTCTTAAATAGCGTTTTAGCAGAAATGTCAAGAAATAGGGGAATGTATAAAACTGCCTGTTGAAACCGATATTCTTATATCCCAGTTTGATGCCGAAATAGATGTCTCCGTATTTGTCGTCCTCGATGAGTTTTTTGAGCGACGGCGTGGCTCCGTCGTTTGCTTTCACCTCTACCGGAATCAGGTTGCGGGCATCGCGGATAAAGAAATCCATTTCCAACGCAGGGTTATCGTGTTTGTAATAATAGAGGTTATATCCCTGTTTTGCCAGCATATCGCCCACGATATTTTCGTATATGGCGCCTTTGTAGGTGCCGAAGTTCCGGTTTGCCCGCAGGTCTTCCTGCGCCTCCTCGTCGAGCGATGCAATCAGCAGTCCGGTATCTTTGAAATAGATTTTATACGATTTGGGGTCGTAATTGCCTTTCAGGGGCAGCGCCACCTCTGCCAGACAGTAGCACGGGTTGATGATACCTGCCGAAGAAAGCCAGTCGATGATGCCGATGTAGTCGCGGTTGCGGGCATTCAGGGCGACTTTCGATATTTGAAACCGTTTGTTCTCTTTGGCAAGAAACGCCGAAATATGATTATATACATTTCTTATTTTTGCCTTGTCGAGACCTGCGGCATATTTGGTAATATCTTCGTTGTAGTCGATAAGCAGCTGTTTTTGAATGTTTAGCGTTCCCGAAAAATTTTTGTTGGCGATATAGGTTTTGACTACGTCGGGCATTCCGCCCAGCACCATATACTCTTTGAAGATGCCGAAAAGGGTGTCGAGTTCCAACGCGGTAAAGGGTTGAAGGTCGAGCATATGGCGGTACATATCTTCGATGAAGTCGTCGGAATAATTTTTTGCCCACAAAAATTCCTCGAAGTCCATCGAGTGCATCTCGAAATCTTCTTTGAAACCTACGGCATTCGATTCTATTTCATGATAATTGATACCCATCAGCGAGCCGGAGCAGATGACATCGTAGCGCTCGTCGAGGCTGAAAAATTTCAGGGCGGTGGCGCATGACGGACACTCTTGCAGTTCGTCGAAAAAAAACAGCGTATCTCCGGGAATGAACGTGAAAGAGGGATTGAGCAGAGATATGTTTTTCAGAATGGTATCTACTTCATAGCCGTCGTCGAAGATGCTCCGGTATTTTTTCTGTTCTACAAAATTGATATAGATGAAACTTTTGTAGTTCGTGCGGGCGAATGCCGAAATGGAAACCGTTTTCCCGATTTGTCTGGCGCCTTTGATAATCAACGGCTTGTGGTCGGCTCGATTCTTCCATTCGACGAGCACGCTATCTATCTTTCTTCTAAGAAGTTTATCCATGATATTCACATTTTCGACGCTGTAAATATACTTATTTTTCACGGAATCGGAGCAAAATATCGCTAAAATTTCACAGAATCGGCATTTATTTCGGGCGATTTTTCACATTTTCCGGAAAAAAATGGGGCGCGTTACGAATAAAAAAACGCCACCCGACCGTCGGTCGGGTGGCGGAGTACAGGGAGTGTGCCGGCAGGGATTATTTGATATTTTCCCGCAGGCGGCTCAAATATTTTTTCATTTCCTCGCTGTCTTTTTCGCGAATGATTTTTTGCAGCGTGGCGAGCTGCTGCTGTATTTTCTCCAACTGTTCGGGCGTATGCGGATTGAACAGAATTTCAATCACGAGGAAGTCGTCTTCCGAGAGCAGTCCGCGAGCGATGTTCATGTGTTTTTTGAACGTCGTGCCCGGTGCGTCCTGATGCTTCATAATCGCGGCGAACACCATCGTCGAGGCAAACGGTATGGAGAGCGAGTAGGCGATGGTTTCGTCGTGTTCCTTGAAGGTGTATTCGAAGATGTTGAGGTGCAGCCGGCTGTACAGGTCTCTGAAAAACACCTTTCCCAAGTGGTCGGATTCCGAAATGATAATCGTGTTTTCTTCGGAGAGTTTGTCGAGGTTGGCGAATGTGGGGCCGAACATCGGGTGTGTCGATACGAACGGTCTGCCTGTTTTTTTGTAGAACTCCGGCAGCCCCGTTTTCACCGAAGCGATGTCGGAGATGATGCAGGTGGCGGGCAGGTGCGGCAGCACGCTCTCGAATGCCGGAATCGTGTATTTCAGGGTAACGGCGTTTATCAGCAGTTCGGGACGGAAAGCCTCCACCTCGTCCATCGTCGTCATGCGCAGCGTGTTGAATGTGAATCGCAGGCGTTGCGGGTCGGTGTCGAATATCGCCACTTCGTGTTCGAAACTCAGCACATCGGCGAAGAACGAACCCATTTTTCCTGCGCCCAAAATCAAAATCTTCATGGTGTTGCCGTTATTGGTTGATGATAATCATTTGTTGTCTTACCGACTCCTCGTGAATAGCCGCGAGAACCGTTTTCATGAAATCGCCGTCCATTTCGAGTTCGACCGCCTGCTCTACGCGCTTGCTCAACAGTTCATCGTATCGGGCAGCCTGCCATACGGGCATTCCGTGTTCCTTTTTGTACACGCCTATTTCGCGGGCTACGCGCATACGTCGGGCGAGCAGTTCGAGCAGTTGGTTGTCGAGTTCGTCGATTTGGCGGCGCAGTTCGTTCAGGTTTTCCGTGCTTTGCGAAGTCTCGCGTATCACGAGCATATTCAAGATGTAGGAGAGGGTGTCGGGCGTAACCTGCTGCGAGGCGTCGCTCCATGCGCAGTCGGGGTTGCAGTGCGATTCCACGATGAGACCGTCGAATCCCAAGTCCATAGCCTGTTGGCAGAGCGGGGCGATGAGGTCGCGTTTGCCGCCGATGTGGCTGGGGTCGCAGAAAAGCGGTATGTAGGGGTAGCGCCGGCGAAATTCGATGGGGATATGCCATTGCGGCAGGTTGCGGTAGAGCCGTTTGTCGTATGAGCTGAAACCGCGATGGATAACGGCGATTTTGCGTATGCCGGCATTGTAGATGCGTTCTACCGCACCTATCCACAGTTCGAGGTCGGGGTTCACCGGATTTTTTATCATCACGGGAATGTCGGCGCCTTTCAAGGCGTCGGCTATCTCCTGCATGGCGAAGGGGTTGGCGGAGGTGCGCGCGCCTATCCACAGAATGTCGATGCCGTGTTTGAGCGCTTCGAGCACATGGTACTGGTTGGCGACTTCGGTGGCTACGTACATACCCGTCTCCTCTTTCACCCGTTTGAGCCACGGCAGTCCGATGCTGCCCACGCCCTCGAATCCTCCGGGTTTGGTACGGGGTTTCCATATTCCGGCGCGGAATATTTTAATGCCTTGTGTTGCAAGCCCTTTGGCGGTTTCGAGCACCTGTTCTTCGGTCTCTGCGCTGCAAGGACCGGCAATGATAAGGGGTCGCTTGTTTTCGACACCTGCGAAGGTGAAGGGTTCCAAGTCTAAAACTTTGTCTGCCATATTCTGATGTTTTTTATTTATCGTATGTGTTGTTCGATGCGTTCCAATGCTTCCTGCAAGGCGGGCAGGTCGGCGCAGAGCGAAATGCGGATATAGCGTTCGCCTTGACTGCCGAATATCATTCCCGGCGTGATGAATACGTGCGCTTCGTAGAGTACGCGGTCTGCCAGCGCAGCCCCGCTTTCGATGCTGTCGGGCACTTTCGCCCACAGAAACATACCCCGCTGGTCGGGGTCGAACGTGCAGCCTAAGGCTTTGACGATTTGCTCCGCCACGATGCGCCGCTCTTTATATACCGCATTGATGTCGCGGTACCACGATGCCGGCAGGGCGAGCGCCGTTACGGCAGCCTCCTGCATGGGGCGGAACGTACCGCTGTCGATGTTGCTTTTCACCCGCAAGACCCATTCCACGAATTGACGGTTCGATGCCAGCATACCGATGCGCCAGCCCGGCATGTTGTGCGCTTTGCTCATGGAGTTCATTTCTATGCAGATGTCTTTCGCCCCTTCGACCGAAAGCAGGCTCAACGGTTTGTCGTTGAGTATGAAGCTGTACGGATTGTCGTTTACGATGACGATGCCGTGTCGGCGACCGAAGTCCACTAACTTTTCAAACAGTTCGCGCGAGGCGGGTGCGCCGGTCGGCATATTGGGGTAGTTCACCCACATGAGTTTCACGCCCGAAAGGTCGCTCCGCTCCAATGCCTCGAAGTCGGGCTGCCACTTGTTCTCCTCCCTCAACTCGTAAGGAATGATGCGCGCCTCTGCCAGACGGCTCACCGACGTGTAGGTCGGGTATCCCGGATTGGGCACCAATACGCCGTCGCCCGGATTGAGGAATGCCAGCGATATATGCAGTATGCCCTCTTTCGAGCCGATAAGCGGTTGTATTTCGGTTTGCGGGTCGAGCGTTACGCCGTACCACTCTTTGTACCAGTCGGCAAAAGCCTTGCGCAACGCCGGTATGCCCACGTAGGGTTGATACCCGTGCGTGTTGTCCTTGCGGCTTTCGCGGCAGAGCGTTTCTATGGCGTCGCGGTGCGGCGGCTTGTCGGGACTGCCGATGCCCAGACTGATGACGTTCAGTCCGCGCGCGTTCATTTCCGCCACCTCTTTGAGTTTCTTCGAGAAGTAGTATTCGCTGATCGTATTCACCCGATTGGCGGGCGCGACAGGGTTACAGGTTGTCTTTTGATTCGGCATATTCTCCTAATATTTTAAGTTCTCCGATAAGCGGTCGTATGGCATTGATAGCCTGATGATACCGCGATATGTCGTCGAAAACCACGTCGATGTAGAACTGGTATTCCCACTCCCGTCCGATGATGGGAAGCGACTGTATTTTCGTCAGATTCATTTTGTAGAACGAGAGTATCGAAAGCACTTGCGAAAGGCTGCCTTCAGTGTGCGGCAGCGAGAACACGAGGCTTGCCTTGTTGCTCGGATTCTCTTTTTTGCGGTACTCTTCGGCATGCCACCGGTCGGCGATTACAAGGAAGCGGGTGGAGTTGTGTTTGTTGGTTTCGATGCCCTCCTGCAATATTTTCATGCCGTACATGGCGGCGACGTCTTTTCCGCAGATGGCAGCATGACCGCGCAGGTTTTGGTTGAAGATGTTTTCCGCGCTTTGGGCGGTATCTTCGGTTTCCACCACTTTCATGCGCGGGTGTGCGTTGAGAAATTCGCGGCACTGCATCAGGGCAATCGGGTGGGAGTTTACTTCGGTGATGTCGTCCCAGTCGTCGTCTGGCAGGCACATAATCGAGTGCGAGATGTGCAGGCGGGCTTCGCCGATGATTTGAAATCCGCTTTCCCGCAGTAGTTCATGATTTTGCAGCAGGCTCCCCGCAATGGTGTTTTCTATGGCTACCAGTCCGATGACGCTGTCGTCGTATTTGATGCTTTTGAAAACATCTTCGAACGTGGCGCAGTAGAGCACATCTATCTCCTCGCCGCTGAAATAGCGATGGGCGGTGATGTCGTGGAACGAGCCTTTGCCTCCTTGTATGGCGATGCGTTTCATTTGTCTCTTGTTTATATCAAAAAAAATCCCGTCTTGTGAACGGGATTTTTCTTTATTTTATCGAATGTGCAGCCGCGCGAAATCCCGTTTTTACTTTTTGGTAAAGTAAAAATAAAAGGAATATGCGTAGTTGAACATCTGTTTCATATCGTTCTCGAAATTTTTCGAGGGACAAAGATAAAGAGAAAAACGGGAATTGCAAAATATTTTCATCTTTTTTATCGAAAAGATAAGCGAAAAATAATTTTTCCGAAAAAAGGAAAGCAAGCGGCTCGTTTTTGCATATTCTTGTTCGGGTCGGCGGAGTTACTGTCGCCGCTCGTGCAGACACCGGTTTCGCAGCCACCCGAGCAGCACGGCGAGTATCGGCAGGCTGACGAGCCATATCCACGCGCCGCCCGCTGTCGCCCAGTTGCGTATTTCCTCGCTCGCTGCCATATTTCCCGAAAAGTAGGCGTCGAGCACGGCGAAGCTGTTGTTCAGGGCATGGGCTGCCACCGGCAGCCAGATGTTGCCCGACCATACCAACAGATACCCGAAGAACGCCCCGAGCAGCATACGCGGCACGAAGCCGTAGAATTGAAAATGTATGGCGCTGAACAGAAATGCGGTAATCCACACGGCGGCGTGGCTGTTGCGCAGCTTTTCCAGCAGCAGCCGCTGCACGATGCCGCGAAATACGAACTCCTCGCCGATGCCGGTGAGTACGCCCACGATAAGCAGCGTCGCGAGCATATCGCCGACGGAGCCGAATTGCAGAATCTGTTGCGTCAGCGCCTGCGCCGCATCTTCCTGCGCCCGCAGCCACGATTCGAGGGCGGCAAGCGATTCGGGCAGCCGTACCGCTTCGTTCCATGCGATGATTCTCTCCATCGGCAGCGTGGCTGCGAGCAGCACGACGAATATACCGAGCAGAGAGACGGCGCGGGGCATTCGGTCGGCGTGCAGATACCGCGCGGCGCTGCCGCCGAAAAACAGTGCGGCGCACCATGCCGGCACGATGAACAGGAACAAATCTTGCGAAGCGAGGGCAAGACGCAGGGCGGCGATGCCGTCGAAAAGGGCGGTGTAGACAACGGAAAGGAGCATGGTCAGGCAAAGCCCCGCCAGCTCGAACAACAAAAAGATGCAAACCTTTACGGCAAACGAAGCATCGGAAAAGGTATGGAAAAAACGGTTCATAGGGTAAAGCGGAAAAAGGGTATGTCGAATGCCGCGAGCAGGAGCGCCGCTACGAGCAGCAGGGTAAATATCAGTTGGTTGCGGGCAGTCATGCCCAATACCTTGTTGAGTTCGCGCCCCGTGCGGGTCGAGAGGGCGCGACAGCCTTTGAGGTGCAGCACCACGTAGACGTGCAGCAGCACGATGCCTGCCGCGCCGGCGGCAATCCATGCGTTTACCGTGAGCAGCAGGGCGGCGATGCCGTTGAGGTGGTAAGCCACGCGGGCGAAGCGCCGTCCGAACAGTACCACTGTCGTGTGCTTGCCGGCGGCTTTGTCGTCTTCGTAATCGCGGTAATTATTGACAATCAATATATTGACAGACAGCAGCCCCATGGCTGCGCTGCAAAGAAACACGTCGAAATCGAACGACAAGGCTTGCACGTAGTAGGTCAGGTTCACCGCCGCCAAGCCGAAAAACGTCCATACCGTAACATCGCCCAATCCGTGATACGAGAGCGGGTAAGGACCTGCCGAGTAAGCCAGTGCGGCAATGGCGATGACGGCGCCGGCGGCGACGAGCCACCACCCCGCTGCCGGTATGAGCAGGCAGCCGGCGGCGCAGGCGATACCCAGTGTCGCCAGCGTGGCGCCGAGCATGGCGCGCGGCGAAATGTCGCCGGCGGTAACGGCGCGGCGCGGACCCACACGGTCGGCGCGGTCGGCGCCCCGTTTGTAGTCGAAGTAGTCGTTCCCGAAGTTGGCAGCCACCTGCGCCGCGAGCGCGAAAAAGAAACAGATGGCGGCAGCCCCCCAGTCGGCTTTCCCCTGCGCCCACGCATACGCGGTGGCGGCAATGACCGGACACACGGAGGTCGGCAGCGTGCGGGGACGGGCGGCTTCTATCCACACTTTCGTGTTCATGCGTTCTTTTATTTGGTCGAAATGCGAAAATTTTTTCAAAAATACGGATTTGTGTCGAGACGGCAGAGGCAGTGCGAAAAAATTTTTCTACTTTTGTTCCATTCAATATAAATATGGAATAAAAATGTTTTCAGGAATCGTGGAAGAAGCGGCGACCGTAGTCGCCTTGCGTCGCGAGCAGGGAAATCTGCATCTGACGCTTTCGTGTTCGTTTGCCGGCGAGTTGAAAATCGACCAAAGCATTTCGCACAACGGCGTGTGTCTTACGGTGGTGAGCCTCGACGGCGATACCTACACCGTTACCGCCATACAGGAGACGCTCGACCGCAGCAACCTCGGGCTGTTGCAGGTGGGCGACAAAGTGAATCTCGAACGCAGTATGTTGATGAACGGTCGCCTCGACGGGCACATCGTGCAGGGACACGTCGATTGCACGGCGCGCTGCACCCGTGTCGAAGAAGCCGACGGCAGCTGGTACTACACCTTCGCTTACGATTCCACGCCCGAAATGGTGCGGCAGGGATATGTTACGGTGGAGAAAGGCTCGGTGGCGGTGAACGGCGTGAGCCTTACCGTCTGCAACTCCCGTCCCGACGGCTTTCAGGTGGCGATTATTCCCTATACCCACGAGCATACCAATTTTCACCGGATAAAGGAGGGCAGCGTCGTCAATCTGGAATTCGACATCATCGGCAAATACATCAGCCGCATGATGACATACGGTAAATAATGGAATGACAAGAATATGGAAAGTTTTCTCGAATTGGCAGCCGGTCGACAGAGCGACCGGCGGTTCGACCCCGACCGCCGCGTCGAGCCGGAGAAGCTGGCGCGCATCATCGAGGCGGCGCGTCTGGCGCCGTCGGCGTGCAATTCGCAGCCGTGGCATTTCATCGTGGTCGATGATGCCGACACCAAAAACCGCGTTGCCGATGCGGTGGCGAGCAAGGTGCTGGGCATGAACCATTTTACCAAACAGGCGCCCGTGCACATTCTCGTCGTGGAGGAGTCGGGCAATTTCACTTCGACAGTAGGCGGCTGGGTGAAACGGAAACATTTTCCCCACCTCGACATCGGCATTGTCGCCGCCCACATCGTTTTGGCTGCCGCCGACGAAGGGCTGGGCTCCTGTATGCTGGGCTGGTTCGACGAAGCGGCGGTGCGCAAGGTGCTGCATATCCCCTCCGGCAAGCGCGTGCTGCTCGACATCGTCATCGGATATTCCGCCGACCCCTTGCGCGAGAAGCAGCGTAAGCCCCTCGAAAAGATAGTGTCTCACAACGACTATACGACCCCGTTCGGCGAATAATGGCGAAAACGCTTTGCCGCCCTCTTTTTTTACATTAAATTTGCAGAAAATCTGTTGCTATGAGTGATCAACGTTACAACCTGCGCGGCGTGTCCGCCTCGAAAGAAGACGTACACAACGCCATAAAAAATATCGACAAGGGCATTTTCCCGAAAGCCTTTTGCAAAATTATCCCCGACATTCTGGGCGGCGACCCCGCATGGTGCAACATCATGCACGCCGACGGTGCCGGCACGAAATCGTCGCTGGCATACATGTATTGGCGCGAGACGGGCGACCTCTCCGTATGGAAAGGCATTGCGCAGGACGCACTCATCATGAACATCGACGACCTGCTCTGCGTCGGCGCCACCGACAACATTTTAGTGTCATCGACTATCGGGCGCAACAAACTGTTGGTGCCCGGCGAGGTTATCTCCGCCATTATCAACGGCACCGACGAACTGCTTGCCGAGCTGCGCGACATGGGCGTGGGCGTGTATGCCACCGGCGGCGAGACTGCCGACGTGGGCGATCTCGTGCGCACCATCATCGTCGATAGCACGGTAACCTGCCGCATGAAGCGCAGCGACGTCATCGACAACGCGCATATCCGTCCGGGCGATGTCATCGTGGGCATGGCGTCTTTCGGACAGGCAACCTACGAAAAAAGTTATAACGGCGGTATGGGCAGCAACGGTCTTACTTCGGCGCGCCACGACGTGTTCGCAAAATATCTGGCGGAAAAATACCCCGAAAGTTACGACGCCGCCGTGCCCGACGAGTTGGTATATTCCGGCAGTCTGCACCTCACCGACGCCATCGAGTCGCTCGGCATCGACGCCGGCAAGTTAGTGCTTTCGCCTACCCGCACGTATGCGCCGGTGGTCAAAAAAATGCTCGACGAAATGCGCCCCCGCATACACGGCATGGTGCACTGTTCGGGCGGTGCGCAGACCAAAGTCATGCACTTCGTTGAGGGTATGGAGGTGGTGAAAAACAACCTCTTTCCCGTGCCCCCCTTGTTCCGCATCATACAGGAACAGTCGGGAACCGACTGGCAGGAAATGTACAAAGTCTTCAATATGGGGCACCGCATGGAGGTGTACCTCGCTCCCGAAGATGCGCAGGCGGTCATCGACATCACCCGCTCGTTCGGCATCGACGCACGCATCGTCGGCTACGTGGTGCCAGCCGAGCGCAACCGGCTGATTATCGAATCGGAATTCGGGCGCTTCGAGTATTGATTACCGCAAAAACACACAGCGAATTGCCACAAAAACACACAGCGGCAGGTGTGCGTGAAAGTTATAAAGCAATATTAGATTGTATCGGGTTGATTAGATTTGATATTCTTTAATTCGCAATCATACCTCTCGCGAAATCTGTTTCGAGCACGCTCCATAGTTGGGTCTGCCCTATTTGCAGGAAAAGATTGTGCAACTATTCGAGCGTATTTTTTTGATAAAGTGTTATGTTGAAATATCGGGTTGGCAATGGTGGATTCAAGTTGGGAAATGGCATGATGAATATCCTGACCTTTCAATTCGATGAAATGACCGAGCCATGTATTTGTTGATTCCGGATTAACAGATAAAATCAATTTATCGCATTTGTTCCCTGTATTGATGATACAGCCATCTACTTGAAATACGGCGACATTACGAACCGGCTCCACGTTAGCACGATAGCAAATGCCGTTTTCCTTTGTCGATATGCATTTGTACTCTTTTAGCGGCTTTTCCGGTTCATACCGATCAATAAGAACTGAATAAATATCCATCTTATTTTTCTGTCCCATAAATAATATCATTAAGATGGGAGAGGGTATCTTCAACAATTTCCGAAGCACGATCCAAATCTATACCGCTGATCATCTGCATCTCATCGTCTAATATATTGGATAATGTACCGTCCTTATGGATATAAAATGCCCGTACATCATTAAAGTGAACAATTGTTTCTTCGGATATAATGGCGGTTGTCCGTTCCTTGTTTTTCTTGGCTGCCTGCTCTGCCTTAATCAATGTATTGAATGCTGTAATGACATAAGGGCTGTGTGTCGTCAAGACAACAGAACTTCGTATCTTGCTTTTGGTGTATTTTACAGTACGGTTTATACACCGGACGATATATTCGATAAGGGCTTTTTGGGATTCCGGAAATAAATTTTGTTCCGGTTCTTCTATGAATAGTCTTGTATTTTGATAGTTATATAATTGGGGCAACGTATTCAATAGAGATGCAATGTCTTCATTTTTAGCAGCGTTCGCTCGAATACGTCTGAATATTTCAGACACATCGATTCGATTCATTTCTGTTGAATTCAAGAAAATGTCTCTTGTAAAATAGTCGATCATTACAATGATTGGCAATATGGATTGAACGCCGCTGGAAGCGTAAAAAGGAGAAATTCTTATGCGTTTATCTTTTAGTCTTATGATGTCCGATGCGGTTGCTTTGTCGTAAAAGTAATCCATCTCTCCGACAATACTTAAATCCGCAGGGTTGTTTTCCGATGTGTGTTCTTTGGCTTCACTCCACTCAAAAATATGATTGAACAACACATCGTTATCATTTGATTTATAAGCTCTGTCTACATTTTTGATAGCAGATGTCAGATTACGTTCCGAAGGAATAAAGCAAAGTTTGGTATTGTGCCGTTTTTCTTCAAAATTGTATAACCGGTTTATTTTGACATTTTTATTGCTCCCTACATAATCGATAGTAATGCATTCGCCTTGATAATGAATCTCGCTGCGGGAGGTAAAAAAACTGTCATTCAGCCGATGAAATTGTTTCATTTCTTTTAGAAACCGGGTATAATGGGTATAATTGCTTACTACAGCTTTATCATCGCCGGTCATGATTTTTTTCTCTACCCATTGGCAAAAACATAATATCTTCATAAGAGTACTTTTTCCCGTACTCTGTTTTCCGATAAAAATATTGAATTGCTTCAATTCAATAACGCCGGTATCGGCAAGCGGACCGATGTTTTTAATAGCTATAGTTGCCATAAAAATCTTTATAATAATGTCTCCAAAGGTACAATTATTTTTTGAAATAGAAAATCCGAAGTATTTTTGTGATTTGTCTGCTGACGAACATCGTTTTATGGCATACGCTGAAAAAGGCAGGTGAATAAAAAAGTCTGACCGGAGGGTCGGACTTTTTGTTTTCGAGTTGTCGGTTGTTATTCGGCAGGAGTGCTTATCGTTGTATAAATAATTTTATTTGACAAAAATTTTCTTCACATCAATGCTCCCGTCGGAGTAAAGTGTCTTCACGATATTTATGCCCTGTACGGGTTGCGGCTGTGCGATACCGCTTGGCGAGTAGATTTCGGTGCCGACGATTTGTTTTTCGGCATTGAGGCTGCCGGTCGAACTCTCTCCGCTGTCGCCCTTGTCATAGGTTTCTATATCCACATCGCCGAGCTGATACACTTCGGCTGCCGCTAGCAGGAAACAGCCCACGCCGAAATCTTCGAAGTCGGGTACGGTGGCATATACGATGGGCTGCGCATCTTCGGGCTTGGAACCGGTGCCTTGTACGTAATGCAGGAATCCGTCTTCGTCTACGGCTTTGAGACATAGGGCAGTCCAGCCGTTTCGTACGTGCGGCATGTAGGTAGCGCTATCGAGCAGACCCGTGTGTACGCCGTATGCCATGCCTGCCACGAAAAGTGCCGTGCCCGATGTTTCCGGACCGTCCGATTCGGGCGAGCCGTAGTTGGTCGGGGCGGCGAGACTCACGCTCCAAAAACCGTCTTCCCGCTGGCATTCGGCAAGCGCCTTCGACATGGTGGTGAAATCGTCGATGTATTGCTGCCGGTGGCAAAGCGTGTCGGGAGCATAGTAGAGCACCCGCGCCAGAGCCGTATATACCCACCCGTTTCCGCGTGACCAGTAGCAGGGTTTGTCCTTTTCCACTTTGTCGGTGTAGGGCGGGTCTGCGTTGTAGTCGCGGTACCACAGTCCGTCTTGCTCGTTGAACAGCGGCGAGCCGCCGCCTTTTTTCGAACCGCCTTGTTTGTCGCGCGTGTACATATACATATTGTACATATACTCGAAGTAGCGTTCGTCGTGTTCGATGACACCGAGCTGCGCGTAGATGGGCATCGCCATGTGTATGGCGTCCACCCACCACCAGTCGTTTATGGTTTGCTTATGCATCAGCGTGTCGATATGGTTTTTGATATGCGTTTTGCGTATGGTGTCGGTCGGTTCGAGCATATACATGTCGAGATACGCCATGCCGCAGCAGTGGAAGTCGGCGTTGGTAGGAGCAGAAGTATCGTTGGAAATCCATTTGTGAAAGTCTCCCCATTCCCGTGTGTATTCATACCAAGCCTCTACTGACCGCTGGCGGTACATCGCCATCAGTCCTTCATAGTAAACGCCCCGTGTCCAGATGCGGCTGTTGCGTTTTTTCCCACCCACGAATGAGTCTGCGGTCGGGTCGGGGTAGGTACGCATGAAGTAGTCGTTTACGAGCGATGCGTAATAAAAGACGGAGTCGCGCGTAATGATGCGGGGATAGTCGTTCTCGTCCGATACGGCGCTTTCCCGCGCATATCCTGCGGTGCAGAAAAGAGCTATGACCGACCATAAGAGTATTTTCTTCTTCATACGTTGTAGTCTGAAAAACAGATAAAGATAAAAATTATTTTTCGAAATGTCACTATTTTTATGAAGTGAATAAGAGATTAAAAGTTTCATCGGGATAGTCGGTGAAAGAGAATGACGTTTCGACATAAAAAACCGGACTTCATTCCCGCAGGAGTGAAGTCCGGATAATGAAAAAATCGGTGAATATTATTTGCTTGCCATGAAGCCGGCAGCACCGATCATTGATTTGTAAGCCAAAAGACCGGCTTGCGATTTTTCAACCGTTACCATTTGACCTTCGCCTGCATATACGCCGATGTGTTCGTCATCAATGAAAGTGAGGAACGTGATACCGTTTACAGCCCACGAATTTTCTTCGCTGTTGTAGGTAAATTCAACAGTTTCGTTGGTAACCGTATCGGTAACTTTGTAACCGTTTTCATTGGATTCTACGAGGTAGTCGCTGTTTTCGCCTTTGATGTGTTTTACATTGTCAGCCAAGGGGTTGCTTCCCGTCCAAAATTCGATGGAGTTGATAACCAAACCGTCGGCAATCAACGAAATTTCATAAACGGGGAGGATAAGGAATGCGAAGAATACCACTTCGTTCACCCATTTGGAACCCATATTGTTGTTCCAATCGAAAATTTTGTTTGTCAGACCGAACGATCCGATGCAGGAAGAGAATGTCAGACTACCTGCCATAAGTATGGCAACAGCCACGGTTAATTTCTTTTTCATAATACAAAAATTTTTGGTTATTGTTTTTAATAGTGCAAAAGTAAAAAGATTTATTTATAGAAGAAACACTTTTCTTCTTTTTTTGATATGAAATTTGACATAAAAAGTGTTATTCCGTTTCAGAGGGAATGATGCCGCGTTGTTTTAGCCATTTCCACATAAGCGATTGCCATAGATCGTAATAGGCAAAAGAGGGGCGGCAGCCCCACCCGTGTCCGCCGTTGGCGAAGATGTGTATTGATGCGGGCACGCCGGCTTCTTTCATGGCAGCATACATCTGCACGCTGTTGGCGGGAGGCACCGCCTTGTCGTCGTCGCTCAGCAGAAAGAGGGCGGGCGGCGTGTCGGCGGTAACGTGCAGTTCGTTGGAGTATAGGTCTATCAGTGCGGCGTTGTCTTTTTCCGCACCCAGCAGGTTGTCGCGCGACCCTTTGTGCGTAAATTCTTTCATCGTTACGACCGGATAAAACAGCAGCATGAAGTCGGGGCGGCTCTCCGGCGTATAGTGCGTTCCGAGTGTCGATGCCAGATGCCCGCCTGCCGAAAATCCGGCAATGCCCACTTTGTCGGGGGCGATGCCCCACTCGGCAGCGTGGGCACGGACGATGCGCACGGCTTCGGCAGCATCGGCAAGCGGTATGGCATGGTGCCCGTTCGGCAGCCGGTATTTGAGTATGATGCCCGCCACGCCTTTTTTCTGCAACATTTCGGCAAACTGTATACCTTCGTGCTGCATGGCTTGTCGGGCATAGCCTCCGCCCGGACAGATGATGACTGCTGCGCCCGTATTCACTGTTTTTTCGGGTAAGTAAACGTATAACTCTGCGGTGCGGGCATTGATGTAATGTCCGCTCTCCGTCAGTTTTTCTTCGGCGCGTATGCCGTTGTCTTCGGCTGCGCCGTCAGACCATACGGCTACGGTGAACGGCTTTTGTGCGCTGGCTGCCGTGCCTATCGACAGGGCGGTCAATAAACTCAACATTTGTTTCCGGTTTATCATCTTTTTCATTTTTAGAGTTCGGTGCGTATCGAAAAAATCGGTAATTTTGTGCGATTTTTTCAACAAGGCGAATATACGCTTTTTTTGAAAAAATTCAAATATTTGTTCGAGAATACGTTGCATGAAAAAAGAAAAAATCGTCATCTACCAGCTGCTGCCCCGCCTTTTCGGCAATACGACGGAAAATTGCGTCGCCGGCGGAAGCCTTGAAGAAAACGGTGTCGGCAAATTCAATGATATAAACGACAACGCCCTGACGGCGATAAAACGGCTCGGCTGCACGCACGTATGGTATACCGGTATTTTGGAACACGCCACGCAGACCGACTATTCGGCATACGGCATCGCGCCCGACAACCGTTACGTTGTCAAAGGAAAAGCCGGCTCGCCCTATGCCGTTAAAGATTATTACGACGTCGATCCCGATTTGGCGGTGAATGTCGCCGCCCGTATGGCGGAGTTCGAGTCGCTTGTGGCGCGCACCCATGAGAACGGTTTGCGGGTCGTCATCGACTTCGTACCCAACCATGTGGCGCGGCAGTACCGTTCCGATGCCAAGCCTGCCGGCGTACACGACCTCGGTGAAAACGACAACCGCCGCCACCATTTCGATACCGCCAACAACTTCTATTATTTCCCCGACGAAACATTCTCGCCTCATTTCTTTATAGGAGAGGGGCAGGAGCGTTACATCGAATCACCTGCCAAGGCGACAGGTAACGATTGTTTCTGTGCCGCTCCGTCGGTGAACGACTGGTACGAAACCGTCAAACTCAACTATGGCGTCGATTATCTGGGCGGTCGCGCTACTCACTTCGATCCCGTGCCCGACACGTGGACAAAGATGCTCCATATTCTCCTTTTCTGGGCAGCCAAAGGCATCGACGCTTTCCGTTGCGACATGGCGGAGATGGTGCCGGTCGAATTTTGGCACTGGGCGATACCCCAAGTCAAAAAAACCTTCCCCGACCTGCTTTTCATCGCCGAAGTCTATAACCCGAACGAATACCGCAACTACCTGCAAAACGGCCGGTTCGACTACCTCTACGACAAAGTGGGCTTGTACGATCTGTTGCGCGAAGTGGTGGGCTGCCGCACCCCAGCCGCCGGAATAACCGGTTGCTGGCAGTCGCTCGACGGCATCGGCGAACGAATGGTCAATTTCCTTGAAAACCATGATGAACAGCGGGTGGCATCGTCGTTCAACGCCGGCGATCCGTTCAAAGCCTATCCCGCTTTGGTCGTCTCGGCGTTGATGAACACCAATCCGTTCCTGCTCTATTTCGGGCAGGAGTTGGGCGAGCGCGGCGAAGATGCCGAAGGGTTCAGCGGGCACGACGGACGCACGACTATTTTCGACTATTGGAGCGTACCCGCCGTACGGGCGTGGTACAACGGCGGGAAGTGCAATACCGCCCGTCTCTCCGCCGAACAGAAAAAATTGCGCGAAATGTATCGAAAGGTATTGACCCTCTGTAATCGGGAAGCTGCCGTGCGGGAGGGTGGATTTTTCGACTTGATGTATGTCAATGGCGCAAACAACGCATTCGACCCGCAGCGGCAATATGCTTTTGCCCGCCGCTGCAAAAACGACCTGCTGCTCGTCGCCGTCAATTTCGGTGCATCGCCTGTGCAGGTGGGAATACGGCTTCCGCAGCATCTGTTCGATTTCTGGCATATACGCACGGGCGCGGTGTCGTGTAAAGAACTGCTCGGCGGTGCCGAACAACAAAAAAATCTTTCGCCCGATACCCTGTTCGATACCCCGATAGCGGCGTATGGCGCCGTCGTATGGAAATGTCGGATTATTTCCGAATAAATTAGCGCGAAAAAAAGCGCCGCTATAAGAAACAAGATAAGGATAGATTCACTACCTTTGCAGGGAAGAAAGAAAAACAGAGCGTTTCGCCGTGCCTTTCGGGGCGGTTGGCGCAGTAAGAAGTTCTTTTATAGAAATATAAACGTTTACACATTATGATTCAGAGACCGCCGTTCAAAGTTTTTGCAGGAACGAACACCCGTTATCTCGCCGAAAAAATCTGCAACTCGTTGGGTTGCGAATTGGGAAAAATGAATATCCAGCATTTTGCCGATGGAGAATTTTCGGTATCGTTTGAGGAGTCGATACGGGGCTGTCAGGTATTTTTGATACAATCGACCTTTCCGAATGCCGATAACCTGATGGAATTATTGCTGATGATTGATGCCGCCAAGCGCGCGTCGGCAGAGTCGATAATTGCCGTAACTCCTTATTTCGGTTGGGCACGTCAAGACCGCAAAGACAAGCCGCGTGTCTCCATTGCTGCCAAGCTCATTGCCGACCTGCTCAGTGTTGCCGGCATCAACCGCCTCATTACGATGGATTTGCACGCCGATCAGATACAGGGATTTTTCGATATTCCCGTCGATCACCTCTACGCATCGGCAGTCTTTTGTCCCTATATCAAGTCGTTGCAATTGAAGGATATGGTTATCGCATCGCCCGACGTCGGCGGTTCCAAGCGTGCCAACTCGTACGCCAAATATTTCGGTGTGCCTTTGGTGCTCTGCCACAAGTCGCGGGCAAAAGCCAATGAAGTCGAGAGCATGACCGTCATCGGCGATGTAGAGGGCAAAAACGTGATACTCGTCGATGATATGGTCGATACCGCGGGGACGATAACGAAAGCAGCCGACCTGATGATGAGCAAGGGCGCCCTTTCGGTGCGCGCCATTGCCAGTCATGCCGTGATGTCCGACCCTGCCACTTCGCGCGTTACCGACTCGAAGATGACGGAAATGATTTTCACCGACAGCATACCTTATTATAAAGAGTGCTCGAAAGTGCACATCATCAGTATCGCCGATATGTTTGCCGACACGATACGCCGCGTATATGAAAACGAATCCATCAGTTCGCAATACGTGATTTGACGTAACGGACAAACCTTTGCAGCAGCCTCGTTCCTGATTTTTGGAAAGAGGCTGTTTTTTTATGGAAAGATTCACTATCTTTGTGAAAAATCTTTCGGGTGCCATGAAACATATTTTATTGTTCGGACTTCTCGTTTTCGGTACATCGCTCTTTGCCCAAAACACGACGGGGGCGCCGGTCGGACAAAGTGCGGAGCAGCAAAATGAAAATATCCCATTTTATCAGGCAATAGAGATGTTGGGATTTGAAAAAATCCTTTCCTCGAAAACCGAGTCGCTGATGATAAAAAACAACACTCCCGAACTGGTAACCCGCGTGCACCTGCGTCTTACCTACAAAACCCCGCAAAACGAAATGCTCGACTACCGCGATGTGGTGCTCGACGGAGAGATACTTCCGGGAATGACAAAGAAATTCTCGTTCGACAGTTTCGATGCCAACCGGCAATATTACTATTACACCACGCCGCCGACGGGAAAAGCCATCGAGTCGGCATATCCGTTCAAAGTAACCGCCACGCTGCTGCGCTATGACATCGCCGTTGTGCCGGCACGATAAACGTTTTAACAGCTTTTAGCCGGTAGCGCGGAAACAATCTTTTTCGTCTCAGTGTTTTATCTGTGCCGGACAATGGCAGTCCGGCGCTATTACTCAATTGTTTCACTTATTTTTCAGGAGGAAAAGACATGACACCTGCAAAACAAACCCAAAGTTGGCTACCCGGAATTTTCAACGACTTTTTCGGTGACGAATGGATTACCAAAAGCCGTTCCACCGTACCCGCCGTCAATATCATGGAAGACGAAAAACGTTATACCGTAGAGTTGGCGGTGCCGGGCTTGTGCAAAGATGAAATCAGCATACGCATCGACGACGACAACCATCTGACGATTACGGTCGATAGCGTGAAGGAAGAAGAAAAGAAAGGCAAATACCTGCGTCGCGAATTTTCGCGCTCGCAATTCACGCAGACCCTCGTGCTGCCCGACAACATCGACGACACCCGTATCGAAGCGCGTCAGGAAAACGGTCTGCTGACTATCGAGATTCCCAAGAAGAAAACGTCGGAAAACACCGAGCCGAAGAAAATCGACATCAAATAGAGCCCTCTTGCAGAAAAAAATGAAATGCGCCGGAACGATTCCGGCGCATTTCATTTATATCTTCATGCTTCGCCATGTTTTGTTGTCCTCGCGTCGTCGCCATGCCGAGAGGCGGTAACAGCCGTTCACAAGCGGGCGTACCAGCTCGAACAACAGCACCCGCAGCCCCATTTGCGGCGTATCGAACGCCTGCGAAAGTTTGCGGAAAACGATGCCTTGCAACACACCCCGCAATACCAACAGCAGCACGACCCACAGTACGGCAGTCGGATAATGTATGCCGCTTGCCATTAAGGCGGCGACGGCTCCGTAAAACAGATATACGGCAGCCTGTTCGCTTGCAAAAAACAGTTGCTTGCGGTGCCGCAGATAGGGCATCGTAAAGAAGTGGCGCATCTTTTGAATCCGCCAAAGCGCGGCGAAATCGTTGCTCTCCACTGTTACGAAACTGTCGGGTGCAATTTCTACGCGGGTATTTTCGCCTGTCGCCACTTCGTTGATGAACAAGTCGTCGTCGCCGTAACAGAGATTTAGAGTTCGGCTGAAACCCTTGTGTCCGAAGAACAGCGACTTTCGGTAAGCCAGATTCGTGCCTTCGCCCATATAGGGGCAGCCGCGTACGGCGCAAGAAAGGTAGCGCAGCGAAAAGAGCAGTCGGTCGAAGGCTTTGTAGAGGCAGGAGAGACCGGCGGGAATGTCGGTGCGGGAGTAGCCCAATACGATGTCTGCCCCTTCGGCGAAATGCCGCATCATGTTCCGCAGCCAAAGCGGCGATGCCGGTCGGCACGCCGCGTCGAGCAGTACCAGACAATCGTTTTTCGCCGCTTTTATCCCCAATGTCAGAGCCAGTTTCCGCCGGCTCAGAGCGCAGGCATCGGCAGGAACTTTGGTCGAATAAAGGTGCGGATAACGGGTTGCAAGTCCTTGTAAGACCTCCGGCGTGTCGTCGGTCGAAGCGTCATCGACCACGATAACCTCGAAGTCGGGATATTCCTGTCCGAACAGCACGGGAATATTCCGGCGCAGCGATTCGGCATTGTCGTTGGCATAGACGATAATCGAAGCCGGCGGCAAAGACACCTTGTCATTTGTCGGCATCTCGTTCTGTTTGCGATAGCGAATCGTACGTAAATAATAGAATTTTCCGATATAGAATTGCCACAGCAGCAACACGATGGCGATACTTCCATAAATGACGGTTTGCAAGGGGAGGGAAGATGAAAAAGAGAGGAAAAACGTCTCCATGATTATGTCATTAACTTTTCCACAAAAGTAAAAAATCCTGTTAAATTGTACAATTTATCATTTGCGATTTTTTTGCATTTTTCATCATTTGAAAAAACGGCGAAATCGTATAATAATTGCCTGTTTTCTCCGTTAAAAAAAAAGATGTATATACTATATTGAAAAAAAGACTATCTTTGCGACCAAATTAAATAAAAGCTCCATGAAAAAAAGTTTACTTGTTCTATCCCTTTTTTCGATTTTTATATTGGATTCATGCAAGTCGTATAAGGATATTGCTTATATCCAGAATGTAACTCCGGACAGCATCATCAAAATAGCAGAGAATATACCTGCGCTCATAACCTGCAACGATGCGTTGCTCATTACGGTTGCATCGACCAATCAGGCAGCTGTTATAGCTTATAATCCTCCGATACTCATTACGCAACCCTCCGAAGAAACGGACATTCAAGCGACGACCCGAATGCAGACCTATAAGGTAAATGCCGAAGGATATATAGATTTTCCGGGAATCGGGAAACTCAAAGTTGCCGGATTGACTACTTCGGAAGTCGAAGCGATGATAAGCAAGGAAATAGAACCGAATGTTTCCGATGCCATTGTCAAAGTGCAAATAGAGGGAAATAAGGTTACCATTCTCGGCGAAGTGGTAAATCCGGGAGTATTTGGTATTTCAAAAGAGCGTCTTACCATACTCGAAGCGTTGAGTCTGGCAAAAGATTTGACTATCTACGGACGTCGCGACAACGTGCTGGTCGTTCGTGAAACGGAAAACGGAGAAGCTACCTTTTACCGGTTGGATCTTACCAAATCCGATATATTTACATCGCCGGCATTCTATCTGAAAAAAAATGATGTCGTGTATGTCGAGCCGAACAAATACAGGAAATCCAATTCTTCCTACAACAGCAGCAAGCAATTCAATATTTCTGTTATTTCCACCGTCATCAGCGGCGTATCTGTAATAGCGACTTTGATTTTGGCAATACTTAAATAAAAGACATTAAAAAACTAAATATCTTCCAGATATGGAAAATTTCAATAAAAGCAGCGAGTTGATAGATTTTTCGGGAATCATAAAAAAATATTTAAGTCATTGGCAATTGATTATAATTTCCGTCATTGTTTGCGGCGTTTTGGCATTTGCTTATGCCAAAATCAAAAAAGATATTTATTTGATTAAGGCAGACCTGTTGGTTGCCGAAGAAAATAACCGTAGCGGAGGCTCTCAATCTACGCTGTTGAAACAATTTTCATTCGGGAACTTTATGGGTAACGGTGGCAATGTCGAAGACGAAGTCAATCTTGTCTCGGCACACTCTACGCTGCGTTCTGTTATAAAGAAACTCGGATTGAACAGAAAATACATACTGCGGCACAGCTTTTTCAATAAAGAAGATTTGTATAAAGATTATCCGATAGAACTCTATATGCACCCGTCGGTAGAAGACACGTTGAGTATTCCTATCTCGTTCAAGATTCGTGTCGATGAAGAAGGTCATGTGTCTACGACTGTGCGCGGCGACGGAGAAGTTTTAGCCAAAGTTAAAAGCGACGGCTTCCCGCAATCAATATCGACAGCGTATGGAAATTTTATCCTCAATACAACTTCATCGTACGTACCGGGCAAAAAATTCGGAATGAATATTTCGGTATGCAATTATGATGTCAAAACCGAAGATATCGACGAACATATCCGCATTTCGATACCGAATAAAAAAGCCGATTTGATACACCTCGAAATCGAAGAAAACAATATCGAAAGAGGATATGACTTGCTCAATATGATTATGGATAAGTACAATGAGCGAGGTATCGAACACAAAAATAAGGAAGCCGAACAGAAAGGTGCGTTCATCGACGAGCGTATAGACTTGGTTTTGCAGGAATTGTCTGAAACGGAAAAGCAGATAGAAGCCTACAAAAAGAAAAACCAGCTCACCGATATAGAAGTAGAGGTGAAAGTTATGGTCGAGCAGAATGCACTATTGCGGGAAAAACTTCTCGAAATAGAGGTGCAGATGCAAATGGTGGAATCCATAAAAGATTTTCTGAGTCAATCCGAGAATGCGTATGAAATGCTGCCATTCATTGCAGGTCTTGACGACGAGGCTTCTGCAACGGCGTTAGAACAATATAACGAATTGGTTCTTGAACGCATGGCAGTCGCGTCGTCTGCCAAAGGAAACAACCCGTCATTGCAGGTTTTTAACAAACAAGTAGAGGCAAGTCGAAAAAATGTTTTGGAGACATTGCACGGTCTTATCGAAAGTTTAACCATAGCGCGAAATGTTCTTCTCGAACAAGAAGACGAATTTCTTTCCCGAATCAAGAATATGCCTACACAGGAACGGGAGTTTGTCGAGATGGAGCGTCAGCAGCTCGTCAAGCAGGAGCTTTACCTCTTCTTGCTGCAACAGCGCGAAGAGAATGCACTTACCCTTTCGATGTCTACCCCGAAAGGTATGATAGTCGATGAAGCCTATAAACTCTCCGAGCCTGTCAGTACGCCGAAATCCATGACCATTCTTGCCGGTCTGATAATCGGATTTATACTTCCTTTCGTATATCTCTACCTGAAAGACTTGTTGCGTACCAAGTTCTCGACACGTTCCGAATTGGAGGCTTTGACCGCCATACCCGTGCTCGGCGAGATATGTATGGATAAAAATAAAGAACACATTGTAATCAGCGAAGGCGAAAGTTCTTCCATTGCCGAATTGTTCCGATTGGTTCGCAACAATATACAGTTTATCCTCAATAACAAAGACGAAAAAGTCATACTGGTAACGTCGAGTATCTCCGGTGAAGGAAAATCCTTTATTTGCAGTAACCTTGCCATATCGCTGGCTTTGCTGGGAAAACGGGTTTTATTGGTCGGAATGGATATACGCAATCCGCAGTTGGCAAATTATTTGGGCTTGCATAATCCCAAAGGTCTTACCAACTATCTTGCCGATGCGCAAACGGATATTCATGATATAATCATACCCAATGCCATACAGGAAAATCTCGATATTATATTGGCAGGTCCCGTGCCGCCGAATCCTTCGGAATTGTTGCTGAGCGAACGGGTCGATGAATTATTTGCCGCCATGCGCAAAGAATACGATTATATCGTCGTCGATTCCGCGCCCGTAAGTATGGTTTCCGATACTTTCTGCCTGCGTCGTATTTCCGATGCCACTGTCTATGTGTGCCGCGCCAATTATACGACCAAAGAGTTTATTCGCTATGCCAACCGCATCGTAAGCGAGAAACGCTTGAACAAAGTATCTTTTGTATTGAACGGCACAACAGCCAAGCAGGGATACGGTTACGGCTACGGAAATACAGCGAATAAGAAAAAGAAGAAAAAATAATTTGCAAATAACCTGATATAAAATTCGTAGATATACCGCTTTATTTGCAGAATGCCGACGGAAGATATTTATACACCGGTCATTGCCAATCACAATCAGGAAAAAGAGCCTCTGCAATTTGTTCCGCAAGAGACAGGCAGAGCCTTTTTGTTCTTGATTACGCTCTCTTTGTTGGGATTAACTTTTGCTCCCGCATATTTGTTTTTGGCACTGATATTGTTTTCCTCGTACATTCGCAACAAATACGATTTTCTCATACAATTCACCATCTTGTGCGGCTCTTACGGGTTCTTCTCGGAAAATAAAACATTCCCGTTCAAGTGGATGGATATTGCGCTAGCGTTGTCCGTCATTACTATTTTGCTTTATCGGCGCGACAAGAAACAGAATATGCTGTTGCTGTTTACACTCGGCTACATTATTGCGCTTTTTGTTTTTGCGTTGATGAGCGAAGAATCCATGAAAATACAAATCCGCCGTATGCGGGAATATTGGGGAATCATTTATTTCATGGTGCCCATGCTCATATTTGCAAAGGAGGAGTTTGACATTAAAACGTTTTTTCGCAAGTTCCTTACCTATGCGTATATCATTGCGATTTTTTACATCATCGACAGTTTTGTTTTCGGTGGAAATATTTTAGTCCCTGCCACATTTTCGTGGGACGGATTGCATTCGACCTATTATAGATTTTATTGCCGCATAGGCACATTTCCCCGCAAATATCCGCCCGGATTGTTTTTATTGGCGCTTTGCATTTTCCCTGTGGTGAGATTCTACTCTTTGCGAACAAAGCAAATCGTCGTTTTTTTGTTGGCGCTGATAGCATGTCGTACCATGTCTATCATCGGAGGAATCGTAATAGTCATAATGTCTTTTACAGGCAATTTCAAGAAGCTCCTGAAATACTTGTGTCTGTTTGCCGTACTGTTTGCTGCCGGCTATTATATCGACGGGAAACTTGACGGACAGTTGCGCATACAGCAGTTTGTCGATCAGTTCACCTCGTTGCAGAATGCGAACGATGTCGAAAAGTTGGCGGAATTCGGAACAGGTCGTATGGCACAGATTATACCGAAATTCGAACTTCTGTTTTCAGAAAATCGTCAATACATAGGATTGGGCTTTCTTCACGACCAAATAACGAATATCGACAAATATGTCATCACGAATGAGTTTTATAGCGATATATCCCAGAACGAAGAGTTGGCTACCGCCGTCGAAGTAACTCAGGCGCAAACGATACTCGACATAGGTATTATAGGTCTGTTGTTGCAGACGTTTTATTTTCTTGCCATTTATTTCTGGGTGTTGCGACCGATGCCGTACAGCATTTCGTATCTGATGACGTTTGTGGCTTTGTCGTTCTTCGGAATAGGCGGATTTGCCGGCGTTATCACTCATTACGGATTGTTGCTGTTGGGGCTGAACGTCGGTGTCATACTTCTTGCCGACAAACAACAGCATAAAAATGAGGATTATGAATCGAATACCTAAAATCATTCATTACTGTTGGTTCGGCGGGAAACCTTTGCCGGCGTTGGCGCGGAAATGTATCGCCTCGTGGCGGAAGTATCTCCCGGAGTACGAAATCAAGGAGTGGAACGAGTCGAACTTCGATGTCAATATCATTCCCTATACCGCAGAAGCATATCAAGCGAAAAAATATGCTTTTGTCAGTGATTATGCCCGATTCTGGATTTTATACCGGTATGGAGGACTTTATTTTGATACCGATGTCGAGGTCTTGCGTCCGATGCAGGAGATTATAGATAGAGGTCCCTTTATGGGTTGCGAATGCGAAGCAAAAGAGGGGGCGACACCTGAAGAAATGAACGTCGCCCCCGGTCTCGGTCTGGGGGTAAGCCCCGGACTTGGACTGTATAAGGAATTTTTGGATTTGTATGCGACCCTTCATTTTTTGAATGCGGACAAAACCTATAATTTAACAACCATTGTCCGTTATACTATGGAATTATTGGTGAAGCACGGTTTGCAAAATACCGACCAAATACAGTTCATTGCGGGTGTTTATATTTACCCGAAAGATTATTTATGCCCGAAAGATTATACCGGGAGAATTACAATAACCGAAAACACCTATACGATACACCATTATGCCGCGAGTTGGAACACCGGTCTGAAAAAAACGAAAAAAAAGCTCTTCAAAATCATGGGATATAGGCTCACGACTTTGTGCATATCGCTCAAAGCAGTTTTGGTAGGTAAGAAATTCAAATAACAACTGTTTAATGGAGTAAAACAATAACAAGAAAAATGATTACGAAAGATAAATCGAAATATATCTGTTCTATGGGAATTGACTGTGCCAAACCGCAAGGCGGCATAGCGCAAGTATTGTATATTTACAAAAAATATATTTTTGAAACATTTCGTTTTATTCCTACTACCAGTAAGCAAAATTTTGTTTCACGGCAAATTGTGGCAAGTGTCGCTTACGTGAAACTGCTATATCATTTGCTGAAGCACGATATAAAAGTGGTACATCTGCACGCTGCCAGCGGAAAGTCTTTCTATCGGAAACGGTTTTATATAGATTTATGCCATTGGTTTGGTGTGAAGATTATTTTTCATGAACATAGCGGAAAATTCAAGGAATTTGCAGAGAAGGAACGGTCTTTTGTAAGGAAAATATTGGGTAAATGCGATGTAATCGTCGCCCTCAGCAATACGTGGAAGGAGTATATCCGTTCGATAGGTTTCGACAATGTGGTTGTCATTCCCAATCCCATAGAACCGCCGAAAATGAATCCTTCGCAAAAAGATGATACCGCCCTGCATTTGGTGTTTTTGGGAAATATTTTTGAACAGAAAGGCATTTTCGATTTATTACGTGCTATGGAAGGTCTTTCGGGGGTCGTGCTGCATATAGGGGGCAAAGGCGATACGGCTCGAATGCAACAGGAAATCCGAAATTTCGGTCTCGAAAATTCCGTCGTTTATCACGGGTTTGTCTCCGGCGAAGAAAAAGAAAAATTATTCCAAACAGGCGATGTATATGTATTGCCGTCTTATTCCGAAGGACTTCCGGTATCAATACTCGAAGCCATGTCGTACGGTATGCCGGTCGTGGCATCACGGATAGGCGGTATTCCCGATATTATCGACGAAGGCGAAACCGGATTAATGATTACTCCCGGCGATATAGCTGCGTTGCGGGCTGCTATCACGGAATTGCTGAACGATAAGGGAAAACGTATGGCTATGGGTCGGAATGCCGAAAAAGAATCGAAAAAATACCTTCCGCAATGTATAGAAAAAGAGTTGAAAGCTCTTTACGAAAAACTTTTGTAAAACTTTTTTATTAATATGATGATTACCGTTTTTTATTTAGGTATTCCGCAATTTTTTTGCAAGCGGCACCGTCGCCATAAGGGTTGACGGCGCGGCTCATTTTTTCATAAGCAACCGTGTCGGTAAGCAGGGTCGAAACTTCGCCGACGATTTTGTCGTAGTCCGTACCGACTAATTTCACCGTGCCGGCGTCCAATGCCTCCGGTCGTTCCGTCGTGTTGCGCATCACTAAGACGGGCTTGCCCAGTCCCGGAGCCTCCTCCTGTATGCCGCCGCTGTCGGTCAGCACCAGCGTCGATTTCTCCATCAGATAGACGAACGACAGGTATTCCAGCGGTTCGATGAAAAACAGATTTCCCAAGTCCGACAGGTTCTCGCCGAACACTTCGTGTATCGGGCGCCGCACGTTCGGATTCAGATGCATCGGATAGATGAAATCCACATCGGGGAATCGCTCCGACAGCGTTTTTATGGCACGGCAGATTGAAATGAATCCCTCGCCGAAATTCTCGCGACGGTGTCCCGTAATCAAAACCATTTTCCGACCATTGTTCAGACGGGCTGTGCCGTAGCCGTTCGTGCGCAGATCTTCGTCCAATGAACGGGCAAGTGTCGCATCGCGTTTGATTTTATCTACCACCCAATAGAGTGCGTCGATGACCGTATTGCCCGTAACGGTGATTTGTGTCTCCTTCACACCCTCGTTCAAAAGATTCCGGCGGCTCAGCGGCGTGGGAGCGAAATGATAGGTGGCGATGCGTCCGGTAATCTGCCGGTTCATCTCTTCGGGGTAGGGGCTGTAAATGTTGTGTGTGCGCAGACCCGCCTCGACGTGTCCGACGGGAATCTGCCGGTAAAACGCCGCCAGCGCAGCGGCTGTGGAGGTGGTCGTGTCGCCGTGAACGAGGACAACATCGGGCTGCACCCTGTCGAGTACGTCGCGCATACCCGTCAGCACGCGGGCGGTAACGTCGTAGAGGTCTTGCCCCTGTTTCATGATGTTGAGGTCGTAGTCGGGCGCGATGTCGAAGATGCGCAGCACTTGGTCGAGCATTTCGCGGTGCTGTCCCGTAACGCACACGACGGTCTCGAATTCCGATTCGTGCTTTTGGAATTCCTTGACTAACGGAGCCATTTTTATCGCCTCCGGTCGCGTGCCGAAAACCAACATCACTTTTTGCATGACGGAGTCTGTTTTGCCGTGTGTTGAAATTTATGAATCGCCAGCCAATAGGCGAACCGCACTTTTTTGATTTCCCGATTAAAGCGTTTCGGTTGCTGCCACAAGCGGTAAATAAATTCGATATTATGGTCGATCCACCATTTGGGGGCACGCTTGACGTTTCCGGAATATACGTCGAAACTTCCACCCAATCCCTGATACAACGCAGGGTGTCGTTTCAGCATTTCCCGCATGAAAAATTCCTGACGGGGCGAACCCATAGCGACGAATACCACGTCGGGCTTCTTTTCCGCGATGTCGTCGATGAGGGCAGTTTGTTCGGCTTCGTCGGCGAAGTAACCATTGCGGTATCCGACGATGCGTATGCCGGGGTATTCCCGTTTGAGCTTTTCGACGGTTGCCGAGATGGTTTCGGTTTTGCTGCCGATAAGATAAAATGATTTTTTTTCTTTGTATTGCTCTATGATGCGCAGCCACAGGTCGCAACCGGCTATCCGACAACACTTCTTTACACCCATCTGCTTGGCTGCCAGTACAATGGCGGAACCGTCGCAGTATCCGATGTTTGCATTGATGATTTCCCGCAATTCATCGGTCATGTTCAGAATTTTTTCGGCATTGACAGCTATGAGAATACCTTTGAAATTTTCGACATAAGCCAACAATTCGTTTTCCGAAGAAAACGGGAAAACTTCTACACCGTTGAGCGTAATTTTATCCATTTATTTTTTAATCTCTTTGTCCGATTTTTATTTATTTGTTTTTGAATATGCCGCAGAAATCCAAAATCACCTTATCGTCTCTCCATTCCAGTGTTTTGAATGAATTGTGCGCCACCATGAAAACCGCGATGTCTGCCTTTTCGTAAGCCTCCCGATAGTCGGTCAGTTTGAAAACATTATGCTCTTTTACATTCGGTTCCACGACCAAAATTTCGGCGTTGTTGCAACTCTGCATGACTTTCGTCGTGATGTATTTTGCGGGCGATTCGCGCAGGTCGTCGATATTCGGTTTGAATGCCAGACCCATCATGGCGACGATAGGTTTGCGATGGTGGGCGAGTTCGAATTCCAGCATGGCGTTCCGTACTTTCTCGGCGCACCAGAACGCTTTGTAGTTGTTGATTTCCCGTGCTGTGCCGATGAGTTTCGACTCCATCGGGAAATCTGCTGTGATGAAATAGGGATCTACGGCTATGCAGTGTCCTCCTACGCCGCAACCCGGTTGCAGAATATTGACGCGCGGGTGTTTGTTGGCAAGGGTTATCAACTCCCAAACGTCGATGCCCGCCTTGTCGCAGATCAACGACAGCTCGTTGGCAAAAGCTATTTGTACGTCGCGCGAAGAATTTTCCGTCAGTTTGCATATTTCTGCTGTGCGGGCGTTCGTTTTATGCAGCGTCCCTTGTACGAATTGCGAATAAAATTCGACAGCTTTTTCTGTCGATTCGGTATTCAAGCCGCCGATGACGCGGTCGTTGTGTACCAACTCGTAAATCACATTACCCGGCAACACCCGTTCAGGGCAATATGCGATATAGATTTTCCCTTCCAATTCGGGTCGTTCGGCGAAGATGATTTGCGCCATCGCTTCGGTCGTACCAATCGGCGAGGTCGATTCGATGACGTAAAGATCGCCTTCTTTCAGGTAAGGAATAATTGAACGAGTGGCAGTTTCCACATAAGACGTGTCAGGCTTGTGGTCGCCTTTGAACGGTGTGGGAACGACGATGAAGTAGGCATCGCATATTTCGGGGCGGGTCGATGCGTGCAACATACCCGAAGCGACGACTTCTTTCAACAAATCTTCCATACCCGGTTCCAAAATATGCAGTTCTCCGGCATTGGTCTTTTCTACGACGGAGGAATTAATATCCACACCCGTGATGCGAATACCGTGTTTGGCAGCGATGATGGCTGTCGGTAATCCGATATATCCTAATCCTACGAAACAAGCATTCATATATTTTGAACTTCTGTATTTTAATTTGACTATGACAATATTTCCACCAAGTCGGGTTTCACCTCTATGGCTATCGCTATGGTGCCCGGAATTTCGACAATCAGGCGTTTGGAGCGTGCGCCTTTCACTTTTTTCAAAATGCCTTCGTATCCGTCTAATTGTCCGCCGATGAGGCGTACCCGTGTCCCTACGCCGGCAGTCAATTCGTCCGGCGTGAAGTAGAGCGGATTTGCCTCGCTCTCGACTGCAATCAAAAAGCGATTCATTTGCTCTTCGGGCACGATAAGAGGCTCTTTATATTTTCCGCCTGTTTTATAACGGTATTGGAAATAGGCGTCGGCTTCGACGAAAGGGTCTAACTTCGATTTGACGGTGTATACGAAAAACAAATCGGGTATGACGGGTACATATTTTTTGAGGCGTCGTCCGTTCCTTGTCGAGACGACCCACTTTTTCGGGGTGAAAGTTTTGATGCCGGCTTTGTCTAAATTATCGGCAGTCTTTTCGCGAAAACCGTATAGGAACCGCATAACAAACCATTGCGGCGTGTTTCCCGTGTCGTTTTGTTGGGTTATGCAGTCGTCTTTCACGTCAAATCGTTTTTGAAAAAAGTGTTGTTTCTACGTCCTTTTTCAGTATTGGGCAAAGGTACTACAAATCCTTTTATTATCAAAAAACGGTAGGAAATAAAATTTGCTTTTCGCCGTTTTATGGGAGGCTTTTTCCATTATTAACCGAAAGATTTTTCTACTTTTTATTTTTCCTGTTATTTTTGCAAAAGAGAAAGCGAAAACGAATGTTCGGAAAACACGCTATATTATACGTCGTGCCTTTTGTTTTTGCAACGGTTTTCGGCGGGTGGGCTTGCAGCAACGATACCGAAGACGAGTTGCGGGGGCGCTGGCAGTTTCGCTGCTGCGAATATCCGGCAGGCGATACGTTTGCGTGCGATTCGGCGTTTTACAGTTTCGACAGCGGGGTAATTGAATTGCAGAAATTACGCCCCGACGGGCACAATGCCTATCGGACTTATGGAAATTACGTGCTGTCGGGCGATTCTCTTATTATAACCGACCTTTCTGTCTGGGGCGAATTTTATGCACCGCCTTTCGACTGGGGGGGCGACGGCAGCAAGCGTTTTCTTGTTGAAGAGGTATCCCGCCGCCGGCTGGTGCTCTCGTGTCGCGATACGGTTTATTATTTTCGAAAATTCTGATGCTGCCATGTTTCGCTTCCGATACCTGTTTTTCTTGTTGATTTTCCCGATATTTGTCTTTCCGGCGGGGGCGCAGTTCCACATGGACTATTCCGTCGAAGCCAATGTCGTGGCGGGCGGTGGCGACTATATCCCTTATTATCTGATGAACAACCGCGGCGGCATGGTGTCGTTCAATCCCAACAACGGTTATTTGCGGGCTGCCGTGCAGAAAGCGGCAGACACCGCCCGCGTGTTTACCTACGGGTTCGGGCTGGACGTGTCGGCGGCATACAACGACGATGTCCCCGCTTATGTGCAGCAGGCTTATGTCGAGTTACACCTTTACTGCCTTGCCCTCACGGCGGGCAGCCGCGAGGAGGGGGCGCTGTTGTGGAACGACGCTTTGAGCAGCGGCGGCTGGGTGTGGAGCGGCAACAGCCGTCCCGTGCCGCAGGTGCGCATCGGCATTCCCGAATTTGTGAATTTTCCGTGGACGCACGGCGTGATGCAGATTCGGGGCGAAATAGCCTACGGTCGTTTCGTCGACGACAAGTACCAGCGCCATATGCACGGTGACGGTATGCGCTATTCACGCGGAGTACTCTATCATCGGAAATATCTCATGCTTCGTTTTGGAAAAACGTCGCAAAAGGTCTATGGAACAGTCGGCATAGATATGGCAGCGCAGTTCGGCGGCAAGGTTTACAATGCCGACGGTACGGTGGCATACGACTTTCCGTCGTCCGCTATCGACTACCTGAAAGTGTTTGTTCCGCGAAACGGGGGCGATGATTCTCCGTCCATAGACCAAGTAAATGTTACGGGAAATCATTTAGGCTCCTATCTGCTGGAAGTGGGCTTGCGTCAAAAAACGTGGGAGGGACGCATCTATTACGAACACCCGTTCGACGACCATTCCGGTATGGCATTCCGCAACAAGTTCGACGGGCTGTGGGGTGTGGAGTACCGGAGTAAAGCCGCCTGTCCGGCAGTGAAAGGCTTCGTGGTGGAATACCTCAACACCAAAGACCAAAGCGGACCTTTTCTTTGGGATAAGACCGATAAAATACCCGTGCAGGTGAGCGCAGGCGATTATTATTACGGACATGCCGCCTACAACGGCTGGACGCATTGGGGGCATACGATAGGCAATCCGCTGGTCGCTTCGCCCGGGTACAATGCCGACGGTTATTTGGGTTTTGCCAGTTCGCGTGTGGAGGCGCTCCATATCGGGCTCGAAGGCTACATCGTGCCGCAGTTCGACTATCGTCTGTTGGCATCGGTACAGCGCGGGTGGGGAAATCCATACGTGCCTTTTACCGATATACGGAAAGAATTTTCGGGAATGCTTGAAGTCAATTACCGTCCCCGACAGCTTGGCGGGTGGCGTTTCGGAGCGGGAATAGCCGTCGATGCCGGTACGCAGTTTGGAAACAATTGGGGCATACAGTTCGGCGTAAGCAAATCGGGCAGACTTTTCTAAACCTTCCAAATACAAGAGAGGCAAATCCGTAACGGGTTTGCCTCTCTCGTGTTTCCGTAAAACAGTATCGGATTATTTTTGTTTGTTCTGCATGTGTTTTGCATAACGACTCATGAACTTATCTACGCGACCGGCGCTATCGACAAGTTTCTGTTTGCCCGTGAAGAACGGGTGCGACGAGCTGGTGATTTCGAGTTTTACCAACGGATAAGTAACGCCGTCGATTTCGATGGTGTCTTTTGCCGCTATCGTGGAGCGGGAGATGAACGTGTCGTCGTTTGACATATCTTTGAATACGACCGGACGATAATTCTCAGGGTGAATTCCTTTTTTCATATCTAAATTCTTTTATTTGCAATCATGGGCACGGTGGTAAAACGTGCGTTTTTTATAATGGCTTGCAAATGTAAGCATAACTTTCGATATACAAAAATATTTTTCTTCTTTTTACAAAATCTTTCTGTTTCGATGTCTTTGCAAAGCGAGAGAATAAAAAATTTTCGTACCTTTGAATGTTCATGTAAACGGATTATTTATGTTTTGGTTTGGAAAGAAAAAGACGCCGGAACAGTTGTTCTATCACACTGATTTACACTCCCATTTATTGCCGGGTATCGACGACGGTTCGCCCGATGCGGCAACCTCCGTCGAGTTGCTGCGCTATATGCAGTCGTGGGGAGTGAAGCGGCTTTGCGTAACTCCGCATGTGGTGCTCGGTCGTTTTGAAAACACGCCGGAAAGTATCGGGGCGGCTTACCGGCAATTGCAGCAGGAGATGGACAGGCAAGGCGTGGAAATGGAAATACATTGCTCCGCAGAATACCGTATGGACGATAATTTTCACCGGATTCTCGATGCGGGTGGTTCCGAACTTTTGCCCTTGCCCGGAAATTATTTGTTGGTCGAAAACTCTTTTTCCCAGCCGGCTCTCGATTTGGATAATTTGTTGTTCAATTTGATGTTGAAAGGCTTTCAGCCCATTCTCGCGCACCCCGAACGCTACCATTATTATCATTCTAAAAAAGAGTCCTACCAACATTTGCACAATGCCGGCTGCCTCTTTCAGGTCAATTTGCTTTCTCTTGCCGGTCACTACGGAAAAGCTCCGAAAGAAGTTGCCCTTTGGCTTTGCAAAAACGATATGGTCGATTTCTTGGGCAGCGACCTGCATCACCGCGACCATGCGGAAGCCATCACCGAATGGCTTTGCACGAAAGAGTACCGGCAGCTCGCAGATAGATTGGAGAACATTCGGAACGATAAAATATTTACATGATAGTAAAAAAGAAAATATCCGAAAGCCGAGCTTTCGGATATTTTCTTTTTCATGGATTTCCGTTATTTCAGAAAGGTAAATCTTCGGAGGAATTGCTCTCCGGTTCGAGGTCGGCGGTGGGAGGGGGCACGCTGCCCGTTTGAGGAGGTACGGCTGTATTTCCGCCGGATACCTTTTCTATTTTCCATGCGCGTACATCGGTGTACCAGCGTCCGTGCGATTCACGGCTTTCCAAGTCGAAACTTACGACCACTTCGTCGCCTACGGCAGCCGGATATTGCTCTATCCGATTTCCGTTTACCTGAAAACAGATTTTGCGCGCATACTGATCTTGCATTTCCAGCACATACTCCTGTTTTCTCCACTCTTTTCCGCTCACCTGACCGATACCGCTTTGCAGGGGGAGCACTTGAACGATACGACCTTTTACTTCCATATTTCTTTTATTAAGATAAATTACTCGGACAAAGATAAATATTATCACATTTACACAAAACATTTTAACAATAAAAAAGAAGTTTTCTTGATAAAGATGTGAAAATTGTAAACTAAAAGAAGTCAGTCGCAAGAATTTCGACAAAAGATTTGCCCTATTGCCAAATGTTGGTAACGTACTGTGAAAAACCGACCCGTAAAAATTTGGCGGCACGCATATATTCTTTATCTTTGCGGGAAAGAAAAGAGTTACATATATTTATGGAAGAAAACCAAAAATTGATACAAACCATTATCGAGGGTATACAGGAGAAGAAAGGCAAAAAAATCGTTACGGTCGATTTGACTAAAATCGAATCGTCGTCGGCGCAATATTTCAT
>CANQQA010000011.1 GCA_947625885.1 uncultured Bacteroidales bacterium
TCGTCGGGCAAGAACGGTTCGTCAAAGAACATTCGCAGCCCCTCGAAATCTTTGAGCAGCCGATTAAAGACAATGATATTCGGAGCGATAAACAGGAAATTTTTTGACAGGATGCTGTCGGGTTCGTACAACTTATGGAAATAAGACCATACGATAACCAACGCGGCGACTTTCGTCTTTCCCGCACCCGTCGCCATTTTCACTACATACCGCGTCCAGTTCTCATCAAAGGCATCGGGCGTAAGTTCGCCGCTCGAATCGAATTGTGCAATCAGTTGGTATTTGTCGCGGGCTTCGGCAGCCTCGTAAAGATAGATGATGCTTTCAATGGCTTCCCGCTGCGAGAAAAAGAATCGGAAATTATCGGGATGCGGCGTGTCGAACCAAAAGCGAAGCAATGCCAACGATGTTTCGCTCGTGTGCGGATAACCCGCTTTGCGCCATTCGGCAACCGCCACACGGATTTTCTGGACAAGCGGAGCTGTGGCACTGTCGGCGTTTTCCGGTCGCCATCGCTCCTGCGGCGTAAGAATTTGGAATGGATTAGTGTTCATGGTCGGGATTTATTGCGCGATAGCATTTATCCCGATAAGTACAGATACAAAAAACGTGGACTACACTATATCTGCTATTGTGGTATCGCCAAACACCTATGCTGTCAGACAAGTAAGCCCACGTGAATACACGTGAGCGCAGAACTTTACTCTTGACAGCTATACAAAAATTGGCGATTTTCAATAGCAAGAATAAAAGCTAACGCTTTATTTTAATATGTCAAATTCTCTTTTTCTCTTTCTTTTTCCGATTCAAAATTAGTTACAACTTTTTTTACAAGTACAAAGATATATTTTTTTGCATATATAAAAAAAGACACCCTAAAAAAATTAGGGCGTCAGCAAAAAAAATTATAGCTACGTGTAAAATATAACTATTGATTTCGTATTGTAGAAAAAATTACATTCTTCTGCCTATCTATTGACATTTATAGGCATTTTCGTTGAAAACAAACGAATTGCGCTCTCGGTACAACTTGTGGATATAATACTGGATTCTTGGTTCCGACAGCAGTCGGCATCCGAGCGAAGCGGCAGAGTTGACCGAGACGTCCGGATTGATTGCCAATCGGTATGCCTTTGTCGCAGAATATCCTAACACGGACACCATAAGAGCGAACAGGTGTTCCCGCTCACTCAAACAGGACACTATCCGCACAGGATAGATTTGTCGGTCAATATGTCGCATCTTTCTCATAGGCTTTTATTTATCTTGTTGATGTTGACTCGGAAGTACGATTTTCATATTGTTTTCTCATAGTTAATATTAACTCTACGACAGCAGGACGAATACTTCCATAAACTTTTTTTCTGTATATATAGACAGATTTTATTTTTATATATTTTTGTCCTGTTGTCCTATTTCCTCGTTTAATTTGTTGATTATTATACTTTTAGCGCATAGGATAAAAACAGGACGAGATAGGATATGGCTATTGATTCTGTGGTCTTATCCTGCTTTTGGGGCGTGTTGTCGGCGTGGAACAGGACGAAACGCAATCGCTCGTCCTGCTCCTATTCACAAGTTAGAACGGATAACCGTCGTCGGCTTTCGGTATCTGCGCGATAAACACTTGCATGGTACCGCCTATTTTCTTAACGGTAAATCCTAACGACCGCAGACGGGTTGATAGGTTTCGGACGTGCGAAGGCTGATAGCCGAAACTCTTAGCCCACTCAGCAAAAGTTTTATACAACTCATTCAACGGTTGCTTTTCGACTTCTGACGGTACATACCCCTGCTCGTCGATAAAACTTGCAACACTATCTGTTTCTATGCGATACTGCTCTTTGGCTTTCGTTATATTCGGCGCAGCGGTAAAATGACCCTGCTGTAACAAGCGGCGATAGCCTGTGAGTACCCAGTTCATTATTCCAGCCCTCTCTTGTTGTAGTTTCGTTTTGAACATCGGGTCTACCTTGTCGGAAGGGATTGAATTTTCAAAGGTAATAATTTGCGCACGACGATAGAATCCTTCCGAATGGTCGAGTGTAGCGGGCAGATTATTCACAGCGACAACCGACGCAGGATAATCCGTCGTCAAATACCCATCTTTATACAATTGCCTTGCAAACATCGGCTCACCACTTGCGTAAGATTTATAAAGAGCCTCATTGCCTATACGGAGCGACCCGCTCTCAAAGCAAATGTTTCCAAGTTTTCCCACCATTCCGGCAATAGCGTATCCACGCTCATCAGTGATATGGGTAAGCGAGTAAGATGTGATATTGTTTTTCCCTAATGCATTTGATACAGCGTCTATTACGGTAGACTTACCGTCTTGCCCCTTACCCACAAGCAATGTTACAACTTCGTGCCTCTTATCGGGGAAGAATAGATAGCCGAAACATTCCTGTAACACAAGGCGGTCAAGTTCATCAGGTAGAGCGGATTCGAGCATCGTGCAAAACATCGGACAATCTGCCGTCGAATTGAAGTCATAATCGGATATTACATAATTTGTCTGCCATTTCGGGTCGAAATCCAACAGCTCGTTGGTATCGATGTTGAGGATTCCATTCGGGTAAGCAATCAGCCGATTATCCGGAGAGAATTTGCCGCCCGTGTAATAGCGTTTGCGGATGACCTCTTTTGCGATAGCTTCGGACGAATTTTGTTGATACACGATACCAACATTTTTTGCTTCCAGCAATCTTTGACACACATCGGCAAGGTCGGCAGAATCTCGTCGTTCCCAATACTTGCCGTTGAATAGATAAGCAGAATCTTTGTTTTCTTTGGGCGACCGGACTAAATTATTGTCAATATACGTTGCGAACTTGTCGCAGAAAGCTGCCTCTTTGGCAGGAACTCTTCGGTCGTCGTTTGTGTTCCCAAATTGCACGTTTTCAAGATGCGGCAGCGCAGCATCGTAAACGTACTGCGAAGCATCTGCTTTTACCCCCTTTACCGTATTGGTAGTAACCATTGTATTGCTCAGTAGTGTCTGTGTCAATATGTCCCATTTATCATTCATAGCGAATTTCCTTTTAATGCTTTATTCACTTCATCTATATCAAAAATATATCTATTCCCGATTCTCCTGTATGGCAGCCGCCCCTCATTAATCATTTTCTGAAATGAAGCTGTCGAAGAACCATACTCTCGTGCTAAATTTCGGATTCCGTGTATCGGTTTTCGACTGGCTGTTGCCGTCTGCGGAATACTTACCTTGCAAGCAATCTTGCTGGCAATAGCCTCCGTAAACTCTTCGACCGATAAGCCAAAAATAGCGTTAAATGCGGTCTGTTGTTGACTTTCTATAAATGCCATATTATTAATTTTTATTGGTTTATACGGCAAATATAGAGCATTGAAAAACAACAAAGCACAAACTAATTTAAGGAATTTGCCCTAAATTAAACAGGTCTGATAATCAATTATTTACAAACTATCAATGGACGTTATAGTAAATTCAGCCTTTTGCGGTTTAGTTTGTCCGAGATATACCAGCATCTTCTCTGCCTCATCTTCATCAAGTTCAAAAAGCGCACATAAGAACTCTGCTATATCTGCCTTTTTGTTAAGTTTGAAATCTTCACAATCTATTAAATAGCGGTAAAAGGCATCTAACCGCTTGTACAACCTCATTTGAAAATTGTTCTTACCTTTCAGCGTTCCCTTTATCTCGTCTTCCAAGCAATCGTGCAGGTAGATTTCAACTAAATGTTTCCATTTTTCAAAACTTTCATCACCTACGATGTATTGATGTTCGCCGTCTTCTACCTGTTCATTAAAATATAAATAACGACACGAGCTATCGCTTTTATGGGGGATAGGTAAGGAATAACAATCTTTGTTATTACGTCCTATAAGCGTTATATCGATATTCCCTCGCCGTTGGGTTATTTTAATTTTTTCAAGGTTCTTCATCGTCTGTCTGCAATTCCTATGCTCCCTATAATAATCCAAAATGTTAGTGCGGTTATTATCTTTCATCGATTTTATTATTAACTTGTGCTTCCGGACTTCATCATAATATAAATGATACAACAAAAATATAGCATTTCGGCAATACCGTTCTTTACTGCATTTTGCTTGGCATAACACTTTATATGCCGATTTTAATTCAGCCCGGATGTCGCTCTCGCTTTTTCCTGCGGCTTTCGCTTGTTCAATATAAAAAGTTTTGATAGAGTTAGCACAGTTTATTTCTTCGTCGGTTATATATCCTTTAATGTATTTGTTAACCAAGTCATTTATACGTTTAGTTTCCATTCCAGCTAATCGTTTACCTTCCTTTTTCGCCTTTTTACGATTGGTCTTATACTCTTTACGTTCTTTTTTATCTTGGCATAATTTCCAATTATGGGTAGTATAATTCCTTATATATCGCTTTGCTATAAAAGTTGCTTTGGACGATAAATCTAAGATTGACACCCGAATAGGTATCTCCTTATCATCAAGTACAACCTCCATAACATTAGCCGGAGCCATTCTCTTTTTAAGTTCTATGTAATTGTATAAGTCTGTCATTTTATTCATCTTCGGGGTTTGTAAAAAGTAATTTATTAAATTTAAGTCGTTGTTTGTCGGAGAATTGACCTTGATAGCCCCGCAATATACGGTTGCCTGTCGTATGACCTACTGCCCTGTCTATATAGACATCGCTTATACCGTGATGCGTTAGGGTCGTGATAAAACTATTACGGGCGTATTGTGCCGTAATCTCTTTTATTCCCAGCACCTCGCAAGCATAAACAATCGAGGTGCGGATTTGGTCGTTAAAGTCGTGGACGCGGCTATTGATTTGCTTCTCCGATTCTGCGTTGCCTATGATAAACGGGAATACAAGCTGTCCGTCTTGGTAGTCCGATGCGTACTTGTCAATTAATCGCTTTAATTCGGAAATAATCGGCACACGGATAATCGGCATACTATCTAACCCGTCCCGCGTGGTTTTGCTTCGCTGGAATGTCAATTCTGGCAATGCGTTTTTGTAATCTTTATTCCATCGCAATTTTGCCGCGTCGATACTATTGCACCCATTGAGGCAGTAGAGCAATAACCAATAATCGACCGCTCGTTGCACAACCTCACGTTTATTCTCATCCCAATCTGCCGGCGGCACAAAGTCGCGCAGTTTGATTATATCCTCAACGTGCAAATAGTTTTCTTCTCTGCGGCGACCTTTCGGAACAGCAATCTTCGGGACGGTCTGTATAATCTCATCCTCTTTGGCTTGATTCAGCACAGCCCGCAAAGCACGAAGGTAAATCGAGCGGGTATCTGCGGAGTGTCCTTGCTCTACCATATATTTATCCCATTCTCGAATAATATTCGCTGTAATCGCTTTTATCGGCATATCCCTATCTCGAAACTGACGGAACTTTGATAATGCCTGCCGATATTGCTCTTTGGTCTTTTGTGCGACCTTTGACTTGCCCACGCTATCCCAATAATTAAAAAGCGTGATTTTGAGCGTGATTGAACGCTTTGAATGCCGTTCTTGCAGAACGTTAAGGCTGAATACACCCTGCTTCTCTATCTCTTGGACGGAGCGTACAATATCCTCAAACATTCGAATCAACGAGGCTTTCGGCTCATGATTTCGTCGCATACGCAGCAGCCTGTCATACTCTGCAAGATTTACTTTCGTGCCAGAACGAAAGTAGGCACGTTGTCGCTGAAATGTTACCCTCACGGCTATCGGAATATTGCCCTGTTCGAGTGTTGCGTGGCGCACATCGAGCGTCAGAGATATAAATACGCCGCTCTTTGTCGTTTCTTCGGCAAGCGTATCAATACCCACCCTATGGGCATCGCTGTTACCGTACACCTGTTTTTCGTTCCAATTCATATCGTCAATCGTTAGTATTTCCGTGTTCCGTATTCCAAAAAGCGGAACACAAACGGAACACGCAATCTGAAACAATACAAAATTACAAAAAACATTTTGATTCGCAAAATATTTATATACAAATAAGTTACACAAAAATATAGAGCTAACGAAAAACAACGAAAAACGCTATAAATCTGCTTTGGGAGCAGGGGGTCGCGGGTTCGAGTCCCGCCACCCCGACGAAATCAAAAAGCGTTGATAATCAATAAAACCTCAAAGATTGTCAGCGCTTTTTTAATGTTATATATTTTCATTTTTAGACGCACAAATAATACATTTTAATACCATTTACTACATTTGCACACCAATGCGCGTGCAAGATATGTGCAAGGAAAATGATAACAATATCGCTTTATTTAGATACCAGAGGAAACAAAAAAGATACCCCGTTAAAAATTGCCCCTCTTTAATGCCTATTTTTTATTTCCGTTTCTAATTCTTTCAGTTGTTCCATATCTTCACAATCTGCCTCAATGGCTTCTCGTCGTTTGCGCCGAGCATTGAATTCCTCATATACTCTATATGCAAATTCTTCCTTTTGACTTTTCGCAATTGTCCCCGCATTGGAAAGCAACGGTTGATCGTTCGACAATAATATATTATCAACATTTTCTCGCCAAAAATTCATTGTGAGGTCTTTTCGACTCTTAACCCTAAATTCGGCAGTTTCCAAGAATATCACTACTAATCGGTTCAAAGAATCCAATTCGTCGTGTGTCAAATAGTTTTTTGCTATAATTACATCTTGTTTTCGTACTACCGAACCTTTCCAAGAGGTCAGTCCCATATTCGGTGCATCTACATCGGCTCTATTCATAACGATTTCTGCGGAAGTAAGACCAGTTACAGCATATAATAATTTATTTTGTGTTTCGGCATAAAACATCTGCGTTGCTTTGTCCGATTTATCATAATCACTGCTCAGAGCAAACAAATCACGCACCTTTTGATAAAAACGTTTTTCGGACGCTCTAATTTCGCGTATTCGTTCAAGAAGTTCATCGAAATAGTCCGGGCGTCCGTCAGGATTTTTCAAGCGTTCATCGTCGATTACAAAACCTTTTCGCAAATATTCGGATAGGTTTCTGTTCGCCCATTGGCGAAATTGAACACCACGAATAGAGCGTACGCGAAAGCCCACTGCCATAATCATTTCCAAAGAATAGAATTTGACTTGATACGGTTTGCCGTCGGTGGCAGTTGTTAAGTAATTCTTAATAACTGAATCCGGATTTAATTCATTATCTTTTAATATGTTACTTATATGCTGGCTAATATTGGGTATTGAGGTGTCAAAAAGTTCTGCTAACTGCCCTTGATTGAGCCAGACCGAGCCATCGCGCGCCATTAGTGCAACTCGACTTTTTCCGTCAGCAGATTTGTATAGTATTAATTCTTGTGCCATACTTCCTTATTTTAATACTTTTTATTTTCGTTTCACCGAAATTACAGAACAGCTGCAACTTTGCGAATTTTATCCAGCCGTTGCATAAACATTACTTCCATACTATATTTCTTGCTACGTTTTTCCACAAATATACTTTCTTTTTCGATATTAACCAAAAAGCAAATTTTTATAGGAAGAAAGAATCCGGACGAATAACAAGAATATTTCTATAAAGGTTTTACTTTCAACCGATAGAGTATCAAGAGGAGCACAAGCGCCTTTTATTTGTCAATTATTATTAGCAACCAAACAGCGACAACAAAACTTTCCTTTTTATCGCGTGTTTATGTGTATATCGAATTTTCATTTCTAATCATAAACACGTATGAAAAAAGTTTTCTTCATTTTTTCTATTGTCCTTTGCGCGTTCGCCGCACAAGCGCAGCGCAACGGCGAAATCGAAATCATCGACATCGACCCCGCAACGGGCGACAGCGTATATCATGCACCGTCGTCGGTCGTGGTGCTGTACGACACGCGCCCGATATTTCCACGTCGCAACCCCGCCATGCCGGTCGGCAACCCTCCCACCGACTTGTTCCTGCGTATGGAACGGCAGTTTCAAGACCCGCGCGCCCCGCGCTTCATTCTCATCAACCGTAAGGGTACGGCGGCGCTCGGCATCGGCGGATATGTAAAAGGCTCGATGTCGGTCGATTTTCGCGGTATGGCAGACAGCAAAGATTTTATTACCTATACCATTCCCACGCCCAATAACCCGGCTCAAAACGGACAATTCCAAATGGACGCTTCGACCTCCCGACTCTTTCTCTCTTTGGTCGGAAACAACCGCATCATGGGCAATTACACCGTATATCTCGAAAGCAATTTTCGCGGCGGAAACGGCAGCTACACCCTGCAACTGCGACAAGCCTTCATCGACATGCGGAGCGTAAAAGCCGGTCTGGCATGGAGTACATTCACCGACGTGGCAGCTTGCCCGCCCACCATCGACTTTCAAGGTCCGTGCGGATTGGTGAGCGCACGCAACGTCATGTTGCAATATCACCCCTCGCTCGGCAGACACTGGAGCATAGCGGTCGCCGTGGAAGCACCGTCGGCGACGATGACCACACGGTCGCAGCAAAGCGAATACATCACCCAGCGTATGCCCGATATTCCGCTTTACCTACAATACGGCTGGGACGAAACAAACAGCCACGTACGGGTGTCGGGCATCTTGCGCGGACTCTCCTACCGCAACCTGCTCACCGAAAAGAACAAAATGCAACTCGGCTGGGGCGTGCAACTGAGCGGAGTCGCCAACATATCGCACCGGCTTACGATATATGGCGATGCCGTTTACGGGAACGGCATCGAAGAGTATATCAACGATTTGGGCGGCTACGGGTTCGACCTCGTGCCGGCAGCATCGGCAGGCAGCCTCACCGCCCCCGCCGTATGGGGCGCCACCGGCGGCGTACAGGTAAACATCTCACCCCGTATGTTTGCATCGGTATCGTACAGCCAATGCCGTATGTACGACGGCGTACTCGCTCCCGAAACCTACCGGTATGCCCAATACGTCGTGGGGAACCTTTTCTACAACATTACGAAAGACTGCCAGATAGGCATCGAATATCTTTATGGGCGACGCATCGATCGCGACGACAGTAGCGGACATGCCAACCGCCTCAACGCCGCCATACAATACAACTTCTAATCTCCGGATAGCGACTGTCCACACCTCTTTTCTACGCAAAAATCCGACAGCATAAGCTGCCGGATTTTTTTGTGCGGTTATTTACATATTAAAATCAAGCTGTTAAAAAATCGTAGTGAAAAAATATTTTAATCTAAAAAATGTTTTCACGAACAATTATTATTTTTTATCTTTGCGCCGATTTATCTGAGTTGCCGTATGATTCTGTAAATTCCATATTAATATATTCCGTCATGCAAAAAATCATCGCGATTCTTCGGGTTCTACGACTGCATCAGTGGGTAAAAAATGCCTTTGTATTTCTGCCGCTGTTTTTCGTCGGCAACTTGTTCGATGCCGGCGAGTTTGTCGTAACGCTGTCGGTATTTTTCGCATTTTCATTTGCCGCAAGTGCTATTTACTGCCTCAACGACATCATCGACATCGAAGCCGACCGCACCCACCCCAAGAAATGCACACGCCCCTTTGCAAGCGGCATTCTGTCGAAAAATACGGGGTGGACTATCATGGTCTGTCTGCTTATGCTGTCGGGGGCAGTCGAAATTTTGTTCGGCGGAATACATTTTATTCCTGTATTGTCGGTCATTATAGCATACATCATTCTCAACATCGCCTACTGTCTCAAACTGAAAAGAGTTGCCATTGCCGACGTATTTATCGTATCATTGGGCTTTGTTTTTCGGATTTTGGCAGGCTCCCTCGCCACCCAAACACCGCTGTCGCACTGGATTGTTTTGATGACATTCCTGCTGGCTCTCTTTCTGGCGTTTGCCAAGCGTCGGGACGACGTGCTGATTTACAATGAATCGGGCGTAAAAGTACGCAAGAATGTTTCCCGATTCAATCTTGCTTTTCTCGATGCCTCCATTGTCATCGTTGCCACCATGACAATGGTCTGCTATATCATGTACTCGGTCAGTCCGGAAGTGATGCAGCGGTTGGGTTCCGAGCATCTGTATGTAACAAGCGTTTTCGTATTGCTGGGTATGCTCCGCTATTTGCAGCGGATTCTGGTCGATGGCGCCAGCGGCAGCCCGACACAGATTCTGTTGAAAGATCGCTTTATACAATTTACCATTGCCGGCTGGATTGCGGCATTTTGTGTCATCATCTATTTATAGGCAATGCGTACGATAGCGGCGTTCGACTTCGACGGTACCTTGACGGTGCGAGACACATTTCCGGCATTTATCCGTTTCAGCTGCGGCGTTTGCCGCTTCGTCGCGGGATTCGCACTTTTCTCCCCGATATTAGTGGCGATGAAAGCCGGGCTCTACCCCAACTGGAAAGCCAAACAGCGGGTTTTCTCCCATTTCTTCAAGGGAATGCCGGTCGAACACTTCGACACGCAGTGCGAGGCATTTTGCCGCGAACGGCTGCCTCGTATATTGCGCCATTCGCTGTTACGCACGGTGGCGGAGTATGCCGAGCGGCAGTATGAATTGTGCATTGTCAGCGCTTCGGTCGATCGCTGGATTCGTCCGTGGGCGGAAACCGTCGGATTCTCCCGATTGCTGTGTACGGAAATCGAAGTCGAAAACGGCATACTGACCGGACGTTTCACCACGCCGAACTGCTACGGCGCAGAAAAAGTAAACCGGCTGAAAACGGCATATCCCGACCGACAGGAATATCATCTGATCGCCTACGGCGACAGTCGCGGCGATCGGGAAATGCTGGCTTATGCAGACGAACATTATTTATTGTAAACGAATATGATAAACATTTTATTGATTTTGGCAAGCGTACTGTTGAACAGTGCGGCTCAGATTCTCATGCGGAAAGGCATGATGGTCGTCGGGGAAGTGCATATCTCCAACGCGATGCAGATGCTGATACCGATGATTACCAACATTTGGTTATGGTTGTGTATGGTGTGCTATGCCGTCAGTATTTTCCTGTGGATGGCAGTTTTGTCGAAAGTGGAAGTCAGCTATGCGTATCCGTTTTTGAGTGTCGGCTACATTGTCGCCGCCGTTGCCGGATATTATTTTTTCGGCGAAAATATCAGTCTGATCCGAGTCATCGGAATCGGCGTAATTTGTTTAGGAGTATTTTTAATATCGAGGAGTTAATATGAAATATTACATTATCGGAGGCAACGGCTTCGTCGGTCGATATTTAGCCAAAGAATTGGCACGGCTGAATCGGGAAGTCGTAGTATGCGACCTTCAACCCTGTTCGCATGAAATGATTCCCGCCGAATGTACCTACCGGCAAGTGGATATACGCAGTAAGGAAAGCCTTGAATATCTGTTTGAAAATCAAGGGGGGGGGATTTTATCGTTATAAATCTTGCTGCAAATCAGTATCATACGAAGGTTCCTCGTCGCGCAAAAGAATATTTTTTCAGCGTCAATACGACAGGAACATCTAATTTGCTGGAAGTAATATACGAAAAAGGCTGTCGAAAATTTCTCATGTTTACAACGGATATGACATACGGCAAACCGGAATATCTGCCGGTGGATACCCGCCACCCGCAACGCCCGTTCGGACCTTACGGAGAGAGCAAGAAAGCGGCGGAGGATATATGCCGCCGTTACCGCGAAAAAGGTATGAACATCACCATCATGCGACCGCGAATGATCAACGGTCCCGGACGGACTGGCATCTTGATCAAGCTCTTCAAACTGATCGACCGGAATCTGCCTGTACCCACCATCGGAAACGGGAAGAACCATTACCAGATGGTTTCGGTATTCGATTGCGTATCGGCTGCCATTGCGGCAATAGACAAAGGCTTTCCGAACAAGGAGTATAATCTGGGCTCGGAATCGTCGCCCGACATTCGCCATTTGTTGCAGGGCGTAATTCGCGATGCCGGCTCCCACTCCTTCGTACTGCCTACGCCCGGACGGCTCGTCAAATTCATTCTCGGAATATTCGCCTCGCTCGGAATGCCTATCATGTACAAAGAACAGTATATGATTGCCGACGAAGAATATGTGCTGGACATTTCCGAAACCGTCCGTGATTTGGATTGGCGCCCCCGCTACAACGACGAAGATATGCTGAAAGAAGCCTATCGAATGTATAAACAAAAATAGTATCATTATGAAAAAAACTTATCAATTACTCCTTATTTCCTTCTACGTTTGTTTAGTCGTAGGGACATTCTTTATTCGTCCGGCCGATGATGATTGGTGGAGCGCAGCTTATCCCAGATTTAATTTTTCAATTACAGATTTGTTGCCTTCCGGAGCTTTTTGGAGACCGATAGAAAATACTCTCGGCGGAATATTGGCTTATATGCCGATTTTATTTCCATATGTAAATCACTTTTTAGTCATCACACTTTTTACACTATCGGCATGGATTTCATGTAAAATCATGCGGATTTGTCGTATTAAAGAAACGATTCGGGAAATTGCATTTTTTGTAATTCTGCTTTCTCCGGCAGGTATGGCAACCTTGTTTTCAGTCGATGCCATCAATCAAGCAGGAGCGACTCTTTTCGGATTGTTATCAATTTATGCTTATCTGAAAAACAACGGCTGGAAACGGTATGTATATTGGATTTTATGTACGACCGTAGCTGTATTTTTCAAAGAGTCCGGCATTGCATATTTTATAGCGACACCCTTGTTTGCCCTTGCTTTGAGCAAGCCTGATTGGAAATATCTTTTGTCGATAAAGAAATATGGAGCCCCGTTCATAATTGGTATTTTAAGCGCCTGCGTTTATCTGTTTTTCCGTATCATACTTAATAATGGAGAAATTTCATCTGTCGACGATGATTCCAACTATGCCATGCACTTCTCTATCGTAAACATCATTAAAAATGCCGGACTCCTCACGGGAAGTGTCTTTTCAACAATCGACCCTCTTGCCATATTTTGCCCTCCACGCAATCCGCTAATTGCGGCAATAACGCTTCTCGCCGGACTGCCCATTCTGATATTGACAATTAGTGCCCTGATCAAAGAATTGAGGCACAATGAGAATATTTTGAAATATGTACTATTAATCCTCGCGATTGTTTGCGTTATGTCTCCACATCTGTTGATGGGACATTGCGGTGAAATGCACGCTTATTCAATACTGCCTTTATGTATTATCTCGGTTGCGCTAATTTTTGATTCTGTCCTCGCTACGGGAAAAATCTATTTTATTTCACTCGCTCTATATTTCATCGCCGCTATGGGTATAGACATTCATAAATTTACGACAATGTACCGTTATAGCTTATTAGGTGAAATTTACGCTACACAAATCGACAAACAATCAACCCGTATTCCCCAGAACGTATTGATTATCGAATCGCAAAATAATAATATCATAGTTTATTCCGTATTTTACTCATCTTCTCCGAAAAGGTCTTTTCAACAGGGAGAATATTACCGATGGAAGCATCATTATCATTATCCTCAAAAGATTTATTATGAACCTTTGAATGAAGTACCTACCGATATAGAAATCGAAGAATATATAAAATCTTATCGTCAAAATTCCATTGATTGCGTATGGCTCATTAATGATACCATAGTTAATGTAATTGAACTATAAGATTTTCAGCATATTGGGATTTTGACGAGCCGCAACAAGGGAAAACCTTGTTGCGGCTCGTCTGATAAATAACGCTTTCACATCTAACACAATCCCGTGCGGCGGGAGGCGAAAATCAGGGCGCGTATGGCATTATTGAGTTCCGTTTGTTGCAGCAGGTTTTCGAGGGTCAGGTGCATACGGTAACGCCAATAGTTGCGGGTATCGGCGGGGACGTTGATGCGTTCTGCGGCAATGTCGGTACGGCGCACGTCGAGCGAAATGGAGAGCCAGTCCTGCAACGGCAATATGGCGAGCATCGCCGGCGATTGCAGGTGTTTCTCGATAACGGCGCGGCAAAGATGCGGCGGACAATGTACGGGAGCATCGCCCTCCTGCCCCAGCACGGCATTGTAATAGCGCTGCGTGGCAGCGGGGTTTTCTTCCCACCAGCCTCGAATGCCCGACATATCGTGCGTGGAGGTGGTGCACACCGACAAGTAGGGATAGCGGGTGGTGTCGCCGAACTCGCAATGCGGCTCCTTAGGCATACGCTGTATTTCCAAAGAGAGTATCTGCAAACGGTTCATGACTTCGGGCACGCTTTCGGGTATCATGCCCAAGTCTTCGCCACAGACCAGCATACCGGTCGATGACAGGAGCGGCGGCAGTTTTTTCAAGGCTTCTTCTTTCCAGAAAAGATTGTGGCGGCGATAATAAAAATCGTCGTGCAAGCGGCTGAAAACCTCCTGCTCCTGCCCGCTCAACGCCGCAAAACTGTACGTGCTGCGTGCCGCGATGCGGGGGTGCCACGCTGCCGGCGCGTAGGGGTCGGCAACAAAGAGTACTTCGTCGGTAAGCCGCAGCAATCCGCCTACGATGACCGACGTTTTTTTATCGACGGCATCGCCGAAGCGAGCGACGATTTTCTGCTGGGTATCGACTTCGGGGCGCAGAGCATACGTATCGCCGCCCTGCGGCAGCAGGTATTTTTCCTCCACCTCCTGCCGGTATTTGCCGAAAAGTTCTGAGAGCATGTATTCCCGAATATAGGGAGCCGCGTGCCGGCGTTCGTCGAAAGCGAATCCGCAGGCGGCAAGTTCCCCTGCGGTATAGGGCAGCGCGGCATTGAAATGCCCGAGCAGCCCCTCCACTGCCGTGTCGGGAATTTCCCAAATGCGGAAAAATCCCAATATATGGTCTATGCGGTAGGCGTCGAAATATTCCGCCATTTTCACGAAGCGCGCTTTCCACCACGCATATCCGTCTTTTGCCATCTCCGCCCAGTTGTAGGTGGGGAATCCCCAGTTCTGTCCCGTAACGGAAAAATCGTCGGGCGGCGCGCCCGCCTGCATACCGAAATTGAAAAGTTGCGGATTCGTCCACGCATCGGCGCTGTCGCGGCTCACGCCGATAGGTATGTCGCCTTTCAACGCCACCCCGTGCGACAGAGCGTACTTTTTCACCCGCAACAATTGCGTATGCAGGTGATACTGTATGAAATAGTGCAGGGCTATCTGAGGATAGGCTTCGCTCTCTTTCGATGCCAGCCGTGCGACCTTTGCCGCGTCGTACACGGCATATTCGCCCCACTCCGTAAACACGGGCGTGCCGTTTTTATCGCGCAGGTAACAATAGACGGCGTAAGGCACGAGCCACGTTTTGTTCTTTTGAAAAAAGTCGAGGAACTCCGGCATTGCCAATACCGCCTCGCCCTGTTCGGCAAAAAGGCGGCGCAGGTAATCGCTTTTGAGCTTCGTAACGGCTTCGTAATCGACGGCAGACAGCTCATTGAGCCGCTCCGCCTCTTTCTCGAAACGCACCATTTCCATGATGTCGTGCAGACGTCCCGCCGCCGGCAGATGCAGGTAAGCCGGGTGCAACGCATACACGGAGTTGGCTCGGTAGGGATAGGAATCGAGCCACGTGTGCCGCATCGTCGTGTCGTTGATAGGCAGCACCTGTATGAATTTCTGTCCCGTAAGCACCGCCCAATCAATCATTTTTTCGAGGTCGAGAAATTCCCCGATGCCCCAACTCGACTGCGACTTCAACGAAAATACGGGAATAGCCACACCGGCACCGCGCCACAACGGTCGCACGAGGCGCAGATGCGCCCCTGCAACAATCACCGTCTCGCCCTCTTTCGGAGGCAACAGCGACAGCCGGCGGTTATCACCCGCCTCCCACGCCACGATACGGCGGGTGGTCTTGTCGATGACGACGAATTTATATTCTATCGGTGTGCGCAACACGTCGGCAGGTAGCGTAACCGACCACACGGGATATGCCCTGTCGGAGAGCACGACGGCTTGCGCTTCGTTCCATGCCGACTCGGTGAATGTGCCGACTATCGCCACCGATTCCTGCGGCAGCAGCGCCGGCGCCGTCACCTCGAAACGGACACCGCATTCCCGCAACTCTTCCCGCGTAGAAAGCGGTCGCCCGAAAAAACGACCGTTCAAGAATGCCGACGAAAGAAAGGGAGCGTCAGGCTCGGTAATCTGCCACGCATCGTATATGCGGTAAGCCTCCACACCCGCGCGGGGGCGGAACGTATGCCGTCCCTCCTCCTGTCGGGAAATTCTACCGTTCTCCCTCACAAAATAGCGATAGACAAACGGTGCGCCTGCGGGCATCTCCACCGAAGCAGCCCACTGTCCGTTTTCGGTACAGAGCATGGGAAGCGCACGACTTTCGTCGTTAGCGCCCAACGCCTCCGGTTCGCCCGACAGAAAAAGCTGCTCGCCCCAGCGGGAATGGTATTCGATAAAGAAAGTCAGTTGCACATTATCCGCATTTGGAAGTTCCGCACGAAGTGCATATCAGGCAGCCCTCTTGGTAAATAAGCGTTTCCTGTCCGCACTTCGGACAGGTCTGTCCGCTGGCTACCGTACCGTTCGGCATATACTTTTTCAAGGCTCTCTCCACGCCGTTTTTCCACGTATTGATGGTATGGCTGTCGAGTTCGAGACTCGAAATGAGTTTCAATACCTGATCAATAGGCATACCGTAGCGCAGCACGCCCGAAATCAGCTTGGCATAGTTCCAGTATTCGGGATTGAATTTTTCGGAAAGTCCTTCGATGGTGGTTTTGTAGCCGCGTTTGTTCCGGAATTGGAAATCGTAGTGTTTGTTGCCGTTTTCATCGACGGCTTTGATGATTTTTCCGGAAGTGATATTTTTCGGTATCAGTATGCCGTCTTCGTCGTCGGCAAGACCGGTAAATATTTCGTAAGGCTTACCGTCTTTCAAACCGACGAAAGCAATCCATTTTTCACGGTTGTTCTGGAAGCGCACCACGTCGGCATCGAGTTCGATAGGACGTTTCAAAACGAGAGGCTGCACGGGAGCCGCTTTCGGAGCGTCTTTCGAGGCGGCAATCAGCACGCCCGAACGGGAGCCTTCGCGGTATACCGTACACCCTTTGCAGCCGCTGCGCCATGCCTCGACATACAACTTGCCCACCAACTCTTCCGTTACGTCGGCAGGGAGATTTATCGTTACGCTGATGGAGTGATCGACCCACTTCTGCACACGTCCCTGCATACGCACTTTCTGTATCCAGTCGATGTCGTTGGCGGTAGCCTTGTAATAGGGCGACTTGGCAACGATGCGGTCTATATCTTCCTGCGTATAGTTGGTACGGACTTCATAACCGTGCGTCTCCATCCACGTAATGAATTTATGGTGATAAACCAGATATTCCTCGAAAGCGTCGCCCGACTCATCGACGTAGTCAATATGCACGTCGGCATCGTTGGGATTGACTTTGCGGCGACGACGGTACACCGGCATAAATACCGGCTCGATACCCGATGTGGTCTGCGTCATCAGACTCGTCGTGCCGGTGGGTGCGATGGTCAGACAGGCGATATTGCGGCGACCCGATTTCACCATGTCGGCGTATAATTCGGGGTCGGCTTCCCGCAGGCGGTTGATGAAGGGGTTGTTTTTCTCGCGCTCGGCATCGAATACTTCGAAAGCGCCGCGCTCTTTTGCCATTTCCACCGACGAGCGGTAAGCCGCCAGCGCCAATGCGCGATGCACGGTTTCCGAAAATGCGGTGGCTTTCTCCGTTCCGTAACGCAGTCCCATGGCGGCAATCATATCGCCTTCGGCGGTGGTGCCCACGCCGGTGCGGCGACCTTGCAGCGTCTTGTGGCGAATCTTTTCCCACAAATGTATTTCAGTGTGTTTTATCTCTTCCGATTCGGGGTCGGAATGGATTTTTTCCAGAATCTTGTCGATTTTCTCCATTTCGAGGTCGATGATGTCGTCCATGATGCGCTGCGCCAAAATGATATGGCGGCGGAACAGGTCGAAATCGAAACGGGCGTTCGGCGTAAAAGGATCGACCACATAAGAATAGAGATTTATCGCCAGCAAACGGCAGCTGTCGTAAGGACAAAGGGGTATTTCGCCGCACGGGTTGGTGGAAATGGTGCGGAAGCCCAAATCGGCGTAGCAATCGGGTATGGACTCGCGTATAATCGTATCCCAGAACAGGACACCGGGCTCTGCCGACTTCCACGCATTGTGCACGATTTTTTTCCATATCGCCTGCGCATCGACCTCTTTGGTTACCAGCGGGTGATCGCTATCCACCGGAAACTGCTGCACATAGGGCTTGCCGTCGATAGCCGCCTGCATGAAATCGTCGGTGATGCGCACCGACACGTTAGCGCCCGTAACCTTGCCTTCGGTCATTTTGGCGTCGATGAAAGACTCGGAATCGGGGTGCTTTATCGACACGCTGAGCATCAATGCGCCGCGCCGTCCGTCTTGCGCCACCTCGCGGGTAGAGTTGGAATAGCGTTCCATAAAGGGCACCAAACCCGTCGAAGTCAAAGCGGAGTTTTTCACGGGCGAGCCTTTCGGGCGCATGTGGGACAAGTCGTGCCCCACGCCGCCGCGCCGCTTCATCAGCTGCACCTGCTCCTCGTCGATTTTCATCACGCCGCCGTAGGAATCGGCATCACCGTCCATACCTATGACAAAACAGTTCGACAACGAGCCTATCTGGAAGTCGTTGCCGATGCCGCTCATCGGTCCGCCCTGCGGCACGATGTAACGGAAATCGCGAAAGACCTCCATCAACTCTTCCACCGAAAGCGGATTGGGATATTTGTTTTCGATACGTGCTATCTCCTTGGCGAGACGCAAGTGCATATCTTCGGGATTCTGTTCGTAAATATTTCCGAAAGAATCTTTCAATGCGTATTTATTGACCCACACACGTGCAGCCAATTCATCGCCTTTGAAGTATTCCAAAGATGAATGGAATGCTTCATCATAAGTATACGTTTTCGTTTCCACGATGTTTGTGTTTGTTTAATTCGTTTTTTCAGTTTTGGTATAGATTCAAGGCTTTTTTAGAAGTAGAATTTTGATTTTGCAAGTTTACGAAAAAGTTTCTATCCTGTCAAGAGTTATACAAAATATTTTTTCAACATTTCGTAAAGTTTTCCATTTTATCAAATAATAATATTGATTATCAATTGATTGAAAAATATTAATGGCGAAAAAGTTTTCCATTTATGAAAATAGAGGCATCATTTTTTCGGCAATACCTTACCAAATAAGAAGATTTCTTCACATACCCTCTCCAATAAATTCTTTCTCTTTTTTCTTTATCATATTAAAATAAACCGTATATTTGTTCAACTAATTTCATTCGACTATGGATTTGAATTTTCTGAAAAATCGTCGCACCATACGGAAGTATAGCGACAAAGATATTCCCGATTCGCTGCTGAACGAACTTTTGGAAGCGGCTTTCCGTGTCTCCACCACCGGCAATATGCAGGTGTATAGTGTCGTTGTTACCCGCGACGCCGAGAACAAGAAAAAACTCGCGCCGGCGCACTTCAACCAGCCGACGGTAACGGAGGCACCGGTCGTATTGACATTCTGCGCCGACTTCAACCGCTTCGTCAAATGGTGCGAACAACGCCGCGCCGTGCCCGGCTACGACAACTTCCAGTCGTTCTTTACCGCCTGCATCGACGCCCTGCTGGCTGCCCAGCAATTCTGTACGGCTGCCGAAGCCGCCGGATTGGGCATTTGCTATTTAGGTACGACCACTTACAACGCCGACCAAATAATCGAGGCGTTGAACCTTCCCCGACTGGTAGTGCCCGTAACCACGATTACAGTTGGCTACCCGGCAGTGGTGCCCGAACAGCCGGAGCGTCTGCCCCTCGAAGCTATCGTCCACCGCGAAAGTTATCGCGACTACACGGCTGCCGACATCGACCGTCTGTACGCCGAGAAAGAGAATCTTCCCGTCAATAAAGGATTCGTCGCCGAAAACCACAAGGAAACGCTGGCACAAGTATTTACGGATATTCGCTATCCGAAAGCCAACAACGAACATTTTTCCGATGTATTCCTGCACGTCATCGAAGAACAGGGCTTCCACTTTTAAGCGCGGCTTTGCGTCATAAAACAAGCGGGGCGGGATTATGAAAATCCCGCCCCGCACATTTCCGAGCCGTTTTTTTGAATCCTGTCCTACATCTTCAACGTCTGCTCTATTTCTTCCACCTGCGCCCGCAGTTTTTTATCTATTTCCACCTGATCGGCTATCGTCTTGCAGGCATAATGCACGGTTGCATGGTCTTTCCCGCCCAACCGCAATCCGATATACGATAACGGGTGGTCGGTGTATTTCTTGGAGAGATACATGGAAATCTGCCGCGCCAACGCAATTTCGCGCTTCCGCGTTTTCGATTGCAGCAAGCTCACTTCCATATTATAATAAGCGCACACCTTCTGTTGTATCAGCTCTATGGTAATCTGCTGTTTGCGCATCTGGACAATCGACGCCAGCACGCATTCCGCCATATCTACCGAAATCTCCTTTTTGAGAATAACCGAACGGGCTATCAACGAAGATACGATGCCCTCCAATTCCCGCACATTGGAAACATTTCGCGCAATGGAGTCGATTACATCGTCGGAGATGACGATGCCGTCTTTTTTCAATTTACTGCGTAAGATGCTTTTCCGCAGTTCGTAGTCGGGACGTTCCACTTCTGCCGAAAGCCCCCATTTGAATCGCGTAAGCAGGCGTTCCTCCATGCCTTCGAGCGACACCGGCGGACGGTCGGAAGTCAATACCAACTGTTTCCCCGTTTGATGCAAATGATTGAAAATATGGAAGAATGTATTTTGCGTAGCCGTTTTTCCCGCCAAATCCTGTATGTCATCAATAAGCAATACATCAATACTTTGGTAGAAATTGATGAAGTCGTTTACAGTGTTGTTGCGCACGGCATTGGTGAATTGCACCTGAAAGAGATGCGACGAGAGGTAAAGCACGCGCGCCTGAGGATTCAGGGCTTTCGCCTTTGCCCCGATAGCCTGTATCAAATGGGTCTTACCCACACCCGACTCGCCGTAAAGGAACAGCGGATTGAAAGCGGTTTTTCCGGGCTGTTGGGCGACGCTTTCGCCGGCTGAACGAGCCAACAGGTTGCTGCTTCCGGCAAGATAATTGTCGAAACTGTAACACGGATTGAGCTGCGAATCGAGTTCTTTATATACAGGCTGTTTGAAAGGATCTGCCACCCGAGTGGGTTCCGTTACGCCTTTGGTGGATTTTTGAGTTTCGGTAGTGGAGCGGAAAGAGACGGTCTCGTTTGTCTCCGGTTCTTTGACGACAGACGTATGGTAGGACAAGCGAATGTCTTGTCCGAAAACACGCATCAAAGTACGTTGAAGAATATCGGCGAAATGTTCGTCAAGGTACTCGCAAAAGAATCGAGACGGGACCTGTATTGTCAATTCATTATCGGAGTATCGAAGAGCACGAGTCGGTTCAAACCAAGTTTCGTATTGCTTTTCCGATATATTATCTCTGATAATGGATAGACAGCGGTCCCATAATGAGACGTAGTCTAACTCCATTTTACAGTTGTATCAAAAATTCTATTCCAAAAATGCTCTACAAAATTCCAAATTCTTTTTGGAAAAACAAAATCGTTTTTTTCTTGTTTTTTTCGATTTCATTACAAAAAGCTGGCTTTTAGCCCATTATATTTTATGTTTTTTCACATATCAAATTGTAAAAATATTTTTATCACATCGCTAATAATCAGATATTTATATATGACTACAAGTTTATTTTCATATTTTATCGACTTTTTTCAATTGAAAAAAGCCTCCCTAAATAGGGGGCTTTTTTTCGTGCGAGTCAAAAAAAGCAGACATCGCCAATATTTAGAATGTATATAAATAATAAATCTGTTATTTCTTACCTCCGAAGACCGAGAAATGAACATAACGTTTCGGGTGCAGCCGCAAATCGAGGAGCAGGGAATCCGCATCGAGTACGGTAGTATTCAAGGAATTATAAAGCGTCTTGTCCGTAAGCAGAGCGCCCACCGTATTGTCCGGCGATTGCAGCCGAGCCATAAGCGTATTGACAGAGAGTACCACCTCGTCGATATGTTTTATGGTACTTCTGATACCGACCTCTTTGAGTTCGGTCGTCAGGTGATTTACATTGCCTGTAATCTGTTTTACATCGCTTACGATAGCCGGCACATCGTCTGCCATCAAACCGGAAAGGTTGGCGGAGGCTTGTTTCAGATCCGCCGATACTTTGGTAATGTTGGAAAGCGAAGTTTGCAACTCCTGCGATTGAACAATGGCATTCAGACCGGTCAAAATGCTGTCTATCTTGGGCATCAATTCCGTAATCGAAGGCAACAAATCTTTCTGCACCTCTCCCATCAAACCGTTGTCGATTTCACCTTCCAGAAAATCGCCCGGGTGATGCAGCTCCGATACATACTGGTTCAGAACGAGGTTAAGGGTAACCGTACCCAGCAAATCCGAAGTCAAAAGCACCTTACTGCCTTCGGGCACTTTCAGTTTTTTGTCCAGACTCACTTCCACCACGACCCCGTGCGAATTGGCGTAATCATACTGTATGTCGCGCACAAGTCCCACTTTGAATCCATCGACGTTGATAGGTGTCGATATGGTAAGACCTGTTACATTTTCATAACGGATATAATAGTAATTCGACGGGTGCATCAGATTGACACCTTTCAGAAACTCTATGCCCGCATAGAGTATTACAGCGCTTATAATCACTGAAATAGCGATTTTCACTTCTTTTGTAAAATACTTTTTCATATCGTATTGATTTATTTCATTTCACTTTGACGCCGTTTTTGAAAGCAACGATGAACGCATCTTTGAACAATCGTTTCACTTTCGGCAATTCGGCAAGCATATCTTCGCGACGGGGCGATTCGCCGTAGGTATATTTGTACATATTGTTTTCTTCGTAATACGACACGGGCGACAATCCCTTAAATTCGGGAGCCTTGCCCGTGAGTTTCTTTTTCGACGCCATGAGCTGTATCTTATATACGACACCGGCGGAAGCCTGTGCAGTAGTCCCATTGTCGGCAACCGTCGTCGAATGCCCCGACTGCCTTTTACGCAGCGTCTCGTCTTTGTAGCTCACGAAGGCTTTGTATATCGACTCCGCCAGTTTGTCGCGGGAGGCATCTTTTGCCAAATAAGCCGCATCGGCAGGATTGGTAACATACCCCACCTCCACGAGTATGCGAGGCATAGTTGCTTGTCGGAGTACCAGAAAATTGGCTTGGCGAACACTCCGGTCGGGGCGGTGCGCCAATACGCGAAACTGCTCTTGCACCAGCGAGGCGAAGTGTATGCTTTGCTCCATATATTTATCCTGCACGAAATCGAGTATGATGCCCGACTCCGGCGAATTGGGGTCGTAACCTTGATAAGAGGTCGAATAATCGTCTTCCAGATAGATAACCGAGTTTTCCCGTTTGGCAATCTCCCGATTTTCCGCCTGTCCCCTGTCAGGCGTAAACACGTAAGTCTCCGTGCCGTTTGCCGACGTATTGCCGGCAGCGTTGGTATGTATTGAAATGAAAAGGTCGGCTTTGGCTTTGTTGGCGATGTTCGCACGCTCTTTCAAGGTAACGAACACATCTTTCGAGCGGGTATATATCACACGGGCATCGGAACAATTCTGTCGTATCTTTTTCCCCAATTTCAAAGCGACTGCCAAATTTATGTCTTTCTCTTTCTGACGATTGGCTATCGCGCCCGGATCTTCACCTCCATGTCCGGCATCAATCACGACCACGAACTTGTCTTTTGTCTGCCCCGCTGCCGACCACGAGAGAGCAAACAAACAGACTATCAATATATATATCCTTTTTTTCATGGCTCGTTTTTGTCTTTTGCCCGAAAATAGCCCTATAAATAATTGATGCGCAAAGATACGAAAAAATGAAATAACAAAATTTTTTACCGACAAAAAGAATATCTATTTCGACGAAACGACGACAAAAAGTCGATATGTCTCTTTTTTACTTTTTTTATTTCTTTCGTCTTGCGAAATGCACTATCTTTGAAAGAAATTTTTCCTCGATGAAAAAACTTTGGTTCGCTTACTTCCTGTTATTTCCGTTACTGTCTGTCGCCCAGACAATAAGCGTCGATGGCGCTTATTGTTACCAGCCTGAGAATGCAGGCGATCTGACAGCAATATACGTCGTTCCGACCGGCGAGGCGGCAACTTTACACTACTTTTCGTCATCGACAGCGGAGATACGCTGGTATCGCTTCGGCAGCGGCGGCACCTCGTCGCGGGTCGAGGTCGTCGGTGTACAGAGCGGCAACATCGCCACGCTGCCCAATGCCGACAAAGATTGCGGGTACATGGCAGAACAAGAGGGCGTCGGCTCCATATGCGTATGGCTCGCCTCGTATCGGAGCATTACCGCCTGCACGGTAGCCGACCGGCAAGAGAATGTATGTGAAAGCGTACTTTTACAGGGAGAAGGTTTTGCCATACCTTATTATACGACAAACGGACGACGGGGATTTATTCCGCGCCAAGTACGCTATACGACCGCCGTATGGGACGAATCGGCACAAGCGATACGCGAAAACGAAACCGTTACGGTTCCGGCATCGGTCGTGTCGGACACGGAAATGGAAATCCCCGCCCCTTACGGATATTCCACCATCGCCGTAATCGACGCCATACCCGAAGCATGGGGCGCACCGGCAACGGAAATTTCCGCCGGCGAATACGACTCGCCTGCCATACTGATGAAAGCTGTCGTAGAACAACAGCAGCGCGACGCCGCCAACGAATCGGGCGAAATGCCGTCGGAGGGCTTCGGCGGCTCGGCTCCGGTGAACATGACTTTCACCGCTTACGTGAACGGGAATAATTACTACGCATGGGAATTTGCGAGCGACGAAGAATTTACGACAGTCGATGTCATTTACCCCGAACAGCATCTGGAATACGCTTTTAAGGAAGAGGGGACGACCTACGTGCGCCTGCACGCTTACAACGACTTTTGCGAGCGCGACACCATGTTCACCGTATCGGTCGGAGAATCGAAACTGGAAGCACCGAATGCCTTTTCGCCTTACGGCAGCCCGGGTGTAAACGACGAATGGAAAGTGGCGTATAAGTCGATTGTCGATTTCAAGTGCTGGATATTCAACCGTTGGGGCGAAGAGATATTCCGCTTTGAAGACCCTGCTTTGGGCTGGGACGGTCGCTATCGCGGTAAACTGGTACCATCCGGCGTCTATTATTATGTCATCGAAGCCCACGGCGCCGACGGACAGAAATACAAACTGAAAGGACACATCAACATTCTCCGTCCGAAGAATATCGACAAGGAATGATTTATGGAGGAGAACGAAGATAAAATAGAAATCTGGGGCGCGCGGGTGCACAACCTCAAAAACATCGACGTGGCGATACCGCGCTACCGGCTCGTCGTCATTACCGGACTGAGCGGCAGCGGCAAATCGTCGCTGGCATTCGACACCATTTACGCCGAAGCGCAGCGGCGCTACATCGAAACTTTCTCTGCTTATGCCCGCAACTTCTTGGGCAATATGGAACGCCCCGACGTCGATAAAATAACGGGATTAAGTCCTGTCATCTCCATCGAACAGAAGACGACCAACAAAAATCCCCGCTCGACCGTCGGCACGACGACCGAAATCTACGACTTTCTGCGGCTGCTCTACGCCCGTGCGGGAGAAGCCTACTCCTACCTTTCGGGTGAAAAGATGGTGAAATACACCGAAGAACAAATTTTGGAACTCATACAGGAGCGCTACCGCAACCGCAAGACCTACATTTTGGCGCCGTTGGTACGCAACCGCAAGGGACATTACAAAGAATTGTTCGAGCAGGTGCGGCGCAAAGGTTACCTGTCGGTGCGGGTCGATGGCGAGATACGGGAGATACTGCCGGGCATGAAACTCGACCGCTACAAAAACCATTCGGTCGAGGTGCTGATAGACAAACTCGTCGTCTCCGAAAAAGACGAGCGCCGCCTCAAAGAGAGCGTTCGGGTAGCTATGAAACAGGGCGACGGACTGCTGATGGTACTCGACGTCGAAAGCGGCGAGCTGCGCCATTACAGCCGCACGCTGATGGACCCTGCCACGGGCTTATCGTACAGCGAGCCGGCACCGCACAATTTCTCGTTCAATTCGCCGCAGGGCGCCTGCCCCTGCTGCAAAGGCATCGGATATATAAACATCATCGACCGCGAAAAAATCATTCCCGATGCCTCGCTGTCGATTTATCAAGGCGGCATACTGCCGCTCGGAAAATATCGGAACGTCTTGCTGTTCTGGCAGATAGAAGCCATTTGCGAAAAATACGGCGCCACCCTCAAAACACCGATAAAAGACCTGCCGGAGGAGGCGCTCAACGACATTCTGAACGGAACGGACGAACGGCTGAACATCAAAAACCTTTCCTTAGGCAATTCCAACTATTTCCTCACGTTCGAGGGGTTGGTGAAATACATCGAAATGCAGCAGCAAGCCGACGCTTCGGCAACGGCACAAAAATGGGCGGGACAGTTCGTTACCACCGTGCAATGTCCCGAATGCCACGGCGCACGCCTCAACAAGGAGGCGCTGCACTATCGCATCGACGGGAAAAACATTGCCGAAGTTTCCGATATGGATATTTCGGAATTGTGCGTATGGCTCCATGACATAGAAAACCGGCTGCCGCAAAAGCAGGCTGCCATTGCCAAAGAAATCGTAAAAGAAATACGCTCGCGCGTACAGTTTCTGTCCGATGTCGGGCTGGAATACCTCTGCCTGTCGCGGGCATCGGCTACGCTGTCGGGAGGCGAGAGCCAGCGCATACGGCTGGCTACGCAGATAGGCTCGCAGCTTGTCAATGTGCTTTACATTCTCGACGAACCGAGCATCGGACTGCACCAGCGCGACAACATGCGCCTTATCGACTCGCTGAAACAGCTGCGCGACACGGGCAACTCGGTCATCGTGGTCGAGCACGATAAGGAAATGATGCTCGAAGCCGACTACGTTGTCGATTTGGGACCGCGTGCCGGACGGCTCGGCGGCGAAGTGGTGTTTGCCGGCACGCCGCAGCAGATGCTGGCGGCGGGCACTCTTACGGCGGCTTATCTCAACGGCGAAAAAGAAATCGCCGTCCCCTCCTCGCGGCGTCGGGGAAACGGCAAGAAAATCGTACTGAAAGGGGCGCGGGGAAACAATTTGAAAAACCTGACGGTAGAATTTCCGTTGGGAAAATTCATCTGCATCACCGGCGTTTCGGGAAGCGGCAAATCGTCGCTCATCAACGCGACGCTGCAACCCATACTCAGCCAGAAATTCTACCGCTCGCTGACCGACCCGCTGCCCTACGACGCTATCGAAGGACTGGAACATATCGACAAGGTAGTGAACGTCGACCAGTCGCCGCTGGGACGCACACCCCGCTCCAATCCCGCCACCTACACGGGTCTGTTTGCCGATATACGCAACCTGTTCGTCGACCTTCCGGAGGCAAAGATACGGGGCTACAAAGCCGGACGTTTTTCGTTCAATGTCGCCGGCGGACGCTGCGAAGCCTGCGGCGGAAACGGCTACAAGACTATCGAAATGAATTTTCTGCCCGATGTATTGGTACCGTGCGAGGCTTGCCGCGGGAAACGCTACAACCGCGAAACACTCGAAGTGCGCTTCAAGGGAAAATCGATTGCCGACGTCCTCGATATGACTATCAACCAAGCCGTCGAATTTTTTGCCGGCATACCCTCCATACTTGCCAAAGTAAAAACATTGCAGGAAATCGGATTGGGTTACGTGAAGCTAGGACAGCCCTCGACCACCCTGTCGGGCGGCGAGAGCCAACGCGTAAAACTGGCGACGGAATTGTCGAAGCGCGATACGGGCAAGACCCTCTACATTCTCGACGAACCGACCACCGGTCTGCATTTCGAGGACATTCGCGTATTGCTGGGAGTACTTAACAAATTGGTCGATAAAGGGAATACCGTGCTGGTCATCGAACATAACCTCGACGTCATAAAAATGGCAGACCACATTATAGATATGGGACCCGAAGGCGGTCGCAACGGAGGCAGCATACTGATTACCGGAACGCCCGAAGAGGTTGCCGCTCACCCCGAAATCGGTTACACGGCGCGTTTCCTGCGACAGGAATTGGGATTGCCGCCTCTTGAAAAATAATCGGAAGCCCCTCCCGCTTCCGAAAGCGATACTATCCGAAACGGCTTATCTTTCGTAATTTCGCTTCATCGACAAGCTGGATTTTACGACCATCGACCACGACGATTTTTTCGGCGGCGAAGCACGACAACGTGCGTATGGCATTGCTGGTCGTCATGTTGGAGAGATTGGCAAGGTCTTCGCGCGCCATATAGATGCTCAGCGTGATGCCGTCTTCCTCCAAACCGTAATTGTCTTTCAACATAAGCAGCGACTCGGCAAGGCGACCACGAATGTGTTTCTGCGTGAGATTCACCGTGCGGGTGTCCGACATACCCAAGTCGGTAGCCAACTCTTTGATAAAGAAACAGGCGAGGCGATTGTTTTTCTTGATAAGCTCATCGACGACAGGCATCGGCAGAAATCCGATAGTCGCATTTTCAAATGCCGAAGCGGCGGTAATGTAATCTTCGCCGGCAAAATAAGCCCGATAGCCGAAATATTGCACAGGACGTATCAATCGCATAATCTGACTGCGCCCGCCGATGCCTGCCTTGAATATTTTCACCTTCCCTTTGATAAGACACATCAACAACTCGGCTTTCTCGCCTTCGTTGTAAATCATCTCGTTTTTCTTGAAAGTCTGTATATGGAAGTTTTCCGTAATGATACGCTTTTCGTTGCTGTCGAGAAGCGGCAGCATCTCGCCCAAAGCCTCCTGCGTCAGCGCTTCTATCGAAAGTTTCTTTACCATAACCGTGTTATATAACAATGTTATATAACGCAAAATTAAGAAAATTCCATTAAACTGCAAAGGAATGGCGAAAAAAGATGATTTCGGCATGAAGCGTTTTATTTTTACAGAAAATATTTATTATATTTGTAGCAAGAAAAACATCTCGATTATGAATGAAGCGCACGAAACCCAAGTCGCATCTATCGCCGGCGCCTTTTGCGAAGCAATAGAACAGGTAAAAAACAACGATACGCTCTCGTTGTCGGATATGTTTGTCATTTTCAAAAACGAAGAGCAGCTGCTGTCGCTTTACGACGACAACGAAATGCTGCTGACTCAAATCGGACTGGAAGAGTACGACGAAGCCGACGACACCGACAATATCCGCATCATCGCCTTGTTGCGACAGGCATTGGATATGCCGGAGGTTGCCGACGCGTTCCGTTCGCTCAATGCCGTAGCGCCGGTTTCCGTACTGCTCATGAACGACGAAAAAGAAATAGTCTGTGAACTCAAAACGTTCGATGACGAAAAAATATTCCTCGAAGACGATTTTCTGAAAAAGGCGGGGAAAGAACTGGACGATTTCTTCGACCAACTCATGGCGGACATAAAATAAAGCAATAGTCATAAAATGAAGAACGCCGTGAAAAATATCGCCATATTGGTTTTCGGGATACTTGTTTTGTTCGTTTCTTCTTGCGAAAAGGAGAAACAAGAGGTTTCATTTTCCATCACTCCGAACGATGTCGATACGACAAGCGGCAACACTTTTATGGCAAGATTTTTATCGGCAAAATACTGTTCCTCTTTTTACCCTATCGTTTCAGACAGTTTTCCGGTCGGGAACAATATCGACAGCGTATTGACATTCGGGACAATAAAAATAAAATCCATCGAATCAATCGCCGGCATCGACTCCTCTGAAATCTTAGGCATAAAATTGGGGAAACAACAAAATATTCAAATATCTATAAACGATATTTTTTCTGCCAGCTCGCCTTTTTATTCCGGATATACAGGCAGCACCAACCTGTATCTGTTACAGATAAAAGACAGTATCGGACAAATAATCGACGTCGTCGATATACCTTTTGCCGTTACAAAAAATGTCGGCAAAATAAAAACGGATTATCACCGCACCATTTCAGCCGATACCAACTATTACTACGGTTTTGCCGTTTACGGAACGGAAATTTTTAACGAATCTGCCGCCGGCGACCCGGAAGGTTATATCGCCGTCAGCCTGCCGGACAATACGCAAACGACGCCATAAATAAACACAGTAAAAAAGGCGGGGCTACCTCTTGTAACTCCGCCTTTTTTATGCCGGATTTTGCGATGAAACCGCCCTATTTGTTCCAAATATCCCAAGCGGCATACGCCTGCAACAAGAGCATTTCTATACCGTTTTTCGTTTCGGCGCCGCGCGCTTTGCACTTCTCCATAAAGAGTGTCGTTTCCGGATTGTACACCAAATCATATACGAGATGTTTCGGCGTAACAAGTTCGTAAGGTATTGCCGGACAGCTTTCTATATCGGGGTACATACCTACGGGCGAGGCATTGACGATGACCGTGTATTCCTGCATGATTTCGGGTGTAAGGTCTTCGTAACAAATGGCTTTCTCCTTACGCGTGCGCGATACCCACTGCGGTTCCACGCCCAGCGACAGCAGTCCGTACCATACGGCTTTGGAGGCGCCGCCCGTGCCGAGTATCAGCCCTTTGCGGTGATGCGATTTCAGACAGGGACGTATGGAATCGGTAAATCCGATGACATCGGAGTTGAATCCTTTCAAAGTCAACTTGCCGCCTTTGCGTATGAATTTGACGACATTCACGGCACCGATGAGACGGGCGGTTTCGTCCATTTCATCGAGAAAAGGGATAATCGTCTCCTTGTAAGGAATCGTTACGTTCAATCCGCGCAGTCGTGGCGTTTCGTTCACGACAAGGCGAATATCCTCAATACGGTCGAGTTCGAAATTGCGGTATTCCGCCGCGATTTTTTCATTCTTGAATTTTTCGTTGAAAAAATTCCGAGAGAAAGAGTGGGCGAGCCTGTACCCCACCAATCCGTACACATCGGGAGTTTCCATGTTTCTTATCCTTTATATTTAGCTTTCTTGATGATTTCGGTTTCATCGGTCTGCCACAATCGGGCAAGGTCGGTATGCGTCGCTCCGGCATACGCCGACACGATGCACCAACCGATGTAGCGACCTGCCTGCCCGGGCGACTGCGGCGAAAACGGCGCAGTAAACGGGGCGGGCGACAAATAACGTTCTATCGTCAGCGGCGATGCGGCATACAGCGTTTTTTCGCGCAAAAGCGCATTCCACATCTCCGATTCGTTTTCACGGCACCACGCCAACTGCTCCGGCGTGTAGCCCAACAATTTTTCCGGCGGAACGTCCGGCAGGAGCTGTTGCAGCGAATATACGATTTTACCTTCGTAAATCATTTCCCGCAGCAGCGTCGTATGTTCGACAGGCGGCAGCGGGTGGCGCGTATAAAGTATAACTTGTAACACATCGGGAACGATATACTCCTGTTTTTTGCCTTCGAGCCGGTAGCGGGGATATATGGAGGCATACGGCGGATAGCCGCTGCCTAAATAATGGTCGAGCGAAACCGAAAGCATATCGCCGGCATTCACAATCTGCTGCCGCAAGCCCGACACATGAGTGTAAAAACGGGCAGGCAAAGTATCGTCGGGCAACAAAAGCCGGTAACGGGCGAGCGCCGCCGAGAGTTCCGTCTCTACATCGGACAAATCAGGAAAAATCGAATCGATAGCTCCGCACAGCAGCTGCATATCGGCAGCGGAAAGACGGTCGGCAAGCCGCGATTTGTTGCAGTCGCTATCGGGAAGTTCCAGAATCGCTGCGGTATATAACAGGTGAAAGTCGCCGTACTGTCGGGAAAAAACGCTGTCGACAAGAGCATCGGTATCGGACAGATACGAACACAGCGCCTTGTCGTAGCGATGTATCGCCACCCCACTCCCTTCGTCGGTCGAAACACGACAAGAAAACAAACCCGCCAAAGAGAGCATCAAGACAATGCGCAGAGCTGCCATAATTTCTTTTAGAGAGTTACAAATATAGGGAAATATTTTATAAATGAAAAAGAAAGAGAGATTATCGAATGTCAATTAAAAAAAATTCTTGTAAAAATCGTTGATAACGGCAGCGACAGAACGTATTTCCTCGTCGGTCATCACCGGCGATATAGGCAGCGACAAAACCTCGTTTGCCAGCTGTTCGGTCAGCGGCAGCGACAGCCGGTTATAACGCGCATAACAAACCTGTTTGTGCGGTGGCACAGGATAGTGTATCTGCACGGGTATTCCCTGCTTCGAGAGTGCCGCTATCAAGACTTCGCGCTGCGGAACGCGGACAACGTACTGATGATAAATGTGCTGCCCCTCTTCGCCTCTGTCGGGCAGTCCGACGGCAGGAGCGGTTATCGACCGGTCATAGAGTGCCGCCAACTCGCGACGGCGGGCATTGTCGGCATCGAGATAACGTAGTTTTACCGACAGAAAAGCCGCCTGCAATTCGTCCATACGGCTGTTGAATCCCTGATATTTGTTGTAATACCGCCGCTCCGAACCGTAGTTTGCCAACGCTCGCGCCGCCTCTGCCAGCGTATCGTCGTCGGTGGCAATGGCTCCGGCATCGCCCAACGCGCCCAAATTTTTGGAGGGATAGAAACTGATACCCGCCGCGTGTCCCAAACCGCCCGCTTTCACAGAGCCGGAAAATCCGCGACACGGAGCAGCAGCCCCCAATGCCTGCGCGGCATCTTCGACCACAAGCAAGTCGTGCCGGCGGGCGATGTCGGCAATACACTCGTCCCAACAGCAGCGACCGTAAAAATGTACGGGCAACAGCGCTTTGGTGCGCGGCGTCAAATGCTCTTCTATTCTGGAGGTATCGAGGTTGTGCGTTACGGGCGACGGCTCTACGAATACGGGAGTCAGCCGGTTGTCGGTTACCGCCAAAACGGTGGCGATATAGGTATTCGCCGGCACGATGACTTCATCGCCTTCGTGCAGACGCCCCATTTCGATATATGCCCGCAAGATAATACGCAGCGCGTCCAAGCCGTTACCGCAGGCAACCACCTGCCGACGCCCCAGATAGTGCGCCAACTCTTTTTCAAATACAGCGACACGCTCACCCAACAGATACCAGCCCGAGTCAATGACTTCGGCTGCCACCCGCTTCAACTCGTCGGCATAGCGGGCGTTTATCTGTTGTATATCCTGAAATTTCATAGCCGGTCGATGTATTTCAGATAGTCGTCGTAATCGCGAATATAATCGGTTTCATCGTAAAAATCCGATGCCAAGACCAAACAAATGGAACCCGACGAGAACGCCTGTTCCGCCGACCAAATACCGGGCAGCACGTGCAACCCGTAATAGGGTCGGTTAAGCGTTACCACCCGTTTTTCCCTGCCGTCATCGAGAAGTACATCGAATGCACCGCCGGCAGCCACAATCAATTGATGACACGCTTTGTGGGCGTGGGCACCGCGCGACTCGCCGCCCGGTATGTCGTAGAGATAGAAAACGCGCTTGATATCGAACGGAAGCTCCCCGCTTCCGTGCAACGGCGTGATATTTCCGCCGCGGTCGTATATGCGGGGAAGTTCCAGCAATCGACAATCGTGTACCGAAGGGCGTTTCATGGCAGAAGTTTTTGATATTCAGTAAAATCGTAAATATAATCGGACTCGTCGAATGCCCCCGACGACAGCACCAGCGCCAACGAATTGGTGGAAAAATCGGTAAGCTGCCGCCACGTCATAGCCGGCACATAAATACCGTAGTAGGAACGATTTAAGAAATAGCGCTCCGTTTCTCCCGCCTTGTTGCGTACCTGCAACTCGAAACTGCCGGAAAGAGCCACGATAAACTCCTGCTGGATACGATAAGCATGACCGCCACGGTACTGTCCGCCCGGTACGTCGTAAATCCAATAAGCCCGCTTGATATCGAACGGAATATGCTTTTCGCCTTCAATAAAAGAGAGGTTGCCCCGCCGATCTTCAATCTTCGGCAAATCTATTTTTATAACGCCGCTCGCCATATCAAATGCCGACTTTTGTCGATTATTTCGCGTCTTTTGCCAAAGCAATGAGGTATTGACCGTACTGGTTTTTTTTCATCGGCTCTGCCTGAGCCAAAAGTTGTTCAGCAGTTATCCAGCCTTGGTTGTAGGCTATTTCTTCGAGGCAGGCAACTTTCCAACCCTGCCGATGCTCTATCGTTTCGATAAAAGCAGACGCCTCGAACAGGGAATCGTGCGTGCCCGTGTCGAGCCACGCAAAACCGCGTCCCATCAGCTGCACTTTCAATTCGCCTGATGCAAGAAACGCTTGATTGACAGAGGTTATTTCCAATTCCCCACGCGCCGACGGCTTGATGTTTTTCGCTACATTCAGCACTTTGTTGGGATAAAAATAGAGACCCACTACGGCATAATTGCTTTTGGGATTCTGCGGCTTTTCCTCGATAGAAGTAACATTGCCGTCGGCATCGAAAGCCGCTACGCCGTAACGCTCGGGATCATTTACCCGATAGCCGAAAACCGTCGCCAAGCCTTTCTCGGCATTCTGTACAGCGGCAGACAGCATCGACGAAAAACTTTGTCCGTAAAAAATGTTGTCGCCCAATACCAGACAAGCGGTATCGCTGCCGACAAACTCTTCACCGATGATGAATGCCTGTGCCAAACCGTCGGGCGAAGGCTGCTCGGCATACTCGAAACGAACGCCGAATTGCGAGCCGTCGCCCAGCAGGCGGCGAAATCCGGGCAAATCGAACGGCGTGGATATAATCAGTATATCGCGAATGCCCGCCAACATCAAGACCGATACGGGATAGTAAATCATCGGTTTGTCGTAAATAGGCAGCATCTGCTTGCTGACACCTCTCGTTATGGGATAAAGACGGGTGCCGGAGCCGCCCGCCAACACGATTCCTTTCATTTTTCAGTACATTAACGGTTTGAATACATCTGTTCGTAATATTTCTGATAATCGCCGCTGGCGACTTCATCGACCCAATCCTGATGTTCGAGATACCAGCGAATGGTTTTTTCGATGCCCACCTCGAACGGAGTTTCAGGATACCAGCCCAACTCGCGCGCCGTCTTCGACGGGTCGATGGCATAACGCATATCGTGCCCCAGCCGGTCGCCCACGTAGGTAATCAAGTCGTAGTTTATGTTTTCGAGCGGCGTTTTCAACACGGCTTGATAACGAGGCTCCTCGCGCATAAGCCGCGCAATGGTGTCGATAGTGAGCTTGACGATGTTGATGTTCTGCTCCTCGTTGAAACCGCCGATGTTGTACACCTCTCCGACCCGACCGCCGTTCAGCACCATGTCGATAGCTTTGGCATGGTCTTCGACGTAGAGCCAGTCGCGCACGTTCTCGCCTTTGCCGTACACGGGAAGTTTCTTTCCTTCGAGAATGTTCTTTATAATAAGCGGTATCAGTTTTTCGGGAAAATGGTAAGGTCCGTAATTGTTGGAGCAGCGGGTGATGTTCACCGGCATTTTATACGTTTCGTGATATGCCCGCACGATAAGGTCGGCGCCTGTCTTCGACGAAGAATAGGGCGAACGGGGGTCGAGCGGGGTTTCCTCTGTAAAGAATTTTTTGCCGTAGGTCTGAATACGGGTACGTCCCTTTACGACCCGACGCACGTTTTCGTCTTCGATATGCAGCGGCTGCGGCGTATCATAATCTTTTGTCAAAGAGCCATACACTTCGTCGGTCGATACCTGCAAATACTTTTTTCCGGGCAGATAGGTCGGATAACCGGCAGCGTCTTTACCGGTTGTCCATGCCCGCTTGGCGCATTCGAGCATGTTTTGCGTGCCCAGAATGTTGGTTTCCAAAAAGAGCTGAGGGTTGGTGATACTGCGATCGACATGCGATTCCGCAGCAAAATTGACAACGAAATCAATGGCACGACGAGCAAAAATATTCGATACCAGCTCGGCATTGGCTATATCGCCCCGTACAAACTCCACCCGTTTGTCATGCAACTCCTCTTTTATTGTGCCCAAATTGCCCGCATACGTCAGTTTGTCGAGTATGACGATAAATATGTCGTCGTACTTTTTCAACATATACTTGACGAAATTGGAGCCTATAAATCCGGCTGCGCCGGTTACCAAATATGTCTTCATATCTTAAATTTATAAATCGGGTGCAAGATACATATTTTTTATTAAATAGAGACAACCCCGCTGCCGAAATTCTTTTTGAAATATGCAGCAAAAACTTTTTACCCGTTTTATTTTTCCGTATTTCTCTTATTTTCAGAGAATAGAAAAATCCTTTCCTTTTTCCACGAAAAGAGTTTCTTTTTTTCTCATTTTTTATTGGTCGATAACAAAATATTAACTACTTTTGTCCTACTATATATAGCTTATCCGAAAAGCAGGAAATGAGCAGAAAAGATACGCATGTAAAACACGAAGGCATCATCGACCGCATCGAAGGTGCGACCGTTTATGTACGGATTACGCAACACTCGGCGTGCAGCGGGTGTCATGTGCAATCCATGTGTACCGTCTCCGACCGTTCCGAAAAAATCATCGAAACGACATATCATGCTGCCGCGGATTTGCGTAGCGGACAACACGTGTGGATAATAGGCAGCGAAGCCATGAGCAGCGAAGCGTTGCGGTTGGCATTCCTCTACCCTTTTATCGTATTGTGCTGCGCGTTAGGCATAGCGACCTTGTGCACCGACAACGAAATAACCGCCGGTGTCGTATCGCTCTGCTCGCTCGTACCCTATTATTTCGTCTTGTACCTGTTTCGGCGAAAAATACGCAAAGATTTGGTATTTACAGTAGAACCTCTAACAGAAGAAACCCAAAACCTATCATAAATTAAAAAGAAATGAATTTAGTATGGATTGCCACCCTTTCATTGGGGTGTATCGGTGCGATAAGTGCTGTCATATTGTACTTCGTCGCTCAAAAATTCAAAGTCTATGAAGACCCGCGCAACGAAGAAGTGGTGAAAGTGCTTCCGGGTGCCAACTGCGGCGGTTGCGGCTATCCGGGCTGCGGCGGCTTCGCTGCTGCGTGCGTGAAAGCCACCTCGCTCGAAGGCATGCTCTGCCCCGTAGGCGGTGCGCCTGTCATGGCTAAAATTGCCGGCATACTCGGCATGGAGGTTGCCGAAGCGGCGCCGAAAGTTGCCGTGGTACGCTGCAACGGCACTTGCGCCAACCGCAAGAAAGTAAACACCTACAACGGTGCCTCGAACTGCGCTATCGAAGCGGCTCTGTACAGCGGTGAAACGGGCTGTTCGTTCGGTTGTCTCGGAAACGGCGACTGCGAAAGAGCCTGCCAATTCGGAGCCATTCACGTCAATCCCGAAACGGGTTTGCCCGAAGTCGATGAAGAGTTGTGTACCGGTTGCGGTGCTTGCGTAAAAGCCTGCCCGAAAATGATTATCGAGTTGCGGAACAAAGGTCCGAAATCGCGCCGTATGTTCGTATGCTGCGTCAATAAAGACAAAGGCGCCGTAGCCCGCAAGGCTTGCACGGCAGCCTGCATCGGTTGCGGAAAATGCGCCAAAGAGTGTCCGTTCGAGGCTATTACGGTGGAAAACAATCTGGCTTACATCGACTTCCAAAAATGCAAGTTGTGCCGCAAATGCGAAGCCGTATGTCCGACCGGCGCCATTCATTCGGTAAACTTCCCGCCGCGCAAGCCGGCAGAACCGAAACCCGAAGCTCCGGCACAGCCGGCAGCACCTCAATCGGGAACCGCCGCAGCTCCGACAGCTCAGGCATAATTCAATAGTAATCAACAGTAAAAACAAACAGATATGTTAAAAACATTTCGGATAGGCGGTGTTCACCCGCCTGAGAACAAACTATCTGCCGGACAAGCCATAAAGACAGCCGAATTGCCCAAGCAAGCCGTTATCATGCTTTCGCAGCATATCGGCGCACCCGCGCAAGCCGTCGTCGCCAAAGGCGATAAAGTGAAAGTGGGCACCCTGTTGGCACAAGCCGGCGGATTTGTTTCGGCAAACATCCACTCGTCGGTATCGGGCACGGTCGCCAAAATCGACACGGCAGTCGATGTCGCAGGATTTCAGCGTCCGGCAATCTACATCGACGTCGAAGGCGACGAATGGGAAGAGAGCATCGACCGCAACGAAACGCTGGTAAAAGAGTGCAACCTCGATTCCAAAGCCATTGTCGAGCGCATTAAAGAAGCAGGTATCGTCGGCTTGGGCGGTGCAACTTTCCCCGCTCACGTAAAACTCACGCCTCCTCCCGGGGCAACTGCTACGATTCTCATTATCAATGCCGTAGAGTGCGAACCCTATCTCACTGCCGACCATCAGCTCATGCTGGAAAAAGGAGCGGAAATACTCGTCGGTACGGAACTTCTGCGCAAAGCCATCAACGTAGAGCGTGCCGTCATCGGTATCGAAAACAACAAACCCGATGCCATTGCGCACATGAAAGAGTTGGCGGCAGCATATCCTACCATTGAAATCTGCCCGCTGAAAGTGAAATATCCGCAAGGAGGCGAAAAACAGCTCATCGACGCCGTGATACGCCGTCAGGTTCCGAGCGGAGGTCTTCCTATCGCCACCGGCGCCGTCGTGCAAAACGTCGGTACGGCATTTGCCGTGTACGAAGCCGTGCAGAAAAACAAACCGCTGTTCGAACGCATCGTTACCGTTACCGGCAAATCGCTTGCCCACCCGTCGAACCTGAAAGTGCGTGTAGGTACGCCTCTCAGCCAACTCATCGACGCATGCGGCGGTCTGCCCGAAGACACCGAGAAAGTCATTTCCGGCGGTCCGATGATGGGCAAAGCCGTCGTATCGACCGATACACCCACTACGAAAGGGTGCTCCGGCGTGCTGATTATACGCGACTTGGAATCGCGACGCAAAGAAATGACGGCGTGCATACGCTGCGCCAAATGTATCGCAGCCTGCCCGATGGGGCTTGCTCCCAATACACTCATGAATGCAACCGAGCACAAAGATTGGGAGCGCGTCGAAAAAGAACATGTTATGGACTGTATCGAATGCGGCTCTTGCAGCTTCACCTGTCCCGCACACCGTCCTCTGCTCGACTATGTGCGCATGGGCAAAGCCCGTGTGGGCGCTATCATTCGCAGCCGTAATGCCAAATAATAATCTCTGAAAACTATCACTATGAGTCAAAATTTTATTGTATCGCCTTCACCGCACGTACATAGCGGCAATTCGGTATCGAAGTGTATGTACGGCGTGTTGATAGCCCTGATACCGGCATTTCTCGTGTCGCTTTACTGCTTCGGCATCGGAGCCTTGGTGGTAACGCTCACGTCGGTATTGGCGTGTGTACTTTTTGAATACCTTATTCAGAAATACCTCTTGAAAGTAAAACCGTCGATATGCGACGGTTCCGCGATTCTTACCGGCGTACTGCTGGCATTCAACGTACCTTCGAACCTGCCGATATGGATTATCATTATCGGTGCGCTCGTTGCCATAGGTATCGGTAAAATGACTTTCGGCGGATTGGGAAACAACATTTTCAACCCCGCCCTCGTAGGTCGCGTATTCCTGTTGATTTCGTTCCCCGTGCAAATGACTACGTGGCCTGTTCCCGACCCGTTGAGTATGAATTACCTCGATGCCGAAACGGCTGCCACGCCGTTGGGACTGATGAAACAGGGTCTGCCCGTCGAAGCCATGACCACCGATATGCTGCTGGGTAACATCGGCGGAAGTCTCGGCGAAATCAGTGCCATAGCCTTGTTGATAGGATTCGCCTACATGTTGATACGCAGAATCATCACGTGGCATATTCCCGTTTCCATTCTGGTTACGGCTTTCGTATTCTCGTTCCTCGTCAATGGATTCGATGCCGAAGGCGCCCTTCAACAACTGTTGCTCGGCGGCATGATGCTCGGCGCCATTTTCATGGCGACCGACTATGTAACGTCGCCCATGACTCCGCGCGGCATGATTATCTACGGCATAGGCATCGGCTTGCTGACTATCATCATTCGCCGCTACGGCGCATATCCCGAAGGCATGTCGTTCGCGATTCTCATCATGAACGCCGCAACGCCTCTTATCAACAAATATGTGAAACCTAAACGATTCGGGGAGGTGAAAAAATAATGGCTAAACAATCATCATTCGGAAATATGCTCATCGTGCTTACGGTCATCACCGTACTGGTGGGCGCATTGTTGGGCTACGTATACGGCATCACCGCCGAGCCTATCGCACAGGCGAAGAAACTGAAACAGGAAAATGCCGTGAAAGACGTAACGCCCGCATTCGACAACTCTCCCATCGACGAACAATATACCGTTACGGTCAATGGTATGGAGTTGAAAGTTTTCCCCGCTACGAAAGAGGGTGAAAAAGTAGGCGCCGCCGTAGAGAGCAAGACGAAAAACGGCTTCGGCGGAGAAGTGGTCATCATGGTCGGATTCGAAGCCGACGGCACGATACGCAACTACCGCGTACTCTCCCACGCCGAAACGCCCGGTCTCGGTTCCAAAATGGAAGAATGGTTCCGCACCGAAAGAGGCTCGCAAAGCGTTTTGGGCAAACACCCTGCAAAAGATAATCTGACGGTAAAGAAAGACGGCGGAAGCGTCGATGCCATCACGGCTGCCACAATCAGTTCGCGGGCATTCCTCGACGTCATAGCCAATGCCTATACCGCTTATACGAACAATAACTGCGACGGCGCTACCGGCGCTACGCAACAGGAAAAGGAGGCAGACCATGAATAAGTTGAAAATCATTCTGAACGGTATCATCACCGAAAACCCGACATTCGTATTGCTGTTGGGTATGTGCCCCACGCTGGGTACGACTTCTTCGGCTATCAACGGTCTGGGCATGGGACTGGCAACGATGTTCGTGCTCATCTGCTCCAACGCCGTGATAGCCCTTATCAAAAACCTGATTCCCGACAAAGTGCGCATACCGTCGTTCATCGTCGTCATCGCCGCATTCGTAACCATATTGCAAATGTGCATGGAAGCCTACGTGCCGGCTTTGTACGAAAGTCTCGGTCTGTTCATTCCCCTCATCGTGGTGAACTGCATCGTGCTGGGTCGTGCCGAATCGTTCGCTGCCAAACACAACGCATTCGACTCGATGCTCGACGGCGTGGGCTGCGGACTCGGATTCACGATAGCCCTCACCCTGCTGGGCAGCGTGCGCGAACTGTTGGGCACCGGCAAGATATTCAATACCGCCATTTTCCCCGAACACTTCGGTGCATTGGTATTCGTGCTGGCTCCGGGTGCATTCATCGCGCTGGGCTACCTTATCGTCATTGTCAATAAACTTAAAACCAAATAAGCGATATGATTACCTACATTTCCATATTTATCACCGCCATATTCGTCAATAACATCGTTTTGGCGCAATTCTTGGGTATCTGTCCTTTCTTGGGAGTATCCAAAAAAGTAAGCACGGCTACCGGCATGGGTGCCGCCGTCGCTTTCGTCATGACAATCGCCACGATATGCACCTATCTGTTGCAGAAATACCTGCTCGATGCGTTCGGCATCGGATTCATGCAGACGATAGTGTTCATTCTCGTCATCGCCGCCCTTGTGCAGATGGTGGAAATCATACTCAAAAAAGTATCTCCTCCCCTCTATCAGGCACTCGGCGTATTCCTCCCGCTCATCACCACGAACTGCGCCATTCTGGGTGTAGCCATTCTGGTAATCCAAAAAGAATATACGCTGCTCGAATCGGTGGTATTCGCCATTTCCACCGCTCTCGGCTTCATGCTCGCCATGGTCATCTTCGCCGGTATCCGCGAACAGTTGAGCACGACCCGCATACCGAAAGCCCTGCAAGGAATGCCTATCGCCCTTATCGTAGCCGGTCTGCTGGCTCTCGCCTTCATGGGCTTCGCCGGCATAAAAGTGGGATAACGAACACGACGCGATTACACAAAAAAGGTTGCGAAATTCATTCGCAACCTTTTTTGTTGGTGGTTTAGCTTATATGCAAAAAAAATCCCGAAATAGTCTTTCGGGATTTTTGCGGTGCGGACGGGACTCGAACCCGCGACCCCATGCGTGACAGGCATGTATTCTAACCAGCTGAACTACCGCACCTCAGGGTCTGCAACTCCTCGCGCTGCTTCGGAATTGCGGCACAAAAGTAATTGTTTTTTTCACATTCTGCAAACGGACGGCAAAAATTTTCTGAAATTATTTTCGGACAATCTTGCCCGATTCTCAAAAATATCCCTACCTTTGTCGCCGTATTGGTTTGAAGTACCCGTTCGGGGTATGGAAATTAAAAGGGAATCGGGTGAAAATCCCGAACAGTCCCGCTGCTGTGAGTTCTATCTCTGCGCAAGCCATCTATTGCCACTGATTATTTCGGGAAGGCTGCTTGCCGCAAGAACAAGTCAGAAGACCTGCCATACAAAACCTCATTCAACAGCCTTCGAGGAAAGCGCTTTTGAGCATCGACGCGACAAATCAAGGATTTACTTTTCGCCGACAAATCAAGGTTTTCCCCGAAGCCCTGTATGAATGTTTACATCAAAAACATTCGACATGAAAAAGGCGGCAGTCATCTGTCTGTTGATTACGGGAAACATTCTGTCGTGCACGGGTTTACGTGCACAAGGGAAACTCGACTCGCTCCAACATCTGCACGAAGTGGGCATTTCTGCGCGCCGCCAAGTCGAAATCATCGCGCCGCAACAGCTCGACGGGAAAGAGTTGGAACGGCTCAACAGCCATTCCGTCGCCGATGCCATACGCTATTTTTCCGGTGTGCAACTGAAAGATTACGGCGGCATCGGCGGATTGAAAACGGTGAATATACGCGGCATGGGCACCAATCATACGGGTGTCTTCTACGACGGCATACAGCTGGGAAACGCCCAGAACGGGCAAATCGACTTAGGAAAATTCTCGCTCGACAATATGGAGGAAATCGCCCTCTACAACGGGCAGAAAAGTGAAATACTGCAACCGGCGCGCGACTACGGCACATCGGGGTCGGTGTATCTGAAAAGCCGTCGCCCGAAATTCAAGGAAGACGAAAAATACCATTTGCAGGCAACGATGAAATGCGGGTCGTTCGGACTTGCCAATCCGTCGATACTCTGGGAGCAAAAAATAACCCGTCGCACGAGCAGCCTGTTCAACGCCGAATATACTTATGCCACAGGTAAATACAAATTCCGCTACCGTCGCACGCAACCCGACGGCTCGGTGGCTTACGACACGACGGCGACGCGGGAAAACGGCGATATAAAGGCGTTGCGGCTCGAAGGGGGATTCTTCGGCACCGCCGAACGGGGCGAGTGGAACGCCAAACTCTATTACTACGACTCCGAGCGGGGCATTCCGGGTCCTATATTAAATAATGTATGGCGACACGGCGAACGGCAATGGGATCGCGATTTTTTTGCACAAGGGCATTACCGGAGCAACTTCGGGAAACGGTACCGCCTGCTCATCAACGGCAAATACGCCTACGACTACACGGAATATCTCCGCGACGACTATCGGGAGTTATACATACACAACCATTACCGCCAGCACGAGTGTTACCTGTCTGCAGCCCAGCAGATAACGCTCTTTTCGTGGTGGGACGTTTCGCTATCGACCGATTTTCAATGGAACACCCTGAATGCCGATTTGCGGGACTTCCCCTTCCCCACCCGTTACACCGAAATGGCGGCAATCGCCACGACGATGCAATGGGAACGGGTGCAGATACAGGGCAGCCTGCTGGGAACATTCATACAGGAGAGTGTGCGGAACAAACAAAAAGCGTCGGCGGCTTCGCCAAACAAAAACGAGCTGTCGCCGGCGGCTTTCGTATCGTTCCGACCGTTGGAACATCACGATTTGCAACTGCGGGCATTCTGTAAAAAATCGTTCCGTATGCCCACTTTCAACGACCTCTACTACACCGACATCGGCAACAAATACCTGAAACCGGAATACACCGTGCAATACGACGGCGGATTTCTTTTCCGGAAAAACCGGACGCACGGAGCTTTCCGCCATTTCGAGCTGCAAGGCGACGGCTATTACAACGTGGTTACCAACAAAATCGTAGCCTATCCTACGGGACAGCAGTTCCGCTGGACGATGCTCAATCTGGGGCGCGTGGAAATACGCGGCTGCGACCTCGCGGCGCAAGCGGGCGTGCTGTGGGGCAAAGTGGGTCTGAACGCACGGGTGTGCTATACCTTCCAGCGGGCACAGGATTGCACCGACCCTGCCGACCGCTATTACAAAGACCAAATTCCCTACATACCGCGTCATAGCGGCTCGGCGCTGCTGAGCGCCGAATGGGAAGGGTGGAATTTCAATTACAGTTTCATCTACACGGGCGAACGGTACAGCTCGTCGGAAAACAGCCGCCTCACCCGCCTGCAACCGTGGTACACGAGCGATTTTTCGGCAAACTACTCTTTTTCGGTGAAAAAAGTGAAATGCCGCGCCACCGGCGAGATAAACAACCTTTTCAACCAGCATTACGACGTGGTGGCCAACTACCCCATGCCGGGCATCAACTTCAAGGTCATCTTACGCATCGAGATATGAAACGGATATTCTTTCCACTTCTACTGCTTTGTCTGTCGGCAATAAGCTGCCGGCACGATGAATTGATACTCTACTCCGACACCTACGAAACGACCACTCCGCAATACACCTCCGTCGCCGGCTTCTACCTGCTCAATGAAGGAAACATGGGAACGAACAGTTCGACCCTCGACTATTTCGACGCAACGACCGGTGAATATCATAAAAATATTTATGCCGAAACCAATCCTACGGTCATCAAGGAGTTGGGCGACGTAGGCAACGACCTGCAAATTTACGGCAGCCGGCTCTATGCCGTCATCAACTGTTCGCACAAAGTGGAAGTGATGCGCGCCGCCGATGCCTCGTATATCGGGAAAATAGACCTGCCGAACTGCCGGTACATCAGATTCCATGAGGGATATGCCTACGTCAGCTCCTATGTGGCACCCGTTCGGATAGACCCGCACGCGCCGAAAGGGTGCGTATTCAAAATAGACACGGCGACCCTGCAAGTGGTCGATACCGTTACCGTCGGCTACCAGCCCGAAGAAATGGAAATACGTTTCGGAAAACTTTACGTCGCCAATTCCGGCGGCTACCGCGTACCCGACTACGACAACACGGTGTCGGTAATCGACCTCGCCACGTTTCGGGAAATAAAGAAAATCGAGGTGGCGATAAACCTGCACCGCATCAAAGGCGACCGCTACGGCTATCTGTACGTCAGCTCTCGGGGCGACTATTACGACACCCATTCCAAACTGTACGTCATCGACGCCCGCACCGACAGGCTCGTCGATTCGCTCGACATAGCAGTGAGCAATATGTGCATCGACGGCGATTCGGCATACGTGTACAGCACCGAGTGGAACTGGACAACGGCACAAAACACCGTTACCTACGGCATCATCGACCTGAAAGAGCGCCGCATCGTCAATCGCAGCTTCATCACCGACGGCACCGATGCCGAAATCAAAATTCCCTACGGCATCGCCGTCAATCCCATAACCAAAGAAATCTACGTTACCGATGCGAAAAACTATGTCGTATCGGGCACCCTGTATTGCTTTTCCCCCGAAGGAAAATGTCTTTGGAAAGTGCCGGCAGGAAACATTCCCGCCCACTTCGCCTTCAAAGGCGAATACCGGATAGAACATACCTACACCAACTAAAAAAAATTGGATATGAAAAAAGCCATTCTATCGTTTCTCTGCCTCATGGGCAGCGGCACGTTCTTTTCTCCGGCAACGGCGCAATCGCCGTACATCGCAAAAGTAGTCGAATTCAGACCCGCACCCGGACAATTCGTCAACGAACTGCCCGAATACGAAAGCGGAGATACGGAAGAGACCATGCGAGCCAAAGCCGAAGAATACATCGCCCACAATAATAAAAACATGATTTCGCTCGGCGGGTACGGCGGATATGTCGTCGTGGCATTCGACCACACCATCGTCGATGTACCCGGCGTATGCGATTTCAAAATATCGGGCAACGCCTTTTATGCCGATGCCAATCCCCGTCCCGATGCCCCGCTCGGAGGGAGCTGCGAACCGGGTATCGTCATGGTGGCTTACGACCGTAACCGCAACGGACAGCCCGACGATGACGAATGGTACGAAATAGCCGGCAGCGAATACGAGAAAAAAGAGACGCTGAAAAACTATTCCATCACCTATCACCGCCCCGCGCCCGACCACGTGGCAACCCCTCACCCCGACAACAAATTTCTGAACGACACCACCTACATACGTTGGAACGACAATCGCGGAATAACGAGCTATATGCCGCGCAACACGTTCCACGCGCAAAGCTATTATCCGGAATGGATAAAAGACGACTCCCTGATGTTCACCGGAACGCGGCTTGCCGACAACGGCATCGACGAGTCGGGCAACGGCACTTATTTCGTGTTGTATGCCTACGGATTCGGGTACGCCGACAATCGCCCCAACGCCGATACGCTGTCGCATATCGACATCGGCTGGGCGGTCGATAGCGAGGGCAACCCCGCACATCTGCCCGGCGCCGACTTCATAAAGGTATATACGGGTGTCAATCAATACAACGGCTGGCTGGGCGAATGTTCCACCGAAATATTGGGCATGGAAGATTTGCACATCGATGCCGTGATGTCCGACATTCACGAAAACAAACAGCACGTTTGCAATCTCTATCCCAATCCCGTAAAAACACACCTCATCGTAGAATCGAATGAAGCGTGCCTTATCGAAATACTGTCACTTGCCGGAAACCGGATTTTGCAGAAAAAAATCGAAGTCGGAACCAACCGCATCGACATGAGCGGCTGCCCCGTCGGCATATACTTAGCGAAAATCGGAAACAAATCATATAAGATCATTAAAAACTAACCATTCTCCGTTATGAAAAAGTTATTCATCTTTTTAGGGATTCTCCTGCTGGCAGCAGGAAATTCGGCAGCACAAATGCGGGTGCAAGGCATTCCGTATTTCAATCCGAAAATGAAAACGTTCTCGGCAGAACAACCCCAAACGATAGCGGCAACCGGTGAAGATTTCACCTTCGACGACATCGACTTCTGGATAGGCGAAGGCGAAAACCGCGCGGCTCTTGTCGTACAATGGACTGACGACCGCGAAACGACAGCCCTTGCATGGGGTTACCGCTGGGACGGCGAATCATACGGCGACGATATGGTGAAAGCCATTGCCGAAGCCGACCCTCGTTTTTACGTCCTTTTCGGAGGACCTACGGGTTACGGTCTTACCATCGGCGGCATGGGCTACGACCTCGACAACGACGGCGACATCGCCCTGTATTTGGATAACGAAGAATATCCCCTTCCCAACGGGTACTACATCACCGGAAACATGAATTACGATTACGATTCATGGTCGGCACGCGACGCCGACGACTTGTGGGGAAGCGGCTGGTATCAGGCTTTTTGGTCTTACTGGGTAAAAGACGATGCGTCATCGGAATTTTCATTTGCCCAAGTAGGTGCATCGACACGCAAATTGAAAGACGGCTCGTGGGACGGCTGGAATTTCGAGCCGGGCATGACGTTATATCCGTGGAAACCGTTTGCTCCCGCACCGGAGCCTGCCACGTCGTACAACGAAGGTATATTGTTCCTCGACAAGGAAAATACACTCTCGTTCCTCACAAAAAAAGGAAATTTTGAATACGACGTATTCCGCTCTATCAACGGCGAAGCCATAGACGGACGCATACAAACCCTGTTCAATTTCGGAGGCTATACTTATATCCTCACCGACAAACGATTGATAACCGCTACCGAAAAAGGATTGGAAAAGAGCGATCAGACGGAAACGCAAGGCTTCACCTCCATTGCCGGCATATCGCCCGATAAACTCTATCTTTACGGCAACAAGGGCGTGGGCATATACGACCTCGAAAACAAAAAAATTTCAGGCACGTTCACGTTGAACAGCGACGCACCGGTAAGGCAAATCGTCGTTGCAAAAGGCAGCGCCTACATTCTGCAAAACAACCGATTGAGCATCGTCGATACCAAAAGCGACCGTTTGATTACATCGTTCAATGCTTCTTACGAAACATTGATACAGGATTGTAACGGGTGCATCTGGGGAATTTACGGGTCGTCCCTCGACTGCATCGCCGGCGAACAAACCGGCAAAACGGTCGCTTTTTCTTCTATGTCGCACTACACGGGCAAGGGACAAATCGTCGCCCACGCCAAGAAAAACTACTTCTGGTGGATTTCGGGACAGCAGATTATCCGCTTCGATACCGATAATGCCGCAACAGCCGGCTACCCGTTCTTCTCTTGCGAAGAAGAAGGCATCGTACCGGTAAACCTCTGCCTCTACTATAAAAAAGAGGCATTGGCTATCCTTGCCGAAGATACGCTCAACCGCAAAGCCGTCGTGTATCTGCTCGATGTCGAAAGCGGCGACCTGCTCGACCGTTACGAATCGGAAGCACCGGCAATACTGGGCATCACAGCCGATATAGCGCCCAAATTGAGCGTCGAAGGCAGCCTGACACTCGAAACGAACAGCGATCGCACCACACTCCCGTTCACGGCTGCAGACGACGATAATGCCGCCATACTCTTCAACCTCACGGCAACGACAAGTGAAAATGCTCCGTTCAGGATTGAACTCGGAGACAGCCTGACCGTTACGCCGATAGCCGACAAAGACGGCAGCGGAAGCATTACCCTGCAACTCGTGTCCAACGGACGGAAAGTCGAAAAACAGATCGGCATCCGGGTGAAACGCTCACTTCAAAATTTCGCATTTACCGCCGATACGGTATCACTGAACCCCTGCGACACCCTTGCTCTCCGATTTACTTTCCTGCCGGAAAACGCCACCGACAAGCATATTTCCTTACGTTCCTCCAACAGTTATTCCGGAGTTGAAATAACCGAAGACGAACGCATCGTGGGTTTGAGAAACGGCAGCTACAAACTATACGCCACCGCCGATGACAATCCGGAATTGAAAGATACGTTAATCGTCGAGGTATCGGCAGTAGCGCTGGATTCCGTCGTCTGTCCGCGCGACACCATCACCGTACTGGCAGGCGCCAAAGATACGTTCCTACTCCGATACTACCCGCAAAATGCGACAAGCAAATCGACCACATATAAAATCGCCGATACAGATATTGCGACAGTTACAACAAATACATTCTCTTCGTGGGACAGTTACAGCCGCGCCGTCATAACAGGAAAAAAGGCAGACACGACTCTGCTGCAAGCCGTCGTAAAAGAAACAAAAGACACACTGCGTATTCCTGTCGTCGTACTGGCAAATCCGGTAACGGGTATGACGATAGACCACGATACGGTAGATTTAATCGTACCGAAAACACAACGCCTCGAAGTATCGGTAACGCCGAACAACGCCGCCAACAAATCGGCGATATGGACAACCTCCGATGAAAGTGTCGCCACCCTATCGACAAAATCGGCATCGTCATACTGCACGGTAACAGCGAAAAGCGCAGGTACGGCAATCATCAGAGCAACTTCGGTCGATGGCGGATTCGTCGATTCCTGCCTTGTGCGTGTAACCTACATTCCGCTCGACAGTTTTACCATAGCTATTCCCGACCAACCCGAACTGTATGAAAAAGGTACCAGCATCTATTCTTTCACCAAAACATTCTACCCCGAAGACGCCAGCGACAAAACGCTGAGGTGGCATTCGTCGGACGATAATGTCGCCACGGTAAGTACAACCGGTACTATCAAAATACAAGGAAAAGGCAACGCGGTAATCACCGCCATATCGAATGCCAATCCTGCCTTGCGCGACAGCCTGATAATTGCAGCCGTCGATACGATATACCCGACCGCCTGCATACTCGACAAGCACGAATCGTACCTGCAACCCGGACGTACAGAATATATGTCTTACACGCTCGAACCCGGCAGCGTAAACTGGCGAAAACAAACATTCCTCTACGAATCGGCAGCCGACAGCATCGCCACCGTAAGCACCTACGGATATGTAAAAGGAGAAGCCATCGGCGATGTGTGGGTACGCATCACCTGTATGCCGATAGGTCTGGTCGATTCGTGTCTCTACCACATCGCTCCGTTAATTACCGAAATCGGCATACAAGCCGATACCACCCGCCTTGTCGTAGGCGATACCTTGCAGTTGCAAGCTAAAGTCTATCCCGAAAGGGGCAACCCCGTTGTTACGTGGCTGAGCCACGACAAAGCAACCGCCGCCGTCGATGACAACGGCAGTGTCGTCGCCCTGAAAGCCGGCACGGTCGAAATATCGGCAACGGCAACCGACGGCTCGGGTATTATCGGCAAAATAGAGCTAACCATTGAAAACCAACAGGCACAAGAATTGCACCTCTCTGCCGAAGCAGATTCGTTGAAAGTCGGAGAAAAAATGCCGCTCTTGCTCGAAACGCTTCCGGCAAACACGACCAACAAACGGGTATGGTGGAGCAGCAGCAATCCCGATATCGCCCTCGTGAGCAGCACGGGTACGGTCGAAGGGTTGGCGGAAGGCACGGTTACCATCACCGCCATCAACCGCGACAATATGCTCGCCCGCGATGAGATGGCTATACGCATCATCGCCGTCGAAACCGACCCTGATGTCGATGCTTTGACAAGCAGCGACAAATCCGACAGGAAAATCTACATCGCCCAAAACACGCTGCATATCGAAAATGCCGCAGGCGAAACGGTGATGCTGTACAACAGCAACGGAATCGTCCTGTTGTCGGCAATCTGCCATACGACGCACGAGACATTCGGTTTGAACGTCCCTGCCGGGCTGTATATCGTCAAAGTCGGAAACTTCCGAAGCAAACTTTCCATCAAATAAGTCTTTCTTGCGGGGAGAGTGTGCATGAGCACATTCTCTCCCCGATTTTTCAAAAAACGGAGCTATGAAAAAAATCTTTCCTCTCCTCCTCTGCGGCATCTGTCTGTACAGCGGAAATGCCCGCTCCCAAAACACGGACGACACACCGACCGATAGCCGGAACGACTATACGACCGGCGTTTTCGTACTGAACGAAGACTGGTTCGGACACCAGAACAGTACAATCAACTATTTCACCGATTCCTGCACATGGGTATATCGCGTCTTTCAAAAAGAGAATCCGGGACACGAATTGGGGTGTACTTCCCAGTTCGGAACCATCTATGACGGACGTATGTACATCGTATCGAAACAGGAGAAAGACGGCGGCGCGACAATTACCGGCAGCCGGCTGGCAGTGTGCGACGCCCGAACGATGAAACTGGAAAAAGAGTTCGCCGACATCGCACCCGAAAACGGAAACAGCGCATCGGCAGACGGGCGCACCTTTCTCGGTATCGACCGGCACACCGGCTACCTCGGTACGAGTAACGGCATCTACCTGTTCGATATCGACAAGATGAGCATCGGCGCGATGATAGAAAACACGGGAAACGCCAGCGGCAGCCTCTACGACGACCAGATAGGCATGATGACACGTGTCGGGAGGTACGCTTTCGCCGTGCATCAGGCAAAAGGCTTGCTGGTTATCGACACGGAAACGCATACACTGGAAACCATCATCGAAGGAAAATACAACTCTGTCATTCCCGCCCGTGACGGAAACCTGTGGCTCAGCAGCAACGACAACCTCGTATGCCTCGACCCCTACACGCTGAAAACCGAACAGCACCCCGTTCCCGTGTCACTGCCGGAATCGTGGTATGCGTGGACAGCCGACCCGTTTTGTGCCTCCTATCAGGAGAACAAAATCTATTGGGCTTATTCCCAAACAAACGATTGGTGGGGACAGGACGTCATCTATTGTTACGACATCGACAACGAATCGCGTTCCGAAATTTTCGATTTCGGAACGTACGACGATGGAAGTTGGACGTTATATCATGCCGGATTCCGCATACACCCTGTAACCGACGATATATATGCCATGATATATCGCTCGAACACAAGCCGGAAATACCGTATGCTTCGCCTTTCAAAAAACGGCGGAGAAACGTGGGAAGTCGCCGGCGAATACGACTTGGAAAGCAATTACTGGTTTCCGGCGTTGGTCATTTTTCCCGACACTGCCGCACCGGTCGTCTCCGATGAATTTCCCGACAAAATCGCCTTCGACTCCGAACAGCATCGTTTCTCGCTCTACTTGGGCGACAAAGTGTCCGACGACGACAATCTTGCCTGCACAATCGTGAAATCGGTGATTACGACAAATAAAGCCGTGCTCGATGCCCGCATCGAAAACGATTCGCTCATCGCAGAGCCGGTCGGTAACGGCACCGCGACCCTGACAGTCGTATTCAACTCCAACGGCAAAACCGTAGAGAAAGAAATACTCGTAACGGTTTCGGGACTTTCAAGCAACCGAGAAACTGCCATGTCCGAAAAAACATACCGCATCTACCCCAACCCCGCCCAACGGTATTTTACGATAAATACGGAAGAAAGCGTGACGGTCGACATTTTCAGCCTTGACGGGCAGCGGCTGCTCTCCTCGCCGGCGGAAAAAGGAGAGCCGGTATCGGTGGAAACACTGTCGGCTGGGCTGTACATGGTGCGCATCTCCACACCGTCGGGCAGCGGATATGCCCCGCTTCTCAAACAATGAAACGACTGCAAAGACAAAAAGCTCGCAACTGAAAAAATCGTATCTTTGCACCCGTTTTGTATTAAAAAATAAACGTTCCCATAAACACCTAAAAACTATCTACGTATGAAAAAAAGTCTTTTATGCACATGGTTATGCGCGGCAGCTCTCTTGAGCGGCTGCAACAACGAAGACGAAAAACTGCTTCTGCCGGACACTCAAACGACGACACCCGGCAACGGTTCGTTCTATCTGCTCAACGAAGGCAACTACGGTCAAAACAATGCGACACTCGACTTCTTCGACGCCGAAGACGGAACGTATTATACCAATATCTATCCGTCGCGTAATCCCGAAGTCGCCATGGAGCTGGGCGGTACGGGCACGGATCTGAAAATCTACGAAAACCGCCTGTATGCCGTAATGAACGGTTCGCACAAGGTCGAAATCATGACCGCCGACAGCGCCAAACACATTGCCGGCGTCGATGTGCCCAACTGCCGTTACATCTGCTTCGAGGGCGGCTACGCGTATGTAAGTTCATACACTGCGCAAGTTTATAAAATAGACATTGCCGCCGCCAAAGTGGTCGATAGCGTAAGCGTAGGTCGCGAGCCGGAAGAAATGGCTGTCGTCGGCGGAAAACTCTACGTCGCCAATTCCGGCGGCTACAGCTACCTTTCGGGAGAATACGACAGCACGGTATCGGTAATCGATCTCGCCACGTTTACGGAATCGAAAAAAATAGAGGTGGCTATCAACCTGCATCACCTCAAAGCCGACGGCAAAGGCAATCTCTATGTTACCTCGCGCGGAAATTATGGAGATATTCCGTCGAATCTCTACGTCATCGACCTTGCTACCGAAACGGTGAAAGCGCTGAACATCGCCGCCTCCGACATCGGTATGGACGACGACATCGCCTACGTCTACTCATCGGAATGGAGCGATGTAACAGGCAAAACTACCTACACGAGCCACACCATCGACTTGAACAGCCAAGCCGTGAGCGAAGGGCATTTCATTCCCGAAGGCGTAGCGCCGTACAGCCTAACGGTGAATCCGATAACGAAAAAGTTGGTGGTAACCGATGCCGGCGACTATACAACGTCGGGAAAGGTATATTTCATCACGCCCGACGGGGAAATAGAAAATACGGTATTTGCCGGAGTGAGTCCGGGACACGTCGCATTCAAATAACAGGATAAAAGCAAGCGGAAAGGAAAGCATTTTTCGGCATCGGAAAAACTTTTCTTTCCGACTTTTTCCGAACGAAAACGATGCGCTCTGCGTTAGAGAAAAGAGGTTTCGCCGAGCTGTCGCAACCCGATGCGCATATAATCCCGCACCATATCGCGGGGACGCAATATGCGGTCGTCCCACACCACGACGTCGATGTCGAGCGGAACAAGTCCGAGCGTCTTGCATTCGGGCGTGCGACCGAAATCGGTTTCCATGCCTTTGAAAAAGCGTTCCAGCGTTTCGCATTCGGCATCGGTCGAAAACAGGGCTACGGCATTGCAATAATCGGGTGCCCCCGCACAACTGCCCTCCGCAGGCGTCGTGTATATCGACGAAGCACGGAAATCGGAGAACCGTGCCGCCAATATGGCGCACGCTCTTGCCACCGTCGCTTCCCGGTCGGCGGCATTGGAGCCGATGCCCACGATAACCCGATGCAAAACCGCCATATCGAAAAAAGTTTGTTTTTCGTTGCAAAAATAAACTTTTCCCGACAAACGGCAGAAAGGTTTTTCAAAACGATTGAAATCTTTTTGCGGATAACGATAAAAGCGCTACCTTTGCGCCGAAAAAAATCAAGGTAAAAAAGAAATTCCCGCCTACCTGTTTTTTCGGACGGGAGAAAACAAACCATTTTTCAAAACAAAACAGAGATGAATTGGATTGAAAATTTACTGTACGAAACCGATTCCGTTGCTCATACCGTTTTGCTTTTCGCTCTCGTCATCGCGTTGGGAGTCTATTTGGGAAAGCAAAAAATATTCGGCATTTCATTGGGAGTAACCTTCGTGCTGTTCGTGGGACTGTCCGTTGCTCACTTCGGATTCACCGCCGAAAAGAACATTCTGAATTTCACCAAAGATTTCGGACTTATTCTCTTCGTCTATTCCATCGGGCTGCAAGTGGGACCGGGCTTTTTCTCCTCGTTCAAAAAAGGAGGCATGAGGCTCAACATGCTTGCCGCCGGAGTCGTGCTGCTGAATATCGTTGTCGTTTGCACGATTTACGCCATCGCGCACGACCGCGTGTCGATGCCCGAACTGGTGGGTATTCTCTCCGGTGCAGTAACCAATACGCCCGGACTCGGTGCCGCACAGCAAACCTTGTCGCAGCTGCAATACGACGGAAAGATTGCCGAAGTGCCCGAAATCGCGTCGGGTTATGCTGCTGCCTATCCGTTAGGCGTCATCGGCATCATTCTGGCGATAATCATTATCCGTTTTGTATTCCGTATCAACAACGATACCGAAGCCAAACAGATAGAAGACGAAAACGAAGCCAGCACGCTGGCTCCCCATATCGTAACCTACAAAGTGGAAAACCAACTGATTGTAGGTCGAACGCTCGAAAAACTGGCGGCTCTCATCGACCGCAACTTCGTGGTATCGCGCGTGCAGAAAAACGGTGAAGTAATCATTCCCGACGACAATACCGTCATCGGACAGGGCGATTTGCTGCTGACCGTGCTTTCGGAGCAGGACGAAGATGCACTGAAAGCCTTTATCGGTCCTATCGTCGAAATGGACTGGGAGGCAATACCCTCGCCGGTGTTGTCGCGCCGCATCGTCGTTACCAAGTCGGAATACAACGGTCGCACCATCGGCTCGCTGCGGCTGCGCATGGGTTACCGGTTGAACGCCACCCGACTGAACCGCGCCGGTGTCGATTTGCTCGTTACGCCGAACCTCGTGCTTCAAATCGGCGACCGCCTCACGGTCGTTGGAAAACTGGAAGACATCAACCGGCTGGCATCGCGATTGGGCAACTCCATGAAACGGTTGAACGAACCGAACATGATTACGATTTTCATCGGCATATTCTTGGGCATTTTGTTAGGCAGTATGCCCCTCTCCATACCGGGTATGACGTCGTCGATGAAACTCGGACTCGCCGGAGGTCCGTTGGTGGTAGCCATACTGATAGGACGCTTCGGGCATAAAATGAAACTGGTAACATACACCTCGACCAGCGCCAGCCTGATGCTGCGCGAAATAGGTATCTGCCTCTTTCTCGCCAGTATCGGCATAGAGGCAGGCGGCAATTTCGCCGCGACGGTATTCACAGGCGACGGATTGCTGTGGGTATTCTGGGGATTCCTCATCACCCTTGTTCCGATGCTGGTTATCGGCATCATCGCACGGTGGCGCTACAAGCTCAACTACTTCACTATCATGGGGCTGTTGTCGGGCAGTATGACCGACCCTCCCGCACTGGCATACGCCAACAAAGTTTCGGGCAACGATGCGCCGGCAGTCGCCTACTCCACCGTATATCCATTGACCATGTTTCTACGGGTGCTCACCGCCCAGTTGCTGATTCTGTGCTTTGTATAACAAGACCGAAAGCGAGCCGCCTGCAAAGCGGTTCGCTTTTTCTTTCGTTCGGCGGTAAAAATCGTTTTTTCGTCGATAAAAACAGGGTTTATTTATAAATCGGTTGCCGGCTAACATATTCTTTCTTACCTTTGTAGCCGATAAAGGAACGCGTCTTTTCTGTTCCTAAAAACAGACTATTCATGAAACGAATCTTTTTCTTCGCAGCAGCCGCCTCTCTGCTATCCGCCGCCGGCTACGGGCAAACGGAGCCGAAAGCATGGACACTGAACGAGTGCCTGCAATATGCCTACGAGCAAAACATCGACTTGAAGAAAAGCCGCCTTTCGCTCGAAAACAGCGTCATAGACCGCCGCAATGCCAAAGCGCAGCTCTTTCCCTCGCTGACTGCCGGCGTGAGTTACCAGTTCACCAACTCGCCATTTATCGAAACCGGCATCAGCGACCTCGACAATTACATCGTTACCGGCAACAGCGGAAGCAACAAAAACCAATTTACCGGCAGCTACAACCTGCGAGGCTCTTTGACGCTGTTCAACGGCGGGAAAAAACTCACCCGCATAAAGACCGAAAAAGTCAATGAACAGAAACAGGAAAGCCTGCTCGAAGAGACATTCGACGACATCGAGTCGGCTATCGTATCGGGCTATCTGCAAATACTTTATGCACAAGAGGCAGTGCGCATCAACGAAAACACCGTAGAGGTATCGAAGGCGCAATGCGAGCGGGGCGAGAAACTGCGGGCTGCCGGCTCCCTGTCGGAAAGCGATTACGCCCAGCTGGTCGCCCAGTACAGCAACGACCGATACCAGCTCGTCGTATCGCAAAACACGCTGGAACAAAACCGGCTTACCCTGAAACAGATTTTAGAGTTGGGCATCGACGAAAGCATCGAAATCGTCGTGCCCGAAATCGACGACAGCGACGTGCTGGCGCCATTGGCTTCCAAAAACGAAATCTATCAAACGGCTCTCGCCTGCCGACCGGGCATCAAAAGCAGCGAACTCGACATTGCCGCCGCACAACTCGCACTGCGCAGCGCAAAAGCCGACTACTACCCGTCGCTGTCGCTGTCGGCTGGGGTGAGTACGGGACACCTCTCTATTTCCGACGATGCTACCGGCAAGCAGCTGAAAAACAAACTCAACGAATCGGTGGGCCTCTCGCTTTCCATTCCGCTGTACAGCAACCGAAATACCCGTTCAGCTGTATCGAAAGCCCGCATCTCTCTTACGACTTCGGAACTCGAATTGCAGAATACGAAAAAAAATCTGTTGAGCGAAATCGAAAACCTCTACCTCGAAACACAGGCGGCGCAAGAGCAATACGTGTCGGCGCAGGAGCAGGTGAAGGCAACCCGCAGCAGCTACGAACTGATGCAGCGCAAATTCGATTCGGGCATGGCGAATACGCTCGAACTTCTGACGGAAAAGAACAACCTGCTTGCCGCCGAACAACAAGTGCTGCAAGCCAAATACATGGCGATACTCAACCGCCTGCTGCTGGACATTTACCAAAACAAACCCGTAACTCTTTAACGAAATAATATTCCATCTATATGAAAAAAAGCATTGTCATCGGCGTCTGTGTGGCTGTCGCGGCAGCTGCCGGCTGTTACTTTTATTTCTTCGAAAAGGGAGAAAAGCACAAGATTTCGTATGCGACCGTTACCGTAGGGCGGAGCGACATTTCCAACTCGGTAACCGCCACCGGAACCATCGAACCGGTTACCGAAGTGCAGGTAGGCACGCAGGTATCGGGCATCATCGACAAAATATATGTCGATTACAATTCCGTCGTGAAAAAAGGGCAGCTGATTGCCGAAATGGATAAAGTTACCCTGCAAAGCGAACTTGCCTCCGCACAAGCTGCTTACGACGGAAATCTGGCGGAATACGAATACCAGAAGAAAAACTTCGAGCGCAACAAAGGTCTGCACGCCCAATCGCTCATCAGCGACATGGAATACGAACAGTCGGAATACAATTACAAGAAAGCGAAAAGCGCTTTCGACAGCAGCAAAGCCGCACTCGCCAAGGCGCAGCGCAACCTCTCCTACGCCACCATTACATCGCCTATCGACGGCGTGGTAATCAGCCGCGACGTAGAGGAGGGACAGACAGTGGCATCGGGATTCGAGACGCCTACCCTTTTCAACATTGCCGCCGACCTGACGCAGATGCAGGTGGTTGCCGATGTCGATGAAGCCGACATCGGCGGCGTGGAGGAAGGACAGCGGGTAAGTTTCACCGTCGATGCCTACCCCAACGACGTATTCGAGGGAAAAGTAACGCAGATACGTCTCGGAAGCACCGCCAGCACCGGCGCCACGACATCGGAAAGCGTCGTTACCTACGAGGTAGTGATTATGGCGCAAAATCCCGATTTGAAACTGAAACCGCGACTGACCGCCAACATCGCCATTTACATACTCGACAAACAAAACGTATTGAGCGTTTCATCGCGCGCCCTGCGTTTTTCGCCGACGGTTCCCCTCATCGGTAAAGACGACATCGTCGTCGACTGCGAGGGCAGCAGCAAACTGTGGACACGCGACGGGAACACCTTCACCGCCCACCCCGTACAAACCGGCATCAGCAACGGCATCATGACCGAAATTTTGGGCGGCATCGACGAAGGCACGGTCGTTGTCGAAGAAGCGATAATGGGGGCTGCGGCAGAGGAAGAAGCCAACGCATCGGAAATAGAGCGGAGTCCTTTCATGCCCGGTCCGCCCAATCGGAATAATAACAAGAAGAAATAACGTCGGCTAAGATGGAAAAGAAAGTCATCGAATTGCAGAACATTCGTCGGGACTTCCGCGTCGGCGATGAAACGGTGCATGCCCTGCGCGGCGTATCGTTCACCATCACCGAAGGCGAATTCGTAACCATCATGGGCACATCGGGGTCGGGCAAATCGACCCTGCTCAATACGTTAGGCTGTCTCGACACGCCGACCTCTGGCGAATACCTGCTCGACGGCATCGCCGTGCGCACCATGAGCAAACCGGCAAGAGCCGTATTGCGCAACCGTAAAATCGGTTTCGTATTCCAGAATTACAATCTTCTGCCCAAAACGACCGCCGTCGAAAACGTCGAACTCCCGTTGATGTACAACTCCTCCGTCAGTGCTTCGGAGCGGCGCCGCCGCGCCATAGAGGCGCTGCAATCGGTAGGGCTCGGCGACCGGCTGAACCATAAGTCTAACCAAATGTCGGGCGGACAGATGCAGCGCGTGGCGATAGCCCGCGCGTTGGTGAACAATCCCGCTGTAATCCTCGCCGACGAAGCGACGGGAAACCTCGATACGCGAACGTCGTTCGAGATACTTGTCCTCTTTCAGGAACTGCACCGGAAAGGACGCACCATCATCTTCGTAACGCACAACCCCGAACTGTCGCAATACAGCAGCCGCACCATACGTCTGCGCGACGGACAGGTAATCGAAGACAGCACAAACCCGAATATTCTGTCGGCAGAAAAAGCCTTAGCCGCTCTGCCGAAAAACGATGAAGAATAATCGCCATGAACGCTACCAACCTTTTCAAAATAGCCTTTCGGGCACTCGCCAACAACAAGTTGCGCGCTTTTCTCACCATGCTGGGCATCATCATCGGCGTGGCATCGGTCATCACCATGCTGGCTATCGGACAAGGCTCGAAAAAAAGTATTCAAGCCCAAATATCGGAAATGGGCTCGAACATGATTATGATACACCCGGGCGGCGACCGGCGCGGCGGCGTGCGGCGCGACCCGTCGGAGATGCAGACGCTGAAACTGGAAAATTACGAAACGTTGCGGAACGAGACCAATTTTCTGGCAGCCATTTCGCCGAACGTCAGCACTTCGGGACAATTCATCTGCGGCAACAACAACTACCCCGCCACCATCAACGGCGTGGGGTTGGGATATTTGGATATACGGCAGTTGAAAGTGGAAGACGGAACGATGTTCACCGAAAGCGACATACAAAGCTCCGCCAAAGTGTGCGTCATCGGGAAAACCATCGTCGACAATCTCTTTCCCGACGGCAGCAACCCCATCGGCAAAGTGATACGGTTCAACAAAATACCGTTCCGCGTCATCGGCGTGCTGAAATCGAAAGGATACAACTCGATGGGACAAGATCAGGACGCCGTCGTGCTTGCCCCCTACACCACCGTCATGAAACGGCTGCTCGCCATAACCTACCTGCAAAGCATCTTCGCTTCGGCGCTCTCGGAAGATATGACGGAGTATGCCACCGACGAAATCGGCAAAATTCTCCGCCGCGAACACAAGCTGAAAGAGGGCGATGACGACAATTTCACCATACGCACCCAACAAGAAATAAGCACCATGCTCAACACCACGACCTCCCTGATGACCACGCTGCTTGCCTGCATCGCCGGTATATCGCTTATTGTCGGAGGAATAGGCATCATGAACATCATGTACGTAAGCGTTACCGAACGCACACGGGAAATCGGACTGCGCATGAGCGTAGGCGCACGCGGCATCGACATACTCGCCCAATTCCTTATCGAGGCGGTGCTTATCAGCATCACGGGAGGCGTCATCGGTGTCGTCTTGGGCTGCGGGGCAAGCTGGGCGGTAAAGAGCATCGCCCACTGGCCGGTATTCATACAGGTGTGGAGCGTAGTACTGTCGTTTGCCGTCTGCACGGTTACCGGCGTATTTTTCGGCTGGTACCCCGCCAAAAAAGCTGCCGACCTCGACCCTATCGAAGCCTTGCGATACGAATAAAAAACGAATCCATGAAAGCGGAAAGCCGACACAAAACCGTAAGCATCGCCATTCACATCATCGGGTGGGGATTCGTATTCGGCTTGCCGCTGCTCTTTACCGACCACACGGCAAACGGCTACTTGCAACATTACCTGCGATTTTCCACCATACCGCTCGCCCTGCTTACGGTATTTTACATCAACTATTTCTTTTTGGTCGAGAAATTTCTGTTCGACAAGAAATCGCTTTCCCGTTTTTGGATTTTCAACCTCGTAATGGTCGTTTGCGTTTCATTCGCCTTGATGGCGATACGCCACGGACAACATCTGCCGCCGCACCCCGAAGAGAGTTTCCTGCAAGCGGCATTCGGTTTCTTTTTCAGAGACATGGTACCGCTTATCTTAGCCGTAGGCATGAGCGTGGCACTGAAAGTAACCAACCGCTGGGTCGCCATAGAAAAAGAACTCGAAACGCTGGAGAAAGAGCGCATGGAGGCGGAACTGAAAACGTTGAAAAGCCAAATCAATCCGCATTTCCTTTTCAATACGCTCAACAACATCTATTCGCTGACAGCCATTTCACCCGACAAGGCGCAGCAGGCGATTCTGGAACTGAGCAAACTCATGCGTTACGTGCTGTATGAAAACACGCCCCGCTACGTGCCGTTAGGCAAAGAGATAGATTTTATCCACAATTACGTGGAATTGATGCGGCTGCGGCTTACTGCCGACACGGAAGTCGTCGTGGAGCTGCCCACAGGCAAAGAGCGCGACATCGAGGTGGCTCCTCTCCTTTTCATCGCTTTGATAGAAAACGCATTCAAACACGGTGTAAGCAACACACACCCCTCTTTCGTACACATAAAGCTGCGCGCAACCGCCGCACACGACATCGAATGCCGCATCGAAAACAGCTGCTTTCCCAAAGACGAAAGCGACAAAAGCGGCTCCGGCATCGGGCTCGACAACCTGCGCAAGCGGCTCGACATACTCTATGCCGGACGCTACGACTACACCGTCGAGCAAAACAATACGCGCTATTGCGCCACCTTGACACTGCACCCGCAAAAACAACTGCCATGAAATTACGCTGCGCCATCATCGACGACGAACCGCTGGCTGTAAGCCTGCTCGAAAGCTACGTTGACAAAACGCCGTTTCTGCAACTCATCGGCTCATACACCAACGCTGTGAAAGCGATGGAAGGGTTTGCCGACGACTGCCCCGACCTGCTCTTTCTCGACATACAGATGCCGGAGCTTAACGGCTTGGAGTTTTCGCGCATCGTCGGCGAGCGGTGTCGGGTCGTATTTACGACGGCTTTTGAACAATATGCGGTGGACAGTTATCGGGTGAACGCCCTCGACTACCTGTTGAAACCGATTGCCTATCCCGAATTTCTGCAAGCCTGCGAAAAGGCTCGGCAATGGTTTGCCCACACGGCTCCCCAACCGTCGGAAAGCGGTACGCCGACTTCCATTCTCGTGAAGACCGACTACAAACTCGTGCAGGTGGAGCTGGCAAAAATCATCTACATCGAAGGACTGAAAGATTATGTAAAGATATACATCGACGACGAGCCGCGCCCGCTGCTTTCGCTGATGAGTCTGAAATCGCTCGAAGAACAACTGCCGGCACAACAATTCGTGCGGGTGCATCGCTCGTTCATCGTGCGGACGGACAAAATCAAAGTCATCGAGCGAAACCGCATCGTCTTCGGCAAAGAGTATATTCCTATCTCCGATTCATACAAGGCGGCACTCATGGAACAGCTCGCCCGACACGCCATTGTCGGGAAAGGATAAAAAAGCGGGGACGAACGATTCGCCCCCGCTTCTGCATTCGGATATGGCTCGGATTATATAACGCCCTGCGCCAGCATGGCTCGGGCAACTTTCATGAATCCGGCAATATTGGCGCCTTTCATGTAGTTGATATATCCGTCGGGTTCCGTACCGTATTTCACGCACTGCGCGTGTATGTCGCGCATGATGCCGTGCAGGCGTTTATCCACTTCGGCAGCGTCCCAGCTGATGTGCATGGCGTTCTGCGTCATTTCAAGTCCCGACGTAGCTACGCCGCCGGCATTGACAGCCTTACCGGGTCCGTACATGATACGGTTTTCGATAAAGAGGTCGATAGCTTCGGGACGGCAGCCCATGTTCGATATTTCACCGACGCATATCACGCCGTTGTCGATAAGGCGGCGGGCATCGTCGGCATCGAGTTCGTTTTGCGTAGCGCAAGGAAGGGCGATATCCACCTTCTGTTCCCACGGACGACGGTCGGGGAAGAATTGCACGCCGTATTTCTCGGCATAGGGTTCTACAATATCATTGCCCGAAGCCCGCAATTCGAGCATGTAATCAATTTTTTCGCCGCTGATGCCGTCGGGGTCGTAAACGTATCCGTCGGGACCGGAAATGGTAACGACCTTGCCGCCCAGCTCCACAGCCTTGGTTGCGGCACCCCATGCCACGTTACCGAATCCGCTGATAGCAATGGTCTTGTCCTTGATGTCGATACCTTTCGTCGCCAACATCTGCTGAACGAAATAGAGTCCGCCGAAACCTGTGGCTTCGGGACGTATGAGCGAACCTCCAAATTCGAGACCTTTGCCGGTGAACGTTCCTGTATTTTCCCGTGCCAGCTTTTTATACATTCCATACATATAGCCTACTTCGCGACCGCCTACGCCTATGTCGCCGGCAGGCACGTCGGTATCGGGTCCGAGATGACGCCACAGCTCCAACATGAAGGCTTGGCAGAAACGCATGATTTCGGCATCGGATTTACCGCGCGGACTGAAATCGGAACCTCCTTTGCCGCCGCCCATAGGCAAGGTTGTCAGGGCATTTTTGAATGTCTGTTCAAAACCGAGAAATTTGAGAATGGAAAGGTTTACCGACGCATGGAACCGTATGCCGCCTTTGTACGGACCAATGGCATTGTTGAATTGAATGCGGTAGCCGAGATTTACCTGTACTTCGCCTTTGTCATCGACCCAAGGCACTTTGAAAGTAAAAATACGGTCGGGCTCGACCATACGTTCAATGAGTTTGGCTTTTTCAAATTCGGGGTGTTGATTATAGATTTCTTCAATAGAAAGCAATACCTCGTGTACGGCTTGCAGATATTCCGACTCGCCCGGGTGCTTCGCCGACAGATTGTTCATGATTGTCTGGATATTCATAACGTCAAGATTTAAGGGTTATTTTTTAATACTACAAATATACACATTGTTTGGAAATCCGCAAGTGTTTTTCTGACAATTTGCCATTTTATTTTTATCGGATATATAGTTGTCTATTACTTTCTCTCTTTTACAAGGCGAAATATTCATCTTTTACTGGCAAAAAGTCAATCAAGTAATGAAAACACACCGTTACATAAAGACACAAAAAAAGCATCGGAAAAATTCCGATGCTTTTTATTTTATCTGTGAATCCGTTTTTATTTAACGCGAACTACGAGGTAACGCGATACGCTCCAGAATTCAGCAGGATTGGTAATGGCAATTTCGGTATAAACTTTACCCTCTTTTACCACCGTATAAGAACTTGCGGGGTGAGCCGTCAAAATGGTCGGTTTTTTCTTTACATTCAAAGGAATAGAAGTAAGATTGCGCAAATCGACTTCCGTGAACAATGCGTTGTTTACTTCGCCTTGCAGAGCACGACCTTTGATTACAATGCCATTGGCTTTGAGATCTTTGGATTTAGAAACCGTGTAATATACGGTATTGAGCACTCTGTCTTGTGCGCTGATAACATCTTGTTGTTCGGCAGATTCTGCGGAAAGAGCAGAAACTTTGTCGTTCAAGGAAGCAACAGAAGCATCGAGTTCTTTGATTTGAGCATCACGTTGTGCAAGTTCTTGTTGCAATTGGGTGATCATAGCCACTTTCTCTTCGTTTTCGGCTTTGAGGCGATCGATTGTTTTTCTCAATTGTGAAATGGTATAACCGCGAGATTTATATTTCTTTTCCAAATCGGCAAGTTTAGCTTGATTCTCTTTGAGAATGTCCACGATTTGAGCGATATCGGCTTTGAGACGTTCACCGTCTTCTTGGCTCAAACCGGCTTCGGTCTGTTCAACCTGCAAGAAACCGGCTTCGATTTCGTCCATCATTTGGAGCAATTCGTCAAATTCAGAGCTAATGCGTGCATTTTCCTGCGCAATAGAGTCGTTTTGGAATTGCAAACGTGCAATCTGATCTTTGTAACCCTGGCAAGATACCAAAAGAAGCATCGAAAGGGCTGTCATGCTTAACACTACTTTTTTCATAATCTTTTGTTTTTAAAAGTTGTTTCTATTTTTTGTTGTTTTTCTTTTATGTTTTTTCGAGGTTTTCCCTCCGCGAGCGAAGTTCCCTCTACTATAATTACACACTCACCGCGCGGCTCCTTTTCGGCATATCGGGCAAGAAGTTCGGTAAAAGTACCGCAAAGGGTCTCTTCATGAATCTTTGAGATTTCACGACTTACCGACACCTGTCTGTCCGCACCGAAGACCGCTGCCATTTGTTCCAACGTCTTGACCAACCGGAAAGGCGCTTCATAAAATATCATGGTGCGCCGCTCGGTGGCAAGCTCGTTCAGTCGGGTGGCACGACCTTTTTTCTGAGGCAGAAAGCCTTCGAAAACGAAACGGTCGCACGGCAGACCCGAATCGACAAGCGCCGGAACGAATGCCGTAGCTCCCGGCAGACACTCGACTTCGACTCCCGCCCGCCGGCAAGCTCTCACCAAGAGAAATCCCGGGTCGGAAATAGCCGGCGTACCTGCGTCGGAAATCAATGCAATCGTCTCGCCGGCAGCGAGCCGCTCGACCACCGCATCGACGGTTTGGTGTTCATTAAATTTGTGGTGCGACTGCATACGGGTTCTGATGCCGTAATGTTTCAGCAGGATCCCGCTGGTACGGGTATCTTCCGCCAATATGCAATCGACTTCCTGCAATACGCGGACGGCTCTCATCGTCATGTCTTCGAGATTGCCGACAGGCGTGGGTACGATATAAAGTTTCGACATGGCTGTTACTCAAAACGCTGCTGTATCAACATGCACAGCAGACCGACTGTCTCCGACTCAAAGTCCCACGCAAAACGGGTATGCAGATACGTCAACGACTCTTCGTATGACGTTATATGATTGAGTGCGTCTATAACGGACGCCATCAACTCCCCGTCTCCATCGAAAAGTTCTCTCCGAAAGAGAAAACGGTCGTTGATGCTCATCATAGTCTCTAATTCTTTTCCCTGTACCGGTTGTCCATTTTCCGATGTTGAAGTTTCATCTTCTTTATCGGGAACACTGTCCGAAGATTCTTCCGGAACCGAATCTTCTACCGTCGGAATTTCTGCCTCTGACGATGAAGAAACGACGGATTCTTCGTCTTTCTTATTTTCTGCGGCAGGGGCATCGAACGTTTTTTTCGTCGGAATAATTCCGTCAAAAAGACAAAATTCATCTTCGGAAGTATCCCATGAAAAGGAAGAAGTCTCTTGCGCCAAATCTTTCTTTTCTTCGGGCTTTAACGTCTCTTCTTTTCCATTCTCATCGTTTGATGTGTCATTTGCGACAGCACTTGCCGACACGGGAATGTTTGTTTCAATAGCTTTCTCAGGCATTACGGCTGCCGCTGCAACCGCCTTTTTATCCGTAATGAACGCCCTCATCTGTTCGCATAAAGCCTCTCCTTTTTCGAGAGTTATTTTGTATAAAATTTCCGGCGTTTCCGTGGAGTTTTTTGTGATAAGGTCAACCAACTCTTGCAATTCCGAAAGCGTCGTTTTTATGCGTTCTATGCAAACATCGGACATTTTACAGTGCCTTTTAGCGACAAAAGTATATAAAAAATTTATATTTCACACAAAACGGAGATTTTTTTTTTATCGGAAGCGCCTTTTTTTATTTTTTTTAAGTTTCTTTTCCTTTGTAGATTTATCCGACTATCTTTCTTTTTACACGCCTATTTCATTAATTATCATGGCGCAAGAATAGTATATATTATATATTTTCACCATCACATTTTTTATAAAAAACTATGAAAAGAGGAACTTAAAAATAAGCTCCTCTTTTCGTTATTTTTCAGAAAAAGAAATATTACCACCATTTGCTTAACGAATATTGATATTTGTCGCCTTCGGGACTGACGTACTGCAATTCCATTTTCGTACCGGGACTCTTCAATATCCGCAACGTCGATACTCCTACCGGAAGATGTGTTGCTGGAAGCGGCGAATATATCTGTGAACCTTGCGGATTGTTATCATCGCTGTATGTGAATGTCAATACAACGTTATCGCCATCTTCTGCCCATGTGCCACGACTTGCCCCCTGTCCCTGCATCAGAATGATATCGGACTGGAACGACCAGAATATATTGCCGTTATATGTGGTATCGGGTTCTTCATTTATGGTGATTTGCGTCAATTTCCATTGTCCGAACCAATGCCCTATATTGCCGTTATGGTGTATGCAACTTGTCATATAAAACAAGCATACCGACACTATCAAAAAAATCAACTTCTTTTTTTTCATTTTTTCCCGATATTAATTGTTCCGGAATAAGAAATCGTCAATAATCCGCCGACATTTGTCCCATACATCGTTCCCGAATCGAACGCAAATTCGCCTTTTACCGACAAACCGGCAAGTTTCGGAATACGCCACGTTACATCGACAAGCAGCGAAGTGTTTTCTTGGGAATCAATCAATGGACCGCCATAGGTGCCCCACCCTTTTTTATAACCGCCGAGTACTTTGTAATTCAAGTTTTTGATTATCGTCCCCATAACACCGACATGGAAACCTCTGATACGGGTGTTTTTATACGACATATCACCATTGAGATTATATAACGGTGAAGGAAATGCCAAAGTTCCTATACTCAAACCATAATTTGCCCAGCCGTTGTAGTGCCAATTATTATAATAATCATCCCCACCCGAAGTATGAGTAGTAAGCGTCGTTCCCGAACACGATGAAAGGTATGGGTCCCAATGTATCGGACCCGACTGATTGGTAAAATCGAGATACTCCACTACAACGCCTTGCAGCGGCGAATTTTCTTTTGCACACTTGTATTCCAATCCCCATATACCGTCGAAACCGTTCAATTTGGCGATACCCGAACCGTCTTCCCATGGCGATTCATACACACCCTGTATTTCGTCTCCGTTCCTGAAGCGATAACGCAACACGATATCCCAGCAGCCGAGCGAATTTCCTTCGTAATATTCTTGGCGGGAATAGCCTAAACTCGGTATCAACATTTTCCATATATCTTTCGCACAAAACGGCTGTTCTATCGTATTCGTAAGCACCCCATTGGTATAATACTGTTCCGTACCCTTATACTGCATGGCTGTTTGCAGACCTATGGCAAATGAAAACGGTTTCGCCTCCTTCGTTCTCAGATACAAACACTTGTAATGATACAGCGCACCGGTCGTTATCCGCTCATTTCGATTGAAATGATTTTCCAGCCACTTTCCGTCGGTAAACTTGCCGAAAGCTATCACACCATATATCTGCAACCACCCTCGCGTAAACGGAATATTCTGAAAGCCCAGAAATCCGATGCGTGCCTGCGGTATGGGACGGGCATTGCCGCTCACGAGATAATCGCCGCTCGACAGCTCGCTGTTAAGCAGACTCCACTCCTCCTCTTTCAGTCCCACCGACAAAAACGCACCCATAAACTTTATTTCGGCATAAAGCTGTTGAAGCCAAATTGCTGCCGGACGCTGCCGGTTATCAACCCAATTACCGGCATCATCGTAACGATGATAAGTCGTTTGCGAACTCGCACCGGTAAGAAAATCCGCCCCGAAAGAGTAGCTGAACCGGCGGGACAAATCAAATTTCTTCCACAATTTGCCACGGAAAAGCACATTATCCGACTGCGTCAATATGCCATGCCGGTTGTTCATCATATAATGCGGCGCAAAATCGCCGCTGCCGGCATTTCCCGTCAATGATACTTCGTAATTGATGCCCTCGCGATCCGATATCGGCGATGCGGCAGCCGCAACTCCGCCCATCAACACGACAGATACAAGCAATAAAAATTTATTCATTTTTTCAATTCTTTCGAGACTCAATCCATGCGATAAAATAAATCCACGCAATTATTTGGGGACAAAGGTACATATTTTTTGGAGATTATCAATATCAGACAAAAAAAGCCCGAAATTTCGGGCTTTTTTTGTCAAGGGAAAGGGAGGAAAAGAAAATATTTCATTTTTCTATAATTTCCTTGAACGTTTTGAAAATAAGATAGATATCGAACCAAAAGGAATGATGGGCGACGTATTCGAGATTGATGCGCAGCTTGTCGGGCATGATGACCTCGATGTAGTATTTGTCGGGGTCGGTTGCCTGTGCCAACAGTTCGTTCTCGTTG
>CANQQA010000012.1 GCA_947625885.1 uncultured Bacteroidales bacterium
GTACATTTTTTCGACGGGTTCGCCTACGGCAAGTCCGCCTATGGCGTAGCCTTCGGCACCGAGCGATGCGGCGTGCGTGGCTGCCTCACGGCGCAGGTCGGGATACACACACCCCTGCACAATGGGGAAAAATGTCTGCCGGTAACCGTACCGACCTTCGGTTTCGTTCATGCGCCGCCAACCGCGTTCGAGCCAACGCTGCGTAAGGGAGAGCGACTTGCGGGCATAGGCATAGTCGGCATCGCCCGGCGTGCATTCGTCGAGTGCCATGATGATGTCGGCTCCGATGATGCGCTGCGTATCGACCACGTTTTCGGGAGTGAAAAGGTGTTTCGAGCCGTCGATGTGCGAACGGAACTGCACTCCCTCTTCGGTGAGCTTGCGTATGGAGGAGAGCGAAAATACCTGATAACCGCCGCTGTCGGTGAGAATGGGGCGCTCCCAGCCGCTGAAACGGTGCAACCCGCCGGCACGTTCGAGTATGTCGAGACCCGGACGCAGGTAGAGGTGGTAGGTGTTGCCGAGAATGATTTGCGCACCGATATCGTCGCACAACTCGCGCCGATGCACGGCTTTCACCGTACCTGCCGTACCCACCGGCATGAATATGGGTGTCTCTATCATCCCGTGATCGGTCGTGATAAGTCCGGCACGGGCGCGGCTTTGCGGGTCGGTATGTTGCAGTACAAATTCCATTCGGCGTAAATCGGCTGCCACGATGCGAATGCCTGTCGCGGCAATGAACGGACAAAGATAACTTTTCTCGCCGGTTGCCGCAACTTTGACGGACGAAAATCATCAATCGTCCATTCGCAGCGCCGCAATGACGAACTACCGGCAAGCGTATAAAAAGCCGCCCTGCCATGTGAATGGCAGGGACGGCAAAAAAATTTTATTAACTCTTAAAATCCCTTATTCAGTCTTTCAAAATCTCGTATTTGATCTTTACGGCAAACCTTATCGGGCGATTATCATCGTCTTGCCGTTCACGATGTAGGCACCGTTCCGTAACGTTTTGAGGGCGGCGGCATCGTCGGCTTCGAGCACCGGCACGCCTTGCAGATTATATACCGTTATGTGTCCGTCGGCTTGCTCTTGCTGCGTTTCCGTAATAGCGGACGCTCCTATCGGCAATATCGTTCCGAACTCCTTCCACCCTTCAGCGGCTTTATACTTTTCTACCGATTCGGCAGGTACGTAAAGCGTGCAGTTGGCACAATTCACATACTCGAAAGCAAAGTAGACTTCTTCCCATTCATCTGTTATTACAATATTCACCGGTGTCGGATTACAGGCAGTTACCGACTTCAAGTTCTCGCAACTGAAAAAAGCACTTTTGCCGATAGAGGTAACGCCCTCGCCTATCGTTACCGACTCCAAAGCCGTGCAACGGACAAAAGCATCATTGCCGATAGCGGTAACGCCATTGGGTATAGAATAAGAAGGCATTCCACCCTGTGCAAAAAATCGGAGCGTATCGTTTACGATAAGGCAACGATTATCTTCCGATGCCCATTTCCCCTCAAATTTTTCCAAGCTCTTGCAAGCACCAAAAGCACCGTTGCCGATAGAGGTAACACTTTCGCCTATCGTTACCGACATCAAACTTTCGCAAGACGCAAAAGCATACTTGCCGATAACGGTAACACTATTGGGTATCGTTACCGACTCCAAGCTCTCACAAAGGGAAAAAGCTCTCTCGCCGATAGAGGTAACGCCCTCGCCTATCGTTATCGACGTCAAGCCCTCGCAACAGTCAAAAGCTCCCTCGCCGATAAAGGTAACCCTATTGGGTATCGTTAGCGACTCCAAACTTTCGCAATACGCAAAAGCATACTTGCCGATAGAGGTAACGCTTTCGGGTATCGTTATCCATTCTAATTCATATAAACCGTAAAAAGCAAAGGCACCGATAGCGGTAATTTCATCACCTATCGTTACCGAATTAATGACAGACCTATAAACAGCCCAAGGAATCTTTTCGTCATTCTTAAAATCTTCTATTGCCCCCGTACCGGAGATTTCGAGCACGCCCGTTTCGGTATCGAACGTCCAAGTAACATTGGCGCCCTCGGCACCGCATTCGCCGGAAACGATTTCGGCTTGCACCGTTGCCGCTCCGCACCATAGAAGCACGAACAGCAAATAAAATAGTAGTTTTCCTTTCATAATCTTAGTTGATGAATTTTCACGAAAAAAATAGTTTCAGAGCAAATAAATTACAAAACTTTTCGCTCAAAATTTTTTACTTCCATTCGGTATTCGAAATAGAAAAGAAGTCGCCCTGCCATGTGAATGGCAGGGGCAGCAAAAAAGATTTTTATTAACTCTTAAAATCCGATTCTTGTTTTGTTTTTCTGCAAGCCTTAACGGACGAGAATCATTTTCTTGCCGTTCACGATGTAGGCGCCGTTCTGTAATGTTTTGAGGTCGGCGGCATCATCGGTTTCGAGTACCGGCACACCTTGCAGGTTGTACACCGTTATGAGTCCGGCTTCTGCCTGCGTTTCCGTTACTGCCGACGGGGCGTCCGGTGCATTGGGATCGAGGGTGTCCGGTACTTCAAGCTCTGCTATCGATCGTATTTTGAACCTCTTCCACCCTTCGGCTTTTTTATACTTCTCTACCGATTCGCCCGGTACGTAAAGCAAGACTTCTCCACAATCCACGTAGTTGAATGCAAAGTCTGACTCCTCGCCCTCGCCTGTCCCTATTCCAATCGGTTCGGGGTTATAGACTACTACCGATCCCAAGTTCATGCATCCGCAAAAAGCTTCTCCTCCAATAGTGCCAACGCTTGCCGGTAGCGTTATCTCTCGCAAAGCGCAATAGTAAAAAGCCCGGTTGCCGATAACGGTAACGCCATCGGGTATCGTTATCGATGTCAAGTTCCTACACCAGTAAAAAGCATCGTCGCCGATAGATGTAACGCCCTTGCCTATCGTTACCGTTGTCAAGCTCGTACAACCGTAAAAAGTTCCTCCGCCAATAGCCCCAACTCCATCGGGTATCGTTATCGTTGTCAAGTTCGTGCATCCGGAAAATGCTATGCTACCGATAGTCGTAACACTCGCGGGTATCGTCACCGATGTCAAGTTCTTGAAATCGGAAAAAGCTCCGACAGCGATAGTGGTAACCCCTTCTGTTATCGTTACCGAAGTAATTATGTCCTCATACTCCTTATACTCCTTATACTCCCGATCGTTCATTGCACCTGTACCGGAGATTTCGAGAGCACCGGTTTCGGTGTTGAGTTTCCAAGTAACATTAGCGCCTTTGGCACCGCATTCGCCGGAATAGATTTCGGCTTGTACCGTTGCCGCTCCGCCCCACAAAAGCGCGGAAACGACTAAAAACAGTAAACTTTTTTTCATAATCTATTTTGTTGGTTATTCGTTTCTTTTTGCAAAAATAATTCGAGAATACAAATTTTCAAAACTTTTTACTGAAAAATTTTACGTTCATTCGTTCGAAAGCGGATTGAGACTGTATCGTTGCCGCTCCGCCCCGCAAGAGCGCGGACACGACTAAAAACAGTAAACTTTTTTTCATAATCTATTTTGTTGGTTATTCGATTCTTTTCGCAAAAATATTTTGAAAAACGAATTTTCAAAACTTTCCGCTAAAAATTTTTGCTTTTATTCGTGAAATACTTTCGGGACAATTGAAAAAACATCGCCCCGTCCATACGACGGGGCGATGAGAGGATTTCGGAAATTCCCGAGCGCCATTTCGAGAATGGTCGTATGGACTCAAATACGGCGCCGGCGATCAGAGATTGAGGGCGTCGATTTCGGCAATGACGGTATGGAGCTCGTGCTCGGCGGCGATGAGCTGTTCCTCGACGGCGTAGAGGGCGCCAAGCTCGGTGAGGTATTCGTCTTCGTTGAGCGAACCCATGCGGTAGGCGTCGGCGATGTAGCGGCGCATCTCCTCCTGCCGGCGGGCAACGACGCGCAGACGCTCCACTGCCGGCAGCAATATTTCGTAGCGGGCGTAACGCTCGCGCAAGAGGGTTTCCATGTCGGCGCGGCAGCTCTCCATGCTGCTGCGGGCGTAGTCGATTTGCGCCTTGCTGCTCTTGATTTGCCGGCGCCCGCTCCACAGGGGTATGGATATGCCGGCGATAAGACCGTTGAGTTTTTCATCGGCGGATTTTTCGAAGTGGTAGCCGACCTTGAATCCGGGCAGCGCCTCCGAACGGCTGACGCGCAAATCGGCTTCGGCAGCCTGCTGTTCGCAAAGCAGGGCGGCGAGTTCGGGCGCACGGGCGGCATACTCCCGCATCATCGCCTCCAACGGGGGCAGCGGCTCCTGCGCGGGAAAGAGCGTGTCGGGAAACTGCACGGGTTCGCCGCCGTTGAGACCGGCAAGGCGCTCTTCGGCGGTGCGCAGCTCCACCGTTTTCAGGTCGAGCGCGGTGCGCACGTCTATCCACTCGGTCTCGGCGCGGTTTTTGTCGAGCACGGTCGCCTCGCCTTTTTCGCAGGCGAGGGAGAGGGCGTCGAGCAGGCGGGCGGCATGGTCGGTGCGCAGAACGAGCAAACGGCGCTCCTGCCGCAGGGCGATGATGTCGAGGCAGAGTTTTTTGCCGTCGAGCAGAAGCGACTGGCGGGCGGCATTGTATTCGTGACCCCACTGCTGCTCCTTGATGCGGGCAGCCCGCCGGCGGGCGGTGTACGCCGACGGAAAGTCGAATCCCTGCGTAACGTTGATTTCCAATACCTTATCGGGGGAATGACGCACCCACGAGCGTATGAGTTCGGCTTCGGGATTTTCGAGCGTATTTTCGCTGCGGACTTCGGCACGGCGGGCAGCGACAAGAGTCTGCTGCGCCCGAAGCACCGGATTGTTGCGTTCGATGTCCGCAAGGACTTTTTCGATATTCTGGGCTTCCGACACCGACAAACCGGTGCACAGCAGCGCCACCATAAAAATTTTTTTATACATGATTCTCTTTTTTGGTGTTCATCAACAGATAAACGGCAGGTATGACAAATCCGTTGAGCAGCGTGGAGCTGACCAAGCCGCCCAAAATGACTTGCGCCATGGGACTTTGTATTTCGTTGCCGCTCTCGCTCCCGCCCAGTGCCAAAGGTATCAACGCCAACGCCGACGTGAGCGATGTCATGAGTATGGGGTTGAGCCGATCGAGCGACCCCACGACAATGCTTTCGTAGAGAGGACGCCCCTCGCGGCGCAGCTGTCCGTAGTGCGACACGAGCAAAATGCCGTTGCGCACGGCTATGCCCAACAGCGAAATAAATCCGATGACAGCCGGTATGCTCACCACGCCGGAAGTGAGGGCTACCGCCACCACGCCGCCGATAAGGGCGAGCGGCAGGTTGAGCAGCACCACGCCGGCAAGCCCCGTACTCCGAAACTCGCGGAACAGCAGGAGAAATATCACCAAGAGGGCGAAGAGGGTGGCGACCGTCAGCGTGCGGGCTGCCGAGCGGCGGCTCTCGAACTGTCCGCCGTACTCGATGTAATAGCCTTCGGGCAGCTCGACTTCGCGGGCAATGGCGTGCTGTATGCCGGCTACGGCGCCGCCGAGGTCGCCGCCGGTGATGTTTGCCGACACGACGATGCGGCGGCGCACGTTTTCACGATTTATCGTGTTCGGACCGGTGGTCGATACGACACGGGCTACCTCTCCGAGCGCTACTTTTCCGCCCGTTCCCGTGTCGATGGGCAGGTCTTTTATTTCGTCGATAGTAAGGCGCCGGCTGTCGCCCGCTTTCAGCGTGAGCGCGACTGCCACGCCGTCTTCGTAAATCTGCGAGACGGTTTCGCCTTCCAATGCGGTTTTCACCCAGCGGGCAAAGTCGGGCAGCGTGATGCCGTAGCGCGCCAGCATTTCACGGCGGGGGACGATTTGCAGCTGCGCCCGCTCCACTTGCTGCTCCACGCGAATGTCGGTGATGCCCTCGACACCGCCCATCGCCCGCTTGATTTGCTGTCCGAGCGCATACATGCGGTTGAGGTCTTCGCCGAACAGTTTGACGGCGATATTCGCCTGCGTGCCCGAGAGCATGGCGTCGATGCGGTGCGAGACGGGCTGCCCTATCTCCACGTCGATGCCCTTTATGGCGGCGAGGCGGCTGCGCACGTCCGCCAAAAATTCTTCGCGGCTGCGGTCGGCGAGCACGAAAGGCGCTTCAAGCTCCGACGAATTGACGCCGAGCGCGTGTTCGTCGAGCTCGGCACGACCGGTCTTGCGGGCGACGGTTTCGATTTCGGGGACTTCGAGCAAAACGTTTTCGACCAACCGTCCGATTTTGTCGGACTCGTCGAGTGAAATGCCGGGCAGCGTGCTGATATTGACGGTAAGCGAACCTTCATTGAACGGGGGCAGGAAGCTGCTGCCCAGCGTCGTGTAGAGTGCCAGCGCAGCCGCCGCCAACACTACGGCGCCGCCGATGACGACGCGCGGACGGCGCAGCGCACCCTGCAACGCCCGCCGGTAAATGCGTTTGAAGAAACGGGCGGTAACCGACTCGCTGCGGTGCCGCTGCAAAACGGCGTCGGAAGTGAGCAGGCAGCTGCACAGCACGGGCGTAAGCGTTACCGCCACGACCATGGAGGCGAAAAGCGACACGATGAACGAAATGCCTAACGGTCGCAGCATACGACCTTCCATGCCGTCGAGGAAAAAGAGCGGAATGAATGCGGCTATGGTGATGAGCGTGGCATTGACGATAGAGGCGCGTATTTCGCGCGAAGCGTCATACACGACCCGCAGGGCGGGCTGCCGTTCGGCCGGCGGAAGCGCATAATTTTCGCGCAAGCGTTTATAGACGTTTTCGACGTCGATGATGGCATCATCGACCAACGACCCGATGGCGATTGCCATACCGCCCAAACTCATGGTGTTGAGCGTGAAGCCCAATCCGTTGAGTGCGAGCACGGCAACCAGCAACGAGAGCGGCAGGGCGATAAGCGAAATGAGCGTTACCCGCCCGTTCATCAGGAAGAAAAAGAGTATGACGACGACGAACAACGCCCCCTCCCACAACGAACGTCCGATGTTGTGTATCGCGCTTTCGATGAATCGGGACTGACGAAAAATGTCGGTGGAGATATGCACGTCGGGCAGGGTGCGGCGCAGGGTCTCGACCGTGCGGTCGAGCTGCTCGGTGAGTTCGAGCGTGTTGGTATCGGGCTGCTTGGTAACGGTGATGAGTACGGCAGGCACGCCCCGCTCCGAAGCGACGCCGAGCTGCGGCGAACGGCTGCCGACCATCACGTCGGCAATGTCGCCTATCGTAACGGGTGTGCCGTCGGGGGCGAGCTTCACCACGCCGGCAGCCAGCAGGGCGGTGTCGCGCACCGCCAGCATACCGCGCACGACGTATTCGTTTCCGTATTCATAGAGCACGCCGCCCGAAGCGTTGATGTTCATGTCGCGCACGGCGGCTTCCACTTCGGCGAGCGTTACGCCGTAATGCCCCATGCGTCGGGGCGCAAGACGTATCTGATACTCTTTGATGTCGCCGCCGATGACCGTAACCTGCGCCACGCCCGCCGTAGAGAGCAGACGGGGGCGGACGGTGCGGTCGGCAACGCTGCGCAGCTCCTGCAAAGAGCGGCTGTCGGAGGTCAGTCCGATAATCATCATTTCGCCGAGTATCGACGACTGCGGTCCCAGCACTGGCTGTCCGGCCGTGGCAGGCAGCGACTCGCCGATAGCCGCCAATTTTTCGGAAACGATTTGACGCGCTTTATAGATGTCTGTTTTCCAATTGAATTCGACCCATACGACCGAAAAACCGTTTGTCGATGAAGAGCGCACCCGACGCACGCCGGTGGCTCCGTTGAGAGCTGTTTCGATATGGAAGGTTACCGAGTTTTCGACCTCCTCCGTCGCCATACCGGGCGCCTCCGTCATGACCACCACCGTCGGAGCGTTGAGGTCGGGAAAGACGTCGATTTCCATCTGCCACGCCGTGTAGGCTCCCGCGCCGGCAAAGAGTATCGCCAAAACGATAATCAACAGCCGGTTGTGCAGCGAATAGTTTATGATTTTGTCGAGCATGGCGGTAGAATTAATGGTTGTGCGAATGTCCGTGCGGTATCGCGCCCGATGCCGCAGCCATTTTCACCTGCACGGCGCCGCGCGTTACCACGCGCTCGCCCGCCTGCAAGCCGCTTTCGACAATGACATTGCGCCCGTCGCTGCCTCCGAGTTTCACTTCGCGGCGGAGGTAACCCTCCTCGTCGAGCTGTATATATACATAGTAAAGCCCCTGCGACTCGGTAACGGCTTCGAGGGGCAGAACGATTTTGTCGCGGAGCGGCGCACCGAGCAATACGACCTCGACGAATGCGCCCGAAACCAAATCGTCGGGATTGTCGAACTCGAAAACGACGGGAATCGTCGCCGCAGCCGCCGACTTGCCGACAGCCACAAGCGTGCCGTTCCATTCCGAAAGGCGGTAATTTTTTCCGCCGGCAACGGTGAAAGAGGCGTCGAGTTTTCCGTGCAGACGGTCGCCGTAACGCTGCGGCACATCTGCCGCCAGACGCATACGCCGGCGGTCGGAAACGACGGCAAGCTCCGCTCCCGCCTCAACGTATTCGCCGCTGCGCACCGCCAGAGCGGTGATGCAACCTGCCTGCGGCGACACGACGGTGATGCCGGCATCGCTGCCGGACATAAAGGGAGCATATTCGGCAGCGGCATTTTCGTATTCGGTGCGGGCAGCTTCACGCTCTTTCAGCGAAGCCACCTGCGCTTCGTTCAAAGCGGCGACACGCTCGTATTCGGCACGAGCCTGTTCGTAGCGGGCGCGAGCCTTGGCAGCGGCATCGCCGCCGGCAAACGATTTCGTGTCGATATGGAAAAGCGTCTCCCCCGCCCTCACGGCAGCGCCTTCGAGCCAGTCGCCGGCAAAAAGCACTTTTCCGCCGACGGGCGATGCCACGACGGAGCGCCCCGTCTGCGCCTCTTGCAGCGTGCCGCTGCAAGCAATCGTTTCGTTGAAAGATTGTCGTCCGACCGTCACCACAGCGAAATCGGTGCGGGCAGCCTGTTCGGCAGGGAATATTATTTCGTCGGTATGAGCCGCCGACGCTTCGTGCGCGTGTTCATTTTCATGTTCGTGTTCATCGTGCCGGTGCGCATCGCAGCCTCCCGCGCAGAGGGCAGCGACCACCGACAAATATATGATTCGTTTCATAGGGTATGTTTGAGTGGTAAATATAAATAAGGTGCGACCGTCGAAAACGGCGCGACAAAAAAGCGGAGAAACAAGACTCTCCTTATACCCTACGAATGTCGCCGGCACGCACAGGGAATGCCGTTGCGATATATTCCACACAAATATTTCGGAAAAAATGATTTCTACTTTGTCGTCGGAAAAAGACCTCAGACACACACGGTTGCAAAATCCGCTCGACCGAAGGCAGCGAGAACAGCGCGGCAGGGGCGCTGCCCATATCGGTGAAATCGGGCACGGGCAGAAGGTCGCGATGCGACTCGGCGATGACGACTATCCGGTAGTCGCAAAGTCCGCCGCCGTGGTCGCAGCAATCGTCGTCGCACGCATGGTCGTCATGTTCGTGCCCGACGCAATCCCATTTGAAACAGGGGAACACGTCGCCCGCATGGTGATGATGCGGGAACAACACGATGCCTTGTGCCACAAAACACAAAAGACAAAGGATTTTCACCCACCGGTTCCGTCTCAAATTTTGCATACGCAAATGTAGATTATCCCTTTCGATTACGCAAACGGAATAAGTTTTTTTGTGAAAATCTTTCTTGTCGCAACAGTAAAACATTCGGGCTTGTTTGCACGTTTTAAGGAAAATCCACCGTATCGGCACGAAAGATATTAAGGAAATTTTCGATAATCAATCTTTATCCACTTGAAAGATTTATCGTATCTTTGTGCCCGAATTTGCAAATATATGGAAATGTCGAATGTAATAAAGTTGAAAAAAGGGCTGGACATACCTTTGGAAGGGCAGCCCAACGCCCGCACCATCGACGCCGCAGCCTGCGAATATTACGCTCTCGTCCCCGACGATTTTCACGGAATAGTACCGAAAGTATTGGTGAAAGCCGGCGACGCAGTAAGCGTGGGCACTCCGCTGATGTGCGACAAGAACAATCCGGCATTGCGGTTTGTCTCGCCCGTAAGCGGAGAAGTGTCTGCCGTAACGCGCGGCGAACGTCGCAAAGTGCTCGATATCACCGTGAAATCGGACGGACAGATGACGCAGGGTGCAACGCCGGCGACGAAACCCGTCGGCGATTTGTCGACCGACGAGATAAAAGAGCTGCTGCTTGCCAACGGCTTGTTCATGTTCATCAAGCAGCGTCCCTACGACATCATAGCCGCTCCGACGGACACGCCGCGCGACATCTTCGTTACGGCATGGGATTCGGCTCCGCTGGCACCCGATTTCGATTACATACTCGCAGGTCGCGAAGCCGACTTGCAAACGGGTATCGACGTGCTCGGCAAACTGACGGCGGGGAGCGTGTATCTCGGCATACGCAACGGAAGTCCCATACATATAAAAGGCGCACAAACCGTTGCATTCGAGGGCAGACACCCGGCAGGAAACGTGGGCGTGCAGATACAGCACATCGCGCCGGTGAACAAAGGCGAAACGGTGTGGACGCTCAACGCATTCGACCTACTGCTTATCGGTCGTTTCTTCCGCACGGGAAAACTCGATTTTTCACGCACGGTGGCACTGACCGGCTCGGAGGTGAAATCGCCCTGCTACGTGCGAACGATACTCGGCGCACGCCTCGACTCCATCGTCGGCGACAACCTGATACCCGCCGACTACCACCGCCGCTACATCAGCGGAAACGTGCTGACAGGCATACACGCATCGGAACACGACTACCTGCGGGCATACCATAGCCAAGTAACCGTGATACCCGAAGGCGACGACTGCCACGAAATGTTAGGCTGGGCGCTGCCCGGATTCGGCAAATACAGCGCATCGCGCTCGTTCTTTTCGTGGCTGGCAGGGCGCCGGCAATACCGCTTCGACGCCCGTCTGCACGGCGGCGAGCGGGCTATCATCATGGCAAACGAATACGACAAAGTGCTGCCGATGGACATTCTGCCCGAATTTCTGATAAAAGCCGTCATCGCATTCGACATCGACAAAATGGAAAATCTCGGCATCTATGAAGTGGCTCCCGAAGATTTCGCGCTCTGCGAATTTGTCGATACCTCGAAACTGCCCGTACAGGCGATTATCCGCGAAGGTCTCGACCGCCTGCGGAAAGAGATGAATTGATTCTAAAAAGAAAACCGTAATGAAAAAACTAAGAGATTGCATCGATAAAATAAAACCCAACTTCATGCCGGGCGGGAAATTCGCCATGTTCCGTTCGGTGTTCGAGGGCTTCGAGACCTTTTTGTTCGTGCCTGCCACCACGTCGCAGTCGGGTGTGCACATACACGACAACGTCGATTCCAAACGCACCATGACGATTGTCATCTTGGCGTTGATGCCCGCCCTGCTGTTCGGTATGTACAACGTCGGGTACCAACACTACCTCGCCATAGGGCAGCTGGAATCGGTCGGATTCTTCACGCTGTTCTTTTTCGGGCTGCTTGCCGTCCTGCCCAAAATCATCGTTTCGTATGTAGTGGGTCTCGGCATCGAGTTCACCGTCGCCCAGTGGCGCGGACACGAAATACAGGAGGGATTCCTCGTATCGGGAATGCTCATTCCCATGATTGTGCCGGTGGATACGCCGCTGTGGATGATTGCCGTAGCTACGGCATTCGCCGTGATTTTCGCCAAAGAGGTGTTCGGCGGCACGGGCATGAATATCTTCAATGTCGCCCTCGTAACGCGGGCGTTCCTCTTTTTCGCCTATCCCTCGAAGATGTCGGGCGATGCCGTTTTCGTGCGCACCTCCGACACATTCGGCATGGGCGCGGGACAACTTATCGACGGTTATTCCGGCGCCACGCCGCTCGGACAGGTGGCTACGCACGGAGGCGGCGACCTCGTGCTGCACAATATCGCCGGCAAGTCGCTTTCGACGCTCGATTACATCGTGGGGCTTATTCCGGGTTCGATAGGTGAGACTTCACTGATAGCCATACTGTTGGGCGCCGTCGTGCTGTTGTGGACGGGCGTCGCCAGTTGGCGTGTCATGCTCTCGGTGTTCGTGGGCGGACTGTTCATGAGCTGGGTGGCAGCGGCGTTTGCTTCGCCCGTATATGCCGGCTCCCTGCTCTCGCCCCTCGACCAGATATGTCTGGGCGGATTCGCTTTCGCCGCCGTATTCATGGCAACCGACCCCGTAACCGGTGCGCGCACCCGCACGGGACAATACATTTACGGTTTCCTTATCGGAGTCATCGCCATACTGATACGGGTTTACAACACGGGCTATCCCGAAGGCGCCATGCTCGCCGTATTGTTGATGAACGTATTTGCTCCGCTTATCGACTACTTCGTGGTCGAAGCCAACATACGACGCCGCCTCAAACGCGCCAAACGCTAAAATTCTACCGCTATGAACAAACAAAGCAATACCTATACGATTCTCTACGCAGCGGTCATGGTGATACTGGTGGCTGCGGTGCTCGCCGTTACCTCACTCGGATTGAAGGGGCGGCAGACGCGCAATGTCGAAATCGACAAGATGAAACAGATTTTGAGTTCGGTGCACGTAGCGGCTACCGCCGCCGATGCGCAGGAATTATACCGGAAATACATCGTCGACAGTTTCGTGCTCGACAGCAAGGGCGAACGGACTGCCGGCGCCGACGCCTTTACGGTAGATGTCGCCGTGCAGACGAAACTGCCCGCCGATGAACGGGAGCTGCCCGTGTTCGTGTGCCGCCTCGACAACGGCGAACAGAAATACATACTGCCGCTCTACGGTGCGGGACTGTGGGGTCCGATTTGGGGTTACCTCGCACTCGATGCCGACGGCAACACCGTCTACGGCGCATACTTCGCCCACCAAGGCGAGACGCCGGGTCTCGGCGCCGAGATAGAGAAAGCGCCGTTCTCCGACCAATTCCGCGACAAGCGGCTCTTCATCGCCGGCGACTTCACCTCGATAGCCGTCGAGAAAAAAGGTCAGAAACCGAGCAACGGCGCCGACTACGTCGATGCCATTTCGGGCGGCACCATCACCAGCAAAGGCGTGCAGGCGATGCTCGCAAACAGCCTTGCCCCCTATACCGTATTCTTAAAATCGTTACAATAACACGCATCAGATATGTTATCCAAGAAAACTCGACAAACACTGCTCGGTCCGCTCTCGCGCAACAATCCCGTCATCGTGCAGATATTAGGCATCTGCTCGGCGCTGGCGGTTACCGCCAAACTCGAACCGGCATTCGTCATGGCTGTTTCGGTAACAGCCGTGCTGGCTTTTGCCAACGTCATCATTTCGCTCCTGCGCAACACCATACCGGGCAGTATACGCATCATCGTGCAACTGGTCGTGGTGGCTGCTTTGGTCATCATCGTCGATCAGATACTCAAAGCCTACGCCTATGATGTGAGCAAACAGCTCTCGGTATTCGTGGGGCTTATCATCACCAACTGCATTCTCATGGGACGGCTCGAAGCCTTCGCGCTGGGACACGGACCGTGGGAGTCGTTTCTCGACGGCGTGGGCAACGGCATCGGCTACGGCATGATACTCGTCATCGTCGCTTTCTTCCGCGAGCTGCTCGGTTCGGGTACGCTGTTCGGCTACCAAGTGATACCGCAGATATTCTACGACTGGGGCTACGAAAACAACGGTCTGATGATTCTGCCGCCGATGGCTCTTATTACGGTCGCCTGCATCATCTGGGTGCACCGGTCGCGCAACAAGGATTTACAGGAAAAATAACACATAACCCCGAAAATCGAAACAATGGAAAATCTCAATCTTTTTATCCGGTCGATATTCATCGACAATATGATTTTTGCCTACTTTTTGGGAATGTGTTCCTATTTGGCTGTTTCCAAAAGCGTAAAGACGGCAATGGGCTTGGGTACGGCGGTAACGTTCGTATTGGTCATTACGGTGCCTATCAACTACCTGCTCGAAAACTACATACTGAAAGCCGGTGCACTGGCATGGCTCGGCGAATCGTACAAAGATGTAGACCTCAGCTTTTTGAGTTTGATATTCTTCATCGCCGTAGTGGCATCGCTGGTGCAGCTCGTCGAAATGGTGGTCGAGAAATATGCTCCGGCGCTCTATAATTCATTGGGCATCTTCCTGCCCCTCATTGCGGTAAACTGCGCGATACTCGGCGGGTCGCTGTTCATGCAGCAGCGGGCATTCCCCAACGTATGGTCGGCTACGGTGTACGGACTGGGCTCGGGCATCGGCTGGCTGCTCGCCATCGTGGGCATCGCCGCCATACGGGAGAAACTGGCATATTCCAACGTTCCCGCCCCGCTTAAAGGCATCGGCATCACGTTCATCGTAACGGGTCTGATGGGTATCGCCTTCATGAGTTTTCTCGGCATAAAATTGTAAATATGTACGTTATGAACACTATACTGTTATTTACCGGCAGCCTCACCATTGCGGCGGCGGTTGTCATATTTCTCCTGCTTACGCTCTTGCTGGTGGTGCTGCTTCTGGTAGCCAAAGCGCGCCTCGTGCCCGCCGGCAACCGACGCATCACCATCAACGGCGAACGCGAAGTGGAAACGGCGGCGGGTACCACCCTGCTGGCTTCGCTCGCCGGAAACAAAATATTCCTCCCGTCGGCTTGCGGCGGAGGCGGAAGCTGCGGTATGTGCCGCTGTCAGGTGCTCGAAGGGGGCGGTGAAATACTCCCCACCGAGACGGGATTTTTCTCGCGCAAGCAGCAGCAAGACCACTACCGCCTCGCCTGTCAGGTGAAAGTGAAAAACGACATACAGATAAAAGTGCCCCAATCGGTGCTCGGCATCAAGAAATGGGAATGCGAAGTGGTGTCGAACCGCAACGTGGCTTCTTTCATCAAAGAGTTCGTGGTGCGGCTGCCCGAAGGCGAAAAGCTCGACTTCCTGCCCGGCAGCTACATTCAGATAGACGTGCCCAAGTACGACATCAAATTTACGGACATCGACGTCGATGAAAAATTCCGCGACGAGTGGGACAAATTCAAGATGTGGGGTCTCGTGTGCAAAAACGACGAGGAGACCTACCGCGCCTACTCTATGGCAAACCACCCCGCCGAAGGCAATATCGTGATGCTCAACATACGCATCGCCACGCCGCCGTTCGACCGCGCCGCCGGCACATGGGCAGCGGGCATCAAACCGGGCATCTGCTCGTCGTACATCTTCACCCGCAAGCCGGGCGACAAGGTAACCGTATCGGGTCCTTACGGCGAATTCCACATACTCGACACCAAACGCGAAATGATATATATCGGCGGCGGTGCGGGCATGGCTCCGCTGCGGTCGCACCTGATGCACCTCTTCCACACGCTCAAAACCACCGACCGCAAAATATCGTACTGGTACGGCGCACGCTCCCGCCGCGAAATATTCTACGAAGAAGATTTCCGCGCCATCGAACGCGACTTTCCGAATTTCAAATTCCACATCGCCCTCTCCGACCCGCAGCCCGAAGACAACTGGACGGGCTACACCGGATTCATTCATCAGGTGCTTTACGACCACTATCTCAAAGACCACGAAGCGCCCGAAGACATCGAATACTATATGTGCGGCCCCGGTCCGATGGCGAATGCCGTCAAGACCATGCTGTGGAATCTCGGTGTACCGCGCGAAATGTTGATGTACGACGATTTCGGCGCGTAACTTTTGTTACGTCCGAAACCGCAGTAATAATTAAAAGGTAAGGGCAATAACGCGCATATATCAGCGTCCGCACACCATGCAGGGCGTTCGGTATATGCGCGCTCTTTGTAAAGAAATGACACGGACTTCGTGGCGGCACTGCTTCAAAGCGGGGCAGTCGATTCGCGTGTGGTAGGTCGAGGCATACGGTCCGGTGCAGACAAATACCACCGCCCGCCTTTTCGGCGGACGCACGGGCTTTTTCGGTGCAGGTTCCCCGCCCAAAAAGAGTGCGGGAATAAGCAGCACTAACAACAGATGCAGCAAAGAAAACCGTTTTCTCATCGCATCAATTCACTAAAATCACTTTCGATTTGTCGCGCGGCTTGGCGGCGGGCGCTTCGTCGGGATAGCCTACGGCAATGGCATAGAGCAGTTCATAATCGTCGGAAAAAGCCAACCGTTGGAGATAGGGAGCCGCATCGGGGTTGCTTTTCATAAATCCGATAGGACCGCCGAGACAGCAGGTGCCCAGCCCTAACGATTTTGCCGCCAACATGATATTTTCGGCCAGCAGACCGCAATCGAACTGTGCTGCGCCGCTGCGGGGCGACCCGATGAATATCACCGCCGGAGCGTTGCGGAACATGTTTTTGAACGAGGGGTCGTCGGCAGCTTTCGGATTGGCTTTCTTATAGACTTCGGTAATGCCGTCGATGTATTCCGGATTATCGACGATGCGCACCTCCCATTGCTGACGATTCACCGCGCTGGGAGCGTTGATGCCGCACTCCGCCAGCCGCCACAACAGTTCGCGCGGCACGGGGCGGTCTTCATACTTGCGTATGCTGCGGCGCTCCATGATGGTCTTTATCACGTCGTTTTCGTAAGCGGTAACCGGCTCACCCTCGCGGCAAAGACGCAGCGCCTCGGCACCGGAAGAAGTATAGAATGCAAGGGTTTTATCTTTTATTTTATACGACACGGTGGCGTAAATCGCATCCATGACCTGATGCTCGGTCGCGGCTTCGGCGCAGAAGCGCATAGTCGAACCCAGCTCGCCGAATTTCAGTTGGTCGTCTTTCACCGTACACGGGCCGAAGAAATTGTTGCAGCCGTTGCAGCCGTGCACTTTTTCCAAACCTTCTTCAAAGGTAATGAACGCCGTATCGGCAATGGCAACGGGCTGCCCGTACACGGTTTCGATAATCCATTTGCCTTGCAGGGTTCCCGACTGTTGCGAGCAGGCGGCAACGGTCGCTGCCAGCAAAACAAGCGAAATAAAAAGATACTTTTTCATACTCTTTCGTTTTTAGGGTCGAACAAAAATAAGAAAAAAAACGACACGTGCTTCTTTTATACCGATTTATTCAAAAAAAACGCCGGCAAAAAAAATTCCGGACTTCGCGCGACACGCCCCGCAGCGGGGAGGTGCACAAAGTCCGGAACGGAAATCGAAAAACCGGATTATTCGTAGAGCGATGCCACGAATGCGGCAAGTTCTTCGCCGCGCAGGTCTTGGGCGACGATTTTACCGTCGGGGTCGAGTATGTACATACGGGGTATTCCGGTTACGTTGTAACGGGCAGCCACGGGGCATTCCCAACCTTTCAGCGAGGAGACGTGATGCCAGTTCAAGCCGTGTTTTTCGATAGCGGCTTTCCACGCTTCGGCGTCTTCGTCGAGAGAGATTCCGTATATCTCGAAACCTTTGTCATGGTATTTCTCGTAGATGGCTTTCACGTTAGGCGCTTCGCGCAGGCAGGGACCGCACCACGAAGCCCAAAAGTCGATCAGCACATAGTGTCCGCGCAGGCTCGACAGGGCAAGTTCGGCACCGTCGGGCGTCGGCAGCACGACATCGGGAGCGATACCGCCCACCGATACCGACGAAAGGGCATCGACAGCAGCTTTCGCTTCGAGACCCGGAGCCGACTGTTTCACGCGGTCGCTCAGATTTTCGTAGGCAGTGCTTATTTCCTCAAAGGTGTTTTTGCGAATCATGTGCTCTTTGATGAAATAGGCTGCACCGTAATTGTTGCGGGCAGAGTCGACAAAGAGCAGACACTGTTTGGCGATGTTCGCCTTTATCGTATCGAGCGCCAATACTGCCGAGTCGAGATTTACATCTAAATCGCCGGAAACGATTTTCGAGAGCATCAGCATACTGCCGAGATCCATCATCGCCGACGAGAGCATCAGGTCGTTAGCCTGTGCGTATACCTCCTGTTCATCGCCTTCGGCAACGATAGCCGTAGACACATATTCGTTACTGTCTCTGTCGAGGCGGGTTTCGGGAGCAATCGTTACGGTTACGGGAACTTCGGAAAGCAGCAGCCCCTTGTTCTGACCGTCGGCAGTGAGGATATAAGCGCCTACCACACCGCCTTTATCGAACGAAAAAGTACCGTCGGCAGCCACGACTACCGAATCGGTCGGCGCGGCGTCGTCTGCGTTATCGGTTTTCGGTTGCAGATAGACGGTTTTTCCCACACCCTCTTTCCATGTGCCTTCGACTTGGTGCGGCTGCGAGCACGAAGCAAGCGCCAGCACCGTCAAGGCAGCAAGAAGACAATTGTTCGTTTTCATATATTTATCAGATTTAGATTATAACGATATATCGACCGGAAAGTTTATGCCGACCGTACAGCCGGCATAAACTCTTCGGCATTTCTTATTCCGCTTTGTCGGCGAGGGTAATGCCCAGATCGGCAAATATTTCCTTTACCAGATTCATACGTTTTTGCATATCGGGCAGCAAATCCTCTTTCACTTTTTTGCCGAGAGTTCCGTACGATTCCCCATCTGACTGCAATCCGTAGAAAGCATTATCGGGATTGGCGGCAGCAGCCGCTACTTCAGCCCAGAAAGCCTCTTTTTCGGCAGCCGTGGTGGTTACGATGAAAGCCACATAGTCGCCCAATGCCTGTGCATGAGAAGTACGATAATACTGATACAATGTAAAAGATTCATCGTTTTTGTTCTTCTGGTGCACATATACTTGTTGTACACCTATACGAGCCCGACGCAACTCGCAACCGATCCATGCATCCCATGTATGCCAAGTCTCTTCGCCGCCGAACGACAAGTGTTTCCACTCGTCTTCATCAACATAAGAGGAGTCGCCAAGATTCGTCCAACCCTGCACAAAATCATCAGCATCGGATTCGTAATATCCCATGCAATTTTCATTCATGGAAAAGAAGCCCATGCCAAAGTCTGACAAATCGGCTCCGACCGTATAATCGTAACCTATCTGTTTGAATGCCTCAAATTTAGGGCTGTTCAACGGGTGGTCTTCCTGATTGAGCGTGTAAGAGTATATGTATTCGCAAATCAGCGACACGTAGAGGCGTTTCAGATAGTTTTTATCCATCGTGTCGAAATCGGGGCAGCAGTGCGAAAACATGATAAATTCGGGGCAGCAGGTTCCGCCTTCGAATGTACCGTGCACGTCATAAGCGATATTATAATATGCAACTTCCTTATCAGCCACCCAATAATTAAATTGCATTTCGCTGGCAAAATAGATTTTACGCGGCATATACTTCTGTATAAATTCGGTGCCGAATACGGGGAATACTTCGTCTTCGAGGAAATTCAACACCTTATATATGTAACCGGTATCGGCAGGAACATAATACTGTCCATAAAAATCGGGAACATCTTCGCCCTTGGGATCTTCAGGCGACGGACGATTTCCATAGATGAACATGGAACCGTCCGGAGAGGCGTAGCGGAAAGTTGCCGTATCGACATCGACTACGGCATCGAGGTTGTAGGTATCGTTAAAGATATCAATGGCTTTGGCAGCCGGCACATAGGGCTCGACTTCGGGTTCATCGTTCGTGTCGTCGCAAGCAGCGAACAACGCAGCCGCTGCAAAGAGCGGTGCAAAAAGCAGGATTTTTTTCATACAATAAAAATTTTTTAAGGTTATTACTATCAGTTGTTTTCATAAGGCAGCATTTGACGGAGTGGTCGGGCATTGGTATTCTGGGGATTGAGAAGGCGCTCATCGCTCGGGAAATTCAGGGTGTAGGCGCCGTCGTCTTTTTCCAGCTTATAATATCCTGAGGTTTTGCCGTAAGGGTGTATGATTTCGGGGCGTGTGGTGCGGCGCAGGTCTATCCAGCGGTGGAGCTCCTCGAAACAGAGCTCGCGGCGCCGCTCGTCCCAAATGAATTGCACAATGGCATCGGAAGAGACGAAATCAGCTGGGTTCAGCTCGACATACGCCTGACTGTCCAAGCGGTATTTACGCAGGCGATTGGCATAGTCGAGCGCCTTACCGTAATCGGGCGAGGCTTTGCGGGCATAGGCTTCGGCAAGGGTTACGTAGGCTTCTGCCGTGCGAAAAGCCGAATGGCGGTAAAGATTGTCATACAAATTGTATTTCAGTGGGTGATAATTTCCCTCCAAATAATAAATGTGTGTCGACGGTTTATGGGGCATGATGAACCAATAGGGCATGCGGTGGTCGCCCACATGGGTCAGCGTGTCGTAGTCGTAGCAGTCCACCAGATTGTTGTCGATGGTGTGCGACACGCAAAAGGTCTGATCCATGGAGTTGACCGTCATGATAAGGCTGTTGATATCCCTCAGGCTCCGGTTTCCCGTGTAAACGAATATGAATTCGGGATTGGCGGGCTGAAAGAAGTTGTCGTATTTGGACGAATAGGATTCCTCGCCCGGAGCCACCGCCGTGATGCGGTCGGTAATATCGAAAAGTTTGTCGTTGTCGTTCAGTATCTCGGAGGCATATTCGATAACGGCATCGAAATTTTCGGTGTAGAGGGCTTCGCGCATGGCAACGAAAAGCATGGCGTCGTATCCGATGTAGTAATAGTTTCCGGTCTTTTTCCCCTTCAAGGCAGCCAACCCCTCTTTTATGTCGTCTTCGATAAGGGCATACACCTCACCGAAAGTGGCGCGGTAATAGGGCTCCAACGAGGGAGTGGGGTCGGTTTTCAGGGGCACGCACTCGGTATCGGGCGTCGCTTTGTCGTAGGGCACGGCATAGAGGTTTGCCAGCAGCAGATAGGCATAGGCACGGTGAAAGAGCGCCTGTCCGCGCAAGATGTCTTTCTCTTCGTCGGAGCCTTCGAGATCGGGCAGAGCGTCGAGGCAGGTATTGGCAAGAAGCACCTGCGAATAGAGGTAGCCGAACAGTTCGTCATTGAAACCCTCATCGGGTATTTCCAATTCGTCGCGCCACTGATAAGCGTAGCGGTAATAGTTCAGGTTGAAAGGCAAAGCATTGTCCCACAAAGGGGTGTACAATTCCATGTCGTCGGTCATGAGATTGAGCCAAACGCCGTATTGGAGCAAATTGTCGAAATAGCCTTCGCCTTGCAGAATTTCGGCGTAATCGCTGCACGTGGTGGGGATTACCAAGTTCTGCGCCGAACGCTCCAAAAAATCGTCGCAACTGCAAAGCAGCGCAGCCAGAGCTATGAAGTATGTCGTTGTTTCACGTATCATCTTTTTCCTGTTTTTCGATTAAAAGCCGATGGTTACCGACAAGGAGTAGGTACGGGGTATCGAGGAGTTTGCCATAGGACCCTGTTCGGGGTCGAAACCGTGCCAGCGTTTGTCGGCGATGATGAAGAGGTTGTTTGCCTGAGCCGAAATCTGGAAATTGGAGAGGTGCATTTTCTGCAACATCTTCGTGTCGAAGATATAGGAAAGCGAGAGACTGCGCAGGCGGAAGTTGTCGGTGGAGCATACCCGTGCGGTGGAATAGTCGTACATGGTGGTACCGCTCTTTCTGTTGACATTGTCGCGCATGGGACGGACGCCCAGATTTTCATAGGTATGGTCGTCGTACAGGGCGGGAATATCGGTATGCGCCTCGTCGCCGGGCTTTTCCCAGCGGTCGTTCAATTCGCGGGAAAGATTTTTTTCGGGGTCGAACACGGAGTCGTAGTCGCCATAAAGGAAAGGCAGACGTCCGACAGCGCCCAACGAATAGGTGAACGAACCTCTCAGCGTCCAGTTCCGAATGCGGTATTCGAGGTTGATACCGCCGGTATGGGGAGGCGTCAGGACACCCGACTTTTCCAAAGCGATTTCGTCGTCGTAGAGGGTATAGTTTTTATAGGTCTTGCTGCCCCACGTCGCTTCGGTGTTTCCGACAGCATCGTAAAAGAGCGGCAATCCCGTATCGTGATCGAGACCGGCAAAAGGATAGGAATAAATGGTACCGAGACTCTCTCCGACAAGCAGGGCAGAGCCCGATATCATGTTGTCGAGGGTATTGGAGACTTCGTCGTTGGCTTTCATCAGTTTGTTTTTATTATAGGAATGTATGAAACCGATGACCAAGCGCATCTTTTTATTTTGTACGGGCGTGAATTTCAACGCCAGTTCGAAGCCGCTGTTGTTCACGTTTCCGCCGTTGATTTTTCGAATCGTGTAGCCGTTTACCGCCGAAATGGTTTTGTTCATAATCATATCGGTGCCCACTTTTTTATAGACATCGACGGTGCCGGTAATGCGGTCGCCCAAGAAGGAGAAATCGAGACCGACGTTGTACTGGGTGGTCTTTTCCCAGTGCAGGTCGGGATTGGGCCAATATGCCACCGTAGACGAGGCTATGCCTGTCTGCGAACTGATGTTTCCGATTGCCATGACGAGGTCGGGCGAAGTGCCTTTATCGACATTGCCCTGTATACCGTAGGAAGCTCTGACAGCCAGATAGGAAAGCCAGTCTTTGCAAGCGCCCATGAAATGTTCGTTGGTCAAAGCGTACTTTCCTGCCACCGACCAAATGGGGAGGAAGCGGTATTCGGGATTTTCGCCGAACTGATTGGAGCCGTCCATACGCACATTGGCATTGATGGTGTAGGTGTCTTTATAGGAATAAATTCCCGAGAAAATCCACGAAACCGTGTTGGCGTGATTGTCTACGATACCGGGCGTGTGGCGACCGAGCTTTATATCATTCAGATAATAATCGGTGTATGCCGGCGAAATGATTTGCCCGCGCTCGGGCATCCAGCCGTAATAGGTACCGGAAAAACCGTCGGTGATGACGCTGCGCAACTCCGAAGTGCCCAATGCGCTGACGAGGTGTCCGTTGAAGTCTTTGGAATAAGAGAGGGTGTTGCGCAGGTCGAGGGTGGTTTTGGTCGTTTCGCTCTTGCTGATAAGACCGCCCTGTGCCAGAACGCTGTTGTCCCACGCCGGCGTGCCGAATTCCAAATCGTCTTTTATCCAGCCGCGTATTTCATTGACGCAATAAGAATCGTCTTTCGCCCATGCGTTGGTCTTCACCGCATTATATACATAGGAGCCGGTGAGCTCGTAGCGCAGCCCGTCGTAAATCTTCCAGACGAAATTGAAGAGTCCGGTAATAGCGCCTATATCGGATTCGTTTCCGGTGGCTTCGGCTTCGTGCAGGGCATTGAAACGGTAAGTACCGCCACTCATGTTACTGAAAGAGAATACTTCGTAAGGCTTGTAAAAAAAGAGGGAGCCGTCGTCGTTGTATGCCGGTATGGTGCGGGCGGTTTCGCGCGCATAGGAATCGGGATTGAACGTGGGGTAATAACCCTCGTTGTGGGAGATGTTTCCGTTCAAAGAAAATCCGAAATAGACTCTGGGGTGCACCCATGAGGAGAGTTTCAGCATGGCGGTGTAGCGCCGAGCGAGACTTTCGTTGCCGGTACCCGGCGTGTTGGAAACACCGAGCGAGGCGTAATAGGTGGTGGTGGAGGTTCCGCCCGAAAGCCCGAGCGTATGATTCTGTGAAACGGAATTGCGGAAAAGGAGGTCGAACCAGTCGGTGTTGCGGGTAATCATTTCATCGACGGCATCGTTGAATTCCGCACGCGAAAGCATCTTGGAATCATACTGCATTTTCAACATCTCGTAGCCGAGATTGAACTGGTTGCGGGTATATGCCAGACGACCCGCCAACAAATCTTTCGAGAGCTGCACGCGCTCGCCGGCATCCATGAGATAGAGGCGGCGGTAGTTTTCGCGCTGATTGACCGAAACGGAACCGTTGTAGGTAATCCGCGGCGCTCCGCGATGCCCTTTTTTCGTGGTAACGACAATGACGCCGTTGGCAGCCTGAATACCGTAAATAGCTGTTGCCGAAGCGTCTTTGAGGACGGTGATACTCTCGATATCGCTCGGATTGACACCGGCAATGGCATTACCGACCAGATACTGGGCATCGTCGGCAAGGGGGTCGAGATTGCCGCTCGCGTCCCAATTCACGCTGTTGTCGTCGAGAATGATGCCGTCGAGCACCCAAAGCGGGGCGGTATTGCCATAGAGGGAGGAGGTACCGCGAATACGGATTTTCGGGGTTGCGCTCGGGTCGCCGCTGGTCGTCAAGACGGACATACCGGCAACCTGTCCCGCCAACATTTGGTCGATAGAAAACTTGTCGGCCAGCTGTATTTCGTCCATATCCAGTTGAGAAACCGCACTCGCCAATTCCCTGCGGTTGATGTTTTGATAACCCGTTACGACCACCTCGTCCATATAGGTGCTTTTCGGATAGAGGGTTATATCGACTTCGGTACGGGGTCCGACAAGCACTTCCTGCGTCTCGAAACCGATGCAGGAAAACACGAGCATCGAAGTTTCACCTTGCGTAATTGAAATAGTATAATTGCCGTCGATGTTGGTAATAACAGCACTGCCCGTACGATTTTTTTCCTGTACGGTTACTCCTATCAAACTTTCGCCTGACTCGCTGACAACTTTACCTTTGACAATTCTTCTGTCTTTGGCAAATGCCTGTACGGCAAGCAAAAGCAGCAAAATTATTCCCGCATATTTTTTCATAGCACTTTGCATAATGGCATTTCTGAACGAAAATTTGCGTCTTAAACAAATCTTTTTTAGATATTTGTTTACAACATGCCGGCGCAAAGATATAAAATATCTGCAAAAAAGAAACTAATTATTGAAATATTTTTTTTATAACTGTTGCAAATTCATGTGTTTCACTACAAATATAAACATAAAAAGCATATATTATTTCTTTCTTTTCGAAATTTCGACTACATTTGTACAAAACAGTCAGAGCGCAAATATAATGGATATTTTGACACTACTGGGTCCGACGGCGTCGGGGAAAACGGCGCTGGCAGTGCTGCTCGCCGAAAAACTCGGTGCGGAAATCATCAGCGCGGATTCGCGCCAGATATACCGGCGCATGGACATCGGCACGGGAAAAGACCTGAACGAATACCGGCTGCACGGGCGCACGATTCCGTATCACCTGATAGACATCTGCGAGCCGGGCTACCGCTACAACCTGTACGAATATCAACGCGACTTCAACACGGCGTTCGACGCGATACGTTCGCGGGGCAGGCTGCCGCTGCTCTGCGGCGGCACGGGGCTTTACATCGAAACCGTTCTGAAAGGGTACAGTATGCCGCAGGTGCCCGAGAACACGGAGCTGCGCCGACGGCTGGCGGACAAATCGCTGCCCGAACTCGAAGCGCTGCTGCGCTCCTACAAAACGCTGCACAACACGACCGACACCGATACGTGCAAACGCGCCATACGCGCCATAGAAATAGAGGAGTATTACCGGAGCCTGCCGCCCGAAGTCCGACAGGACAAACCGCTGAAAAGTTTTATCGCGGGCATCGCCATAGACCGCGAAGTGCGCCGGCAGCGCATCACCGAGCGGCTGAAAAAACGGCTCGACGGCGGCATGGTCGATGAAGTGCGCGGTCTGCTTGCCGAGGGCATTCCGCCCGAAAATCTGATTTACTACGGTCTGGAATATAAATTTCTGACCGAATACGTATTGGGAAAATACAGTTATCAAGAGATGTTTACCCTGCTGGAAACAGCCATTCACCAGTTCGCCAAACGGCAGATGACGTGGTTTCGCGGCATGGAGCGGCGGGGATTTTCGATATATTGGGTCGATGGCACGCAACCGTTCGAGAAACTCTGCGACGAAATCGCCGAAAAGATAAAAGAACAGATGCAGGGAGCCATTCAGTAAATAAATAGAAAAAAATCGCTGCATCTGTTCCTGTCCGTACAAAGAACAATCTTTTTGCTTTTTTTGTTCCGGATTTATCCCATTTCCCTTAAAAAACTTTTTACTTTGCAAAAAATTTATCGACTATGATGCGCTTTTCGATTTGGGGAATGGTGTTTTTTCTTTTCGCGTGCTGTCTGCCGCTGCATGCACAGCAGTCGTACGGCAGCGCGTATGCAACGCTTTCGCTTGCCTCGCCGTGTGACAGCCTGCCCTACCGGCGCCCGCTCTTCTACGGAAAAGCGCAAAAGAAACTCGACCGACTAACCTCGAAAGAATGGTTCAAAGAGACTTCCATAGCCGTACCGCTGGCAGCGGGCGGTGTCGTCATGGAATTTGCCAAACAGCCGTTCAACGACCTGCGGAACGCCTATATACCCCACTTTCGCCAACACTACGACGATTACCTGCAATATGCGCCGGCAGTACTGCTGCTGGGATTGAAAATCGGCGGCGTGAAAAGTTACAGTTCGTGGGGACGTATGCTCACGGCGGACGCCTTTTCGGTGGCTATCATGGCGATAGTGAACAACGGATTGAAATATACGGTCAAATCGCAACGTCCCAATTCCGATGAGAAAAATTCTTTTCCGTCGGGACACGCCGCAACGGCATTCATGACCGCCACCATGCTGCACGAGGAGTTCGGGCGGCGCAGTCCGTGGTACAGCGTGGCAGGCTACACGCTCGCCACCGTTACCGCCTACTCGCGCCTAATGAACAACCGGCACTGGATTTCGGACGTGATGACGGGCGCCGGCATCGGCATTCTTTCCACCGAAATGGGATATTGGATTGCCGGATTGATATTCAAGGACAAAGGCATACAATATCCGAAATACGACTACGATACGAGGCTGCCCGACCGCACGCCGTCGTTCTTCGGTCTGAACACGGGATTCACGTTCATGGCAAAGACGATACGCATCGACGACGCCTTGTGCTTCACCACCTCGACGGGCGCCTCGACGGGCATAGAGGGGGCTTGGCTTATCAACAACTACGCGGGCATCGGCGGACAAGCGACCGCCAGCCACGTACCCGCAGCCCTGCAAATGAACAAGGCTTTCGGAAAATATCTTTCCGACGAACAAACAGGTATCGCCGGCGGCAGCTTCGATTTTCTTTCGGTTTCGGCGGGCGGCTATTTCGTACTGCCTCTCACCTACCGCTGGTCGGTGGAGAGCAAACTGCTGGCGGGCTACTCTTTCGGCGAGCCGCAAACGCTGTATCTGACCGGCAATGACGAAACCGCCCAAACGCCTTTTCTGAAAATCAAGGAAATCCATGCACCCGACTTTCAGACGGGACTGACAATCTCTTATTGGGTAAAACGGCAAATGGGCTTACGCTTCTTTTTCGACTACACGCTCACGCCGACGAATTACCGCTACTACTTCATCGACGAGCCCGACAACGTGATACAGACCCACAAAGCCTTCTCATCGTACACGCTCGGCGCATCGGTAAACATTTTTCTGTAAAAGATTTTCTACTCTTTCGGAGCGGGCGGCAGCGAAAAACTAAGCAGGATATACCCGACCACGCCCGAGAGTATGGAGCCGACGAGAATCCCTAATTTGGCTTGGGCGAGAAATGCCGCATCGGCAGCGGAAAGCGACGGGAACGAAAGGTTGGCGATAAACAGCGATACGGTAAACCCGATGCCTCCCAACGCCGCAACACCGGCTATCATGCGCCACGTAACGAAGTCGGGACGCTTCACCCACCGGCAGGCAACCGGCAGCCACGCAAAGAGAAATATCCCCGCAAACTTGCCGACCGCCAGCGCCACCCATATCGGGAACGCGATTCCCTGAAACAGCGTCCCCGCCTCCACGCCCGCCAGCGATATGCCGGCATTGGCAAAAGCGAAAAGCGGAATTATCAAATAATTAATCAACGGGTGCAGCATGTCTTCCAAGTCCTGCAACGGACTGATGACGCGGTCGGAAGCCGACTCCACCTCTTTCAGCACATTCATCTGCTCGTTCGTGAGCAGGGCGTTTTTTCCGGCAGCGGGTTGCGTATGCGGAAATTCATGCAGGGCATCGTGTATCTCCTCGATGAAGCGGCGCGTATCGACCAGCGGACGCGCCGGTATGCAGAATGCCACCAATACGCCCGAAATCGTGGGGTGTATGCCCGAACGCAGAAAAAAATACCAGACGGCAACGCCGAACAGCAGGTAAAAAGTTTTGCTCTGAATGCGGAGAAACCGCCCGCCGGCATAGAGCAGCGCCAAGGCTATAAACGAATAAACCAGCCACCACCACGAAATGTGCGCGGTGTAAAACACGGCAATGACCAAGATGCCGCCGATGTCGTCGGCAACCGCCAGCGCCGCCAGAAAGATTTTCAGCCCGATGGGCACCCGCTTGCCGAACATACTCAAAACGCCTAACGAAAAAGCGATGTCGGTAGCCATAGGTATGGCGCAGCCGCGCAGCATCGCCGCGTCGGACGCCAACAGCCAAAAGAGCAGTATGGGAAAGGCTATGCCGCCCAGTGCGGCAACGACGGGACCCAACGCTTTCTGCATGGAGGAAAGCTCGCCCACCAAAACTTCGCGTTTGATTTCCAGACCGACAGAGAAAAAGAAAAGCGCCATGAGGGCATCGTTGATGACCTGCATGAGCGACATCGGCTGTCCGTGGTGTTCGAAAAGGTTGAAGCCGCCTATCTGCGCCGACACGGGAGCGTTCCACCACGAAAAATAGGCGTCGCGCCACGGCGAGTTCGCCATCGTCATGGCAAGCACCGTAACGGCTATCAATATGTATCCGCCGTTGGCATACGTGTGGAGCGACTTGCGCAAAGCGTACAACCGGTCTGTCATAAAGCGCGTCTATTTTACAGAAAACAACTTTTCGTACCGGAATGTTGCCGCGTCAATCGAGTTTCAGCACCGCCAAAAAGGCTTTCTGCGGTACTTCGACCGTACCGATTTGTTTCATGCGCTTCTTGCCTTTCTTCTGTTTTTCAAGAAGTTTGCGCTTACGGCTTATGTCGCCGCCGTAACATTTGGCAGTAACGTCCTTGCGCACGGCTTTTATTGTTTCGCGGGCGATGATTTTGGCGCCGATAGCCGCCTGTATGGCAATATCGAATTGCTGGCGGGGTATCAGCTCTTTCAATTTCTCGCACATGCGGCGACCGAAGGTTACGGCATTGTCGGCATGGGTGAGCGTCGAAAGGGCATCGACCGACTCGCCGTTGAGCAGAATATCGAGCTTGACGAGTTTCGAAGGACGAAAATCGTGCAAGTGGTAATCGAACGAGGCATACCCTTTGGAAATGCTTTTCAGCTTGTCGTAAAAATCAATGACTATTTCGCCCAGCGGCAGGTCGTAAATGAGTTCCACCCGATTGCCCGAAATGTATTCCTGCTTCACCAGCTCGCCGCGTTTGCCGAGGCAGAGCGTCATTATGGGACCGATGTAGTCGGCAACGGTGATAACCGAAGCGCGGATATAGGGTTCTTCGATGTGGTCGATAAGCGTAATGTCGGGAAGTCCGGAGGGGTTGTGCACCTCGATGACGTTTCCTTTCTTGTCATAGACTTTGTAAGAAACGTTGGGGACGGTCGTGATGACGTCCATATCGAACTCGCGGTCAAGGCGCTCCTGCACGATTTCCATGTGGAGCAGTCCGAGAAATCCGCAACGGAAACCGAAACCGAGCGCTACCGACGATTCGGGCTGAAAAGTGAGCGAAGCATCGTTGAGCTGCAATTTTTCCAGAGATGCCCGCAGGTTTTCAAAGTCTTCGCTTTCAATCGGATATACGCCGGCAAACACCATCGGCTTCACCTCCTCGAAGCCGTCGATGGCTTCGGCACAGGGGCGCGCGATGTGGGTAATGGTGTCGCCCACTTTCACCTCGCGGGAGGTCTTGATGCCCGAAATGATGTAGCCTACATCGCCGGTGCGCAACTCCTTGCGGGGCGACAAGTCCATTTTGAGAACGCCGACTTCATCGGCTTCGTATTCTTTGCCCGTAGCGACGAATTTCACCTGATCGCCCGAACGGATAACGCCGTTCACTATTTTGAAATAGGCGATGATTCCGCGAAACGAATTGAATACCGAGTCGAAGATAAGGCACTGCAAGGGGGCATCGGGGTCGCCTTTCGGCGCGGGAATGCGCTCGACAATGGCGTTGAGAATATCCTCCACGCCGGCGCCGGTCTTGCCGCTGGCGCGCAATATTTCTTCGCGCTTGCAGCCAAGCAGTTCGACGATTTGGTCTTCCACCTCATCGGGCATGGCGCTGTCGAGGTCGATTTTGTTCATCACGGGAATAATCTCCAAATCGTTTTCCAGCGCCATATAGAGGTTGGAGATGGTCTGCGCCTGAATGCCCTGCGAGGCATCGACGACGAGCAGCGCGCCTTCGCAGGCTGCAATCGAACGCGATACTTCGTAAGAGAAATCGACATGCCCCGGAGTGTCAATCAGATTGAGAATATAGGTTTCGCCCTTGCAGGCATATTCCATCTGTATGGCATGGCTCTTTATGGTAATGCCCCTCTCCCGCTCCAAATCCATGTCGTCGAGCACCTGCGCCTGCAAATCCTGCGGGGCGATGGTGTGGGTGTATTCGAGCAGGCGGTCGGCTAATGTGCTCTTGCCGTGGTCGATATGCGCGATGATGCAAAAATTGCGGATATTCTTCATAAACCTCTTTTTTCCGGATTACAAGGCGAACGGTGTCTATTTTCCAAAACGGGAATGGAAGAAAACGGCTTCGCCCCGACAAAGATATACATTTCAGCCGGTCTGTAAAAATTATCCGCCGATTCTTTGCGGAAATAAAAAATTTGAAATTTTTATCCGCACTGCCGTCATTTGGCAGTGCAGACAGGTAATTTTGTTCCGTGCGACAAAGGAGAAAAAGAATCAGGCATAGCACGACACCGAATATTCTCCTGTCGAACAAGATGCCAAATAGAATGAAAGAAAGATTTTCTTAATGAATTACATTTTTCGCCCTGCAAAGAAATTTGCAGGGCGATTTTTTATTCCAGCCGTCCGGTGGCGCGGAGATAGTCGGTTTCGTATATTTTGTACTGGGTCTGCGCCTCGATGCGGTTGCTCAACGCCTGCTGCCATTGCGCCTGCGCATCGAGCAGGTCGGTAAGCGTACACATGGAGGCTTCGTAGCGGGTGTTCATGTTCTGCAAGTTGGCTTCCGCCTGCCGGCAGCCCAATTCGGTCGTTTCTATCATCGTGTAGCTGTCGGTGAGGTTGCGGAGCGCCTGTCGCACCTCTATCGAGAGCAGGCGGCTGTTTTTCTGCAAAGCGAGGCGGTTGTTTTCGAGGTCGAGTTTGGCTTTCTTCACTTTTTTCAATCCGGCACCCCAATGGAAAAGCGGCACCGACACCGAAAGCATGGCTACGGCAAATCCGTCCTTAAATTCCTGCGTATAGGGAACGTAAGCGCCCGACGTCGGGTCGGCGACGAGACTTTTCATCTTTATGTTTCCATAATAAAGGTAGCCGCCCATCAATGCCACAGAGGGAAGTATCTCGGAACGCGCCATGCGTATCTGCTGCTCTCCGGCTTCTATCTGTTTTTGGAGAAGGTGCAGTTCGGGGCGCAGTTCGATACTCTCGTCGGTATATTCCGGTGGGGTTACGGTAATCACCGTATCGGTGGGAATGATGCGGGTGTCGAGGTCGGCACCGATGACATTGCAAAGCGCCATGCGACAGAGGTCGGCGCCGTTGCGGGCTTTTTGCAGCTGATAGGTTATTTCGCTGCGTTTGGCGCTGATGCGGAGCAGGTCGTTTTCGGTAGCCAGCTGCGAGGCAAGGCTCGTTTCGACCTGTCGGTATATGGCGTCCATCTGCGCGGAATACGATTCGAGCATACGCACCTTGCGGGCGACAGCGATGAAAGTCCAATAGGCATTGTCGGCATCGTAAAGCACCTCCATGCGGGTTTTGCGCGTCATTTCTTCGGCACAGTCGAGTCCGATGCGCGAGAGCTTGTTGGCTGCGCGGATTTTACCGCCTACATAAATCGGCTGTGTCAGGGTAACTCCCGCCGCATACATACCGCGCATTTGCAGCTCCATACCCATCATGTCGATGTCGGGATAAATGTAGGTGCCCGACGCGCTGGCGTCGAATCCGGGCAAATAGGCGGCAAAGGCAATGGCTTTGTCCAACTTGGCTTTCCGCAATTCGTTATCGGCGTTCTGCATATCTTCGTTGTAGGCGAGCGCCATTTTCCGGCACTCCTCCTGTGAAAGCATAAGCGGCTCCTGCTCTTGTGCCCGCAGCGCCGTGCAGCAGAGTAATATCGCGGCTGATGATATGATAATTTTTTTCATTTCGTTCCTTTTTATCGGTTGCCAATCTTTTCCTTATTCCGGTTTGCGCACATGGAAAAATGCGGTGTAGAACAAGGGCAGAAGTATCAATGTAATTATCGTGCCGACGGTAAGACCGCCCATAATGGTGATTGCCATGGAGCCGAACATGGGGTCGGCTACCAGCGGTATCATGCCCACGATAGTGGTCAAAGACGCCATGAGGACGGGACGCACACGCGAGACGGTGGCATCGACGACGGCATAATAGGGCTGCCTGCCCTCCTCGACGATGAGACGGTTTATTTCATCGACGAGCACAATCGCATTTTTCACCATCATGCCTATCAATCCTATCATGCCGATAATCGCCATGAAGGTGAAGGGCTGCCGGCACAAAAACAATGCCGGCGTGATGCCGCAAAGCACGAAAGGAATGCACAGCAAAATGAGGATTACTTTTTTCCAGCTGTTGAACAGCAGCAGGAGGATAATCAATATCAGAAATACGGTAAGGGGTATGTATTTCAATACGTTGCTCAGGGCGTCGTTTTGCAGTTCGATTTCGCCGACCCAGCGACGGGTGTAGCCGTCGGGCAAGGGAATGGCATCGACTTCGTCCTTTATATCCGCCATGACTTTGGCGGGGGTAGCGTCGAAGAGTTCATAATCGGGGTCGCATTCGGCTTCGATAGCCCGGCTGCCGTTCCGGCGGCAGACGACGTTTTCGTCCCAGTCGAGCCGGATATTCCGCGCGACGTTGCTCAACGGCATACTGCGGAACATACGGTCTTGCAACTCCTCCATGCCCAGCGCGCCGGTCATGAGGCGCTGCACGTCTTCGTCGGAGAAACGGACGTTCATCATGCTCCACACGGGAATGTCGTTGAGGTCGGTGATGCGGCTGCCGTCGGCATTGCGCACAAGCAGGTTGATGAGCACCATGCGGTCGTTGTCGGCAAGCACGCCTACGGGCATACCGTCGGTGGCAGCCAGCAGGGCGTTGCCCACGTCGCTCCGCTCGATGCCCGCCCGCAAAGCGTCTTGCTGCACGTATTCGGCAATAAAGGTTTTGCCTTTGGGCTTCCAGTTATTCTGCACCGAATAGGGGTCGACATAGGGACAGCGGCGCATAATTTCCTCCGTCTGCGCACTGAGGGAGCGCAGCACGGCAGGGTCGGGTCCGGTATATTCGACCTCGACCGTATGGGAAGTGGCTATGGAAAAATTGTATTTGCGCAGCCGGATATAGGCATCGGGATATTTCTCGCGCAGCTGCTTGCGGATAACGGGTATCTGCTCCACTATCGTAGCGTAATCCTTGCAATCGACGAGCAACTCGCCGTAGCAATCGCCGCCGGAGGTCATGGGACGCACCAGACAATAGCGCGCCGGCGCGCTGCCCATACTTGCCGTTACCCGTTCGACGGCAGGATTCTGATGCAGCAGCTCGGTCATTTCCAAAAGGTCGTGCCGCACCTTGTCGGGGTCGGTCTGGGCGGGCAGGAAGTATTCGACGACAAATTGCTTGTAATCGAAATCGGGGAAAAAGAGATTTTTCACCTTCGTCATTCCGAAGGCACACAACAGCAGCACCATTACAGCAACAGTTATCGTTTTTTTCTTGTGTGCGATAAGCAGCGAAACGGTGCGCCGCACGAAACGGTGTACGGGCGAGTTCATGACTTCGCCTTCTTTTTCCGCCTTCTTTTCGCGTGCCGGCAGCCACGACTTGGCGCACATGGGCACCTGTATCAATGCCAGTACCCAACTCGACAGCAGGCTGACGCACAACACGAGAAACAAATCGTGGGCATACTCTCCCGCCGAATCGGGCGAGAGGTAAACGCTCAGGAACGTGGAGGCGGCGATAATCGTCGCGCCGAGCAGCGGTATGGCTGTATTGTTGCCTATGCGGTAGAGGTATGTTTTGGGCGGCAAGCCGCGTTTCTTGTCAATCAGTATGCCGTCCATTATCACAATGGCGTTATCGACCAGCATACCCATCGCCACGATGAACGCTCCCAACGATATGCGCTGCAGCGTCGTGCCGCAGCAGAGCAAAATGGGGAACGACACGGCAATGGTCAGTATCAAACCGAAACCGATGATGACGCCGCTGCGGAATCCCATGGTGAAGACGAGTACCAGTATGACGATGAGTATCGACTCCAACAGGTTGAGCATAAACGATGTAATAGCCTCATCGACCTTGTCGGGCTGGAAAAATATCTTTTCCATTTCCATACCTACCGGAAGCTGTTCCATCACTTCTGCCAGACGGGCATCGACCGCCTTGCCCACGTCGGGCACAATGGCATCTTCCTCCATGGCGATGCAGATAGCCAGCGCCGGTTTGCCGTCCACGAAAAAGCCGTTGCGCTGCGGTTCGGCATACGTCCGTTCGATTTTCGCCACATCGCCCAAACGTATCGTTTTGCCATCGACGGTAGCGATATAGAGGTCGCGAATGTCGTCTTCGTTTTCTATGGCTTCGCCCACGCTCAATCGTATTTTGTCGTTGCCGGCGAGATAGGCGCCGGCATTCACCGTTTTTCCGGCGCTTTGCAGCGCCATCATGATGCGTGCCGGAATGAGCCCGTTGCGGGCAATCATCTCTTTCGAGAGCGTGATGTCGATTACCTCGTCGCGGTTGCCTCCGATGTTGATGCGCTTCACGCCTTTCACGCCGAGCAGTTCGCGGCGCAACAGGCGGGCGTACTTGTACATTTCGGGATAGGAATAGCCGTCGGCCGTAAGGGCATAGAAGATGCCGTAAACGTCCATCATGTCATCGACAACGATAGGGTCGTAACAATCCTGCGGCAGTTTTTGGCGGGTGTCGTTCACTTTGCGGCGCAAGAGGTCGAAATGCTGTTCGAGGTCTTTCATCAGCACGGTCATCTTAAATTCGACGGTGAACATCGCCAGACCGTTCTGACACTCCGTACCTATTTTCTTAATATCGGGCAGGGCGCGCAATTCGTCTTCCATGACCTGCGCCACTTTCAATTCCACTTCGTGGGCATCGGCTCCCGGATACGGGACGATAACCATCGCCTGTTTGACGGCAATGGCGGGGTCTTCCAACTTGGGCATGGCGATGAAAGCAAGCACACCGGCTATCAGAATACCGACTATCGCCGACCAAAAGAGGGTCGGACGCCGCACGAAAAATTCAGTCATTTTCATTACAGAATACCTCCTACATTTTCTTCCGACGGGGTAAGCACACGCACTTTCTCACCTTCGTGCAAGGCATCGACGCCGGCTTTCACCACCGACTCGCCGCCGGCAAGTCCCGACGTTATCACGGCATTGCCCGCCGCATCGACACCTTCGACGAGCACCGGCGTTTTATACACGACGGAATCGGCGCCGAGCACCCACACGTAACTGTCGGCATTTTCATGGAAAATCGCGTGCAGTGGCAGGGTGTACACCGAACCGGCACCCTTGCCGGCGATGTGCACGAGCACTTCGACATTCATGCCCGACGACAGGCGGGTGTCTTTGCGCGAAAGCAGCAGGCGCATCTTATAGAGCTGCGTGCCGTCGGCTTTCGGCGTAATGCCGATTAAGGCAAGCGGTATGTTCTCGCTGCCCGTAACGGTCGAGCGGCAGAAAAATCCGACGAAGTCGTCGCGGCGGTTGTAAAGGGCTGCCGGCAGGTCGATGCTCACCTCCATCTGCGACATATCCAACAGTGCTATCAGCGGCGTGCCGGCATCGACCATTTCCGACTCCTCGAAATTCACGCTCTGCACATAACCGTCGGCAGGCGCATAGAGGCGCGTATAGTCCAACTTGTTCCGATTGACCTGCAACTGCACTTGCAACTGCTGCAAACCGGCAACAGCTTTTTCGTAGTCGTTGCCCGATATGTTTTTGTTTTCATAAAGCGTTTTCATACGGGCGACCTCGTTCCGCAACTGGTCGTACTGTATCTGCGCCGCCTCCACGCCCAACTTGTAATCGCTGTCGTCGAGCCGCGCCAAGAGCTGTCCGGCTTGCACGTAATCGCCCTCTTTCACACCGATGCTGTCTATCTGTCCGGGCGTCTTGAATCCCAAACTGATAGTCCGCGCCTCCTGCACGACACCGGAAAAAACTTTCATCTCTTCGGTGCCGACACTTACCGGCTCGACCGTCAATACCGTGCGCAGCTGCTCTGTCCGCCGACCGTTGCTGCAACTGCAAAGCAAACACAAGGCGATAGGAATCGCCGTCATTACCTTTTTCATTACTTGTCAAAGATTTATTCGGACGCAAAATTATTGCATCATCGTTCTACATGAAAAGATAAAAACCCGAAAATTTGTACGTTTTTCCGTTTTTTATATCCTAATCGGCATAACTGTGAAGTCCTCCGAGAAAATAATTGACTCCGAAATAAGTCATCAGCACGGTGATGAACGCCGCCGCCAGAAAGGCATGAAAAAAACGCGGGCGTCGAAATGGAGGCAAGAGCCTGTCGTGCAGCGGAAAAGCATAGACCAACAAGGTGATAAGCGCCCACACCTCTTTGGGGTCCCAGCTCCAATACGTCCCCCAAGAAACATTCGCCCATACCGCCCCGATGAATATGCCCGCCGTCAGCAGGAACAATGCCGGATAGAGCAGGAAACGCCCCAGCAGGGTTTGCTGCCGCACCATCGCCGACGCCGGCGGAAGGCAGAGCGCGACCGCACTGTTGAGAGAGAGTACCGAAAGCAGCGCATACGCCGCCATGATGCAGCTTACATGAATGCTCAACAGCGGCGACGAAAGCACCGGCATCAACGGGGTGATTTGCGGGTCCATCTGCCGGATATGGCAGACGAGCAGGGCGAAGCCCGACAAAAGAAAACCGAACGGCAACACCCACTGCATACGCCGTCGCAACAAGAGGGTAAACAACATGACGAACCACGCCAGCGACAGCATCGTTTCGTAGGCATTGCCCAACGGCAGCCGCCCGCCGATGCAAGTGCGCAGGGCGACGACGCCCGTCAAGACGAGAAACGTCACCACAAAACAACCGACAAATACGGCATCGACCGCACGGCACGCACGACTGCCCCGACGGAAAAAGAGAAAATAAAAAGCAAAAGCGAGAAATCCCAGCGTCAATTTCGACATGAAAAGAAGCGAGATAAACGGCACGGCATTGTAGAGACGTTCCGCCGCCATTTCGGCGTCGGACAAAACGGTGTCGCCGCCCGTCTGCCGTTGAAAGCGTTTCAAGCCCGCTATCGCCATACGCAGGCGTGCCGTGTCTCCCTCCTGCAAGGCAGTGTACATCAACGGGAAAAGTCCCTGCACAATCCGGCGGTATTCCACTGCCACCGAATCGGAAACGGCATCGACCGGCGTGTGCCACGTCATGCGTCCGCCGTCGGAAAAAGGAAACACCGCCAGCAAAGCGCCTTGCTGCTGCATGAGTACAAGCTGCACTTTTTCGTCGGCTTCGCGCACCGCCTTGTTCCACACATCATTGCCGGCATCGGCATACGCCTTGCGGAGATAGGGTTCCAAGCGATACTGTTTATCGGCATCGAAAAAGTCGACGAAAGAAGCATACTTTCCGACTCCTAAAAACTTCTGCATGGCACGGCTCTTGACACGTATCATGGGTTCGTACTGCCACTCCTGCGGATAGAAAAGCCAACCGGCAAACACCTGTTCGGCGGTCATTCCCCGATACGAATCATCACCGACAAGTTTGCGCGTGAAGTCGATAGCAAGCGTCTGCAAGGGAGCCACGCGGTCGCCGAACAGCACCTGCACCTGCCCGAGCTCCGCCGCATCGGCACGAGAAAGCGAGGAGGGCGCGGCGGCGACATTCGCAGCCGGCAAGAGCAAAAGCAGCACCGCCGCAGGTCGGGAAATGCGCCGCGCCAGACGACGGCAGCGACCGTGCGGGTCGAGCAGCAAAGCGGCAAAGGCGAAAAACAACAAGGCATATCCCGCATAGGTTACGGGAATACCGAATACATCGCGATTGAGCGACAGCCAGCTGCCCTGTTCGTCGTCGTCGAACGACGACTGGTAAAAGCGCCACCCGCCGCACACGGCGATATTGTTCATCGACACCTGCGCCGGAAGCACCTCGCCCGAAGGCAGCGAAATCGTTATCGCCGATACAAAGTCGGACGGCGCATTCGTCCCGCGATAATACCGTATGTCGAAACGTTGCAACGTTACGCTGAAAGGCAGATGCGCCGTCGTGCGCGCATCGGTAAGATAGGTATCGACGGGTACGCCGGTTTTCAGATGCAGCACGCCCCGCTCGGCAGTAAGCCGCGTGAGCAGCGCTCCCGCCAGAATAACAACAAACGCCAGATGCAGCAGCACGACCGCCGGACGTATGCACCTCCGCCGATGGCAAAGCAGCCACACCCCCGACACGGCAAGCATCGTCCACAACAAGGCAAACCACATCGTGCCGTAAACGGTATTATTCACCCAATCGGTTCCCCTGTATTTTTCAAAAAAAGTGGCTGCCGACAACACGAGCAAAAGCACCGCCGTCGAAACCAAGAGTATTCGCCGCATGACCTTTTCCATGATATCTCACTTATTCATAACACTTTACGATACAATATTTTGCATACGAAGAAATCGGACGGAAAATTTTTCGTGCAAAGGCAAAATTTTTTCGTTTCCGATACCTGTATTCTGATTTTGTTTCTTATCTTTACCCGATACAAACCTAACCAAACCTAACCTATGAAAACGTTGAAAATTCGCGACCTGACTATGCGCGACGGGCAGCAATCGTCGTTTGCGACCCGCATGACCCAAGCACAAATAGACCGCTGCCTTCCTTTCTACAAGGAAGCGAACTTTTACGCACTGGAAGTGTGGGGCGGAGCTGTGCCCGACTCGACCATGCGCTACCTGAACGAGAATCCGTGGACGCGCCTCGAAACTATCTACCGAGCCGTCGGCAGCGTATCGAAACTCACCGCCCTCTCGCGCGGAAGAAATCTTTTCGGCTACGCGCCCTACACCGATGAAATCATCGAGGGATTCTGCCGCAACGCCATCGAAAGCGGCGTGGGCATCATGCGCATCTTCGACTGCCTGAACGATATGGAGAATGTGAAATCGACCATCAAGTATGTGAAGAAATACGGAGGCATCGCCGACTGCGCCGTCTGCTACACGGTCGATCCCAAATATCCAGAAATAGGATTCTGGGACAAACTGCGCGGAAAAAAGAATCCGGCACCCGTGTTCACCGACGAATATTTCGTGGAAAAAGCGCAACAGCTCGCCGCTCTCGGCGCCGATATGATTTCCATAAAAGATATGTCGGGACTCATTCCGCCGCACCGCGTAAGTTCGCTTATACGGAAATTGAAACAGACCATATCCCTTCCTATCGACTTCCACACCCACTGTACGCCGGGCTACGGACTGGCATCGGTGTATGCCGCGATAGCCGCCGGCGCCGACATCATAGATACCAACTGCTGGTGGTTCGGCGGCGGCACGGGCGCACCGGCTTTGGAACTCGTCTATATCTTCTGTCGGAAACTCGGCATCGAGCTTGGGGTGAACATGAATGCCGTTTCCAAAATCAACGAACAACTCCGCACGATTCGCACGGAACTCAACCTGTCGGTCTTCGGCGAAGAAAAGGCGTCGCCAAAAGCATTCGACCCCATGACCGAAAAAGTGCCCGACGAAGTGGACAAACTGCTCGACCGCGCCATAACCGCCGTTCAAAACGACGACTTCGACACGCTGCTCTATGCCGCCCAAGCCATCGAGGCGTACTTCGGATTCCCCGCGCCCAACCGGCTCGTACAGGAAGCGGAAATTCCGGGCGGTATGTACTCGAACATGGTTGCCCAACTCAAACAGCTGAAAGCCGAAGAAATTTTGCCGCGCGCCATGGAGCTGATACCGAGCGTGCGCCTCTCTGCCGGTCTGCCGCCGCTGGTAACGCCGACGTCGCAAATCGTCGGCGCGCAAGCCGTGAGCTGCGCGCTCGATGAAAAAGCGGGACGCCCGATGTACACCACCAAAAGCTCGCAATTCGTCAGTCTGGTAAAAGGGGAATACGGGCATACGCCGGTGGAAGTCTCGCCGGATTTCCGATTCAAAATCTGCGGCGTGCGGGAAGAAACGCCCTACGACACCTCCCACTACCAAATGCAGCCTAACCCCGAACTCGAACAGGCAGGCGGCGCCAGACTTGCCGCCGACGAGAAGGAAGTTTTGCTGCTCGAACTTTTCCCTGCGGTCGCCACGACTTTCCTCGCCAATCAGAAAACAGCCGCCTATCATGCCGAAAAGAAAGCGGAGGAAGCTGCGGCAGCCGAAGCCGCCCCGAAGAAAGAGCAGCTGCCGATTATCGGCACCACCGTCAATGCGCCACTGCCGGGCCGCGTGCTGGCTGTACGGGTAAAGGCGGGAGACAAAGTGGAAGCGCGCCAAGAGGTCATCGTTCTCGAAGCGATGAAAATGGAAAATTCCATTTCCGCCGAATGTTCGGGCACGATACGACAAGTTTTCGTGGAAGCGGGCGAATCCGTTCTCGCCGACGTTCCCCTTGTGGAAATCGTACCGTAAAACCCTGTTCATATCCAAGAAAGGGGGCGTTTTTCCTATCAAGGGGAAACGCCCTTTGTTTTTATTTCATTTTTCAAAACTCCCGATATTCGGGATTGGACTCCCGTTTGAGTGCGATGCACTCCATCTCGATAAGCCACGCGGGACGGCACACGGGCGCAAGCACAAAGAGTTTCGGCGTGTGCGGAAAACGACGTTCGTAAAGAGCCTGCACGGTCGCATAGTCGGCGCCGTCGCGCAGGTATATCAACATCTGCGCCACATCGTCGAAAGCAGCGCCGCCCTCTTCGAGAAGTTTTTCCACATTCTCCCACATACGGCGGGTCTGGGCTTCGACGTCGCCGGAATAGAGCACCTTGCCTTTGTTGTCGATGCTTGCCGTGCCGCTGATGTAGAGGTGGCTGCGGTCGCCATATGCGACCCGCGTGCCCCGCTCGAAAGTTACACCGTATTCATACGTAGGATTGAGATGCGTCGGCGCATAAAGGTATTGCTGCTGCGCCGCTCCCAATCCCTTCACGGCATAGGCGTCGAGATGCACCGACGTGCGGGCGTCGGCGCTTTTTCCCTCGATGCCGGTACTGGCGATGTAGTGCGTTTTCTCGGTAAGCCCCTGCCCTGCAAAATTGGCTTTGCGGGCTTTGACCACCCCGATGTAATTCACATCTACGTTCTGCACGAGAAACCACGTGCGGACGCAGTTGCCTGCCAGCGTGCAACCGAGGTTGCGCAGGCGCTCCTCGTAGCCGTTGAGCAGATACATGGTCTGGTAGGAGGAATCGCCTTCGCGGCACTCCAACCCGCCCGTCCAGTAGTGGGTGTAACCGTTGTGCCGCACGACGGTGTCGAGCTCGGAATATTCGGTCGTGCGAAGGGTTTCGCCCAAAGCGGGGTTGTCTTTCAGCTCCGATTGTTTTTCCTGCCAAAGCTGCCGGTCGGGACGCAGGGCATAGCGTTCGTTGCACACGTCGGCGCCCTTCACGGCATAAAGCCATAACGAGAGCTTGCTGCCGTCGAGCGGGGGCTGTCCGACATAGGCAGCCGTGCTGCGCAGCGGCTCCGGCAGCGATTCTTCGGCGGCTCTCACCGCCTCGCACTGATTGGTTACATCGCTGAGAAAATAGCGTTTGAATACCGGTCGTACACCCCGCAGCCGCTCGCCGGCGAACATCTCGCGCAAGGCGGCGAACAGCATCGCTGCCTGTTCGGCAAAAGAGGCATCTTTGTCGATGATATGCAGCAGGGCATGGTATTCGCCCACTTTCCCCGACGGGGCAAAGCAGCTCAATTCCACCGTTACTTTTTCGTCGTTCAGATTCAATGTCGTATATTCGTTCATACTTTTTCTTTTTTATCATTTACCGGCGCCAGCGGCAATCCAGTCGTCGAGCAGAGCAAGCAGGTCGGGAAACTGCACCATATCCACATGGTCCATGCGCCAGTTTTGCGTCAAGGAAATATCGGTATTGAGCGTCGTATGCAGAAAGCTGTTCGCCACATCGAAAGGCTGTACGAGCAGCACGCCGTCGGACGATTTCGTCGAAGGCATATTCACCAATGCCTCGTAGCTGCGGCCTTCGGTCAGATGCAATCCCGCCCCCGCCATGGCGCTGCCGCCGTGGCACTGTATGCAATAAGTATCGAATATGTTTTGCTGTATGGCGCGGAACATGGAGACGTCGAGCGTACCGACCTCCATATCCACCCGCTCGGAGGCGGCTGAGCAATCGACCGAAGCAAATGAAACGATACGCTTGCGCAAGCGGTTGATGACGCAAAGCTCCAAGCGTTTCACCTCGCTGCCGATTCCGGTCAAGACGAGCGACACTTCGCCGTCGGGGTCGGGTGTAATTTTTCGGGAAATGACAGCATAGTCGGATTCACCGAAGCCTGCCGCCACGACGCTGTACTCCCCCGACCAACTGTCGATACCTTGCAGATTTCCCGTCAAACGCAGCGTGATTCCGTCGGGAGAAGCGGCAGCCGCGTCTTCATACACGGGTCCGTCGTCGCACGCCGGCAGCGTCGCAACCCATGCAAAAGCGCAGAGAATCAAAAACTTCTTCATACTTCTACCTCCCCGTCAAAAGGTGTATTGCAGCAAGAGCGTGCCGGAGTGCATCGCCAGCCCCAAATCGTCGTTGTCGCGGTCGAGCTGGGTTTTATGCCCCGTGCGACCGATAAACTGGTACATCGCCTGCAACTTCAAATTGCACTTCGGAAAAAAATAATTCAACCCTACGGCAGGCATATTGAGGAAGCCGTCGGTGCCGGTGCTGTTGCGGTTGAAGAAATCGTATCGGGCAGCTATCTGCATGGTTTTCAATACGAAATATCCCGCTTGGGCGTATGCGCCCCAATAGTTGTACGCCTCGTCGATTTTCTGCCGGCGGGTGAACCCCACGTGCATATAGTAAAATTCGGCGCCGATGTAGAGACGGTTTTTCAGGTAGGCAAACTCTACACCGGCGCGGGCATCGTTGGTGCTTTCATTTTCGCTTTCGACATTGACCGACCCGGAAACGCCGAGCAAAATCTTATCCTCGTGCAGCATATAGGGGCTGCCCTGCGTCGAAGGCATCGTGCCTTTCGGCGTGTAGGTAAGGCGGGCGGCATAGAGCAGCGATGGAATGTGCCAGTCGTCGCTCAGCGTTTTGGAAGCGATGTTGAGCGACGAGCCGGTGCCGTTGAAAATGCCGACCTCGTAATTGAACTGCTCCTGCACCGAACCGTGAAATTCGAGGCCGATGTCGAATCCCGTAGCGATGTTGGGCGACACGGCGTTGAGCGAATACGGCATGATGACCGACGCGGTGAGCGATACGGGCAGCACGGGCAGCAGCGTTTCGCCGAGCGTCGTCATGTAAGCGTGGGCAAAAGGCGTTTTGAATTTTCCGACCCGCACGGCAAAGCTCTTTTTAATCTGCACATCGAACCAAGCCTGCTGCAATATGGCGGCACCCGAAGCGGCAGCATTGATAGAAAGATTGTACGTAAGTTTTCCGAAGGCTTTTCCGGTAAAACCCAAAACGGCGTAGGGAACGGAAAAGCCGGTATTCGCCACGTTGTCTTGATTGTAGGCCTTGTCGAGACCTTCTTCGTCGTAATAGTTTACATGGGCGCCTGCCTGTACGAGCAGATAGGGTTTGAAAACGAAATCGCCTTTTTTCGACTTCCATGTGAAACCCTCTCTCCCCGCCAGCGAAACGATACCGTTTTCGGTGTCGGCTTCGTACTGCGCCATGCCCGCCAGCGGCGACAACATCAGGAGTACGGCTAAGATTGCTTTTTTCATAATTTGAAGTTGTAGTGTGTGATGATTATAAGGAATTTAAGAATGCGATAAGCGCGTCGCGGTCGTCGCGGCTCATGTTTTTGAAAATGTTTTTGGAGGCTTCGCCCTCGCCCCCGTGCCACATGATGGCTTCGACGAAATTGCGGGCGCGCCCGTCGTGTAGAAAATAGGTGTGCCCGTTTACTTTCTCCTGCAACCCGACACCCCAAAGCGGCGTGGTGCGCCACTCATTGCCGCGAGCCAATCCGCTGACATAATTGTCGTTAAGTCCGACGCCCATGATTTCGGAGCCCATATCGTGCAGCAGAAAATCGCTGTACGGGTGTATGGTCTGGCTGCCTAACCACGAGAGCTGCGTGTTGTTGAGCAGCACCGAACCGCGCGGACGGGTATGCAGCGTGGGCGTATGGCAAAGGTGACACTTGGCACGATAGAAATTCTCTTCGCCCTGCATCACCTTCGGGTCGTCGATATTACGGCGAGCCGGCACGCCGAGACTTTGCATATAGAGGTCGACATCTTCCATATCGCCGGTGGAAACATCGAGCCGGTCGTAGGCAAGCCCCATCATGCTCCCCTGACTCATCTGCAACTGACCTTCACAGATTTCTTCGGGATAGCGGCTGTTGGTAACGCCCATATCACTCGAAAAGCCGAGTTCGACGGTGAGGTCGGCGTGCTGCGCCTTGTTGCCCGACAGCCCCAGCGAGGTTACGCCCCGCTCGCTGATGTAGTTGCAGCGACCGCTGATACCGTATTCGGGGTAGTTGCTGCGGGCGGCAAGCTGCTCTATTTCGTGCGGGTCGAGCGACATCATCTGTCCGAGACCGACATGGCGCAATGGTATGCGCACGGAGCAGAAAAGGTCTTCGGGCTTGATGCTGTCGGCATACCATTCCGTTATCGCATAAGAAGGGGCGCACAATTCATAGGTATCGCCGTCGGGGAAAGAGAACGTTTCGTATGTGTACGTTACCGAAAGTTTACCTTCGGGCTGCACGCCGTAGATAGCCTGATCGTGCAGCACGCGACCGTAGTCCTGAAAGAATGCGCCGTTTTTGCGGGTGATGTAAACCAGCATCGACGAAAAGCCCGTGCTGCCCGAACCGCCTTCGCTCCACAGCGTGGGCTTGGTGCGACCGGCATTCCGGTGGCAGCTTCCGCAGGAATATCCGGCATAGACAGGACCGAGCCCGCCGCCGTAACTGTTGCTGCCGGTACGCACATCGTCGTAGAGGCGGTCGCCGCGGTTGAAGCGCGTGGCGAAAGCGCCCGACACCCAGTCGGCAGGCGTATCGAAGGCTTTCGACGAATTGAGGAATATCGTCGAGGTTCCTGCCGAAAGGGCGTAACCGTCGGGGACGGAAACGTCGAGAATATCCATTTCGGTGTCGTCGCTGCAACCGCATAATGTCAAGGAGAAAAGCGCGGCATACAGGCAGAGCAGAGAATGTTTCATTTTTCAAGAATCGTTTTATGCGGACAGTCAGGAAGCGAATTTCCGTTTCGCCTCCCGACCATTCCCGTATATTAGTTCACGCTGCGGGGCTTTCCGTTTTTGAAAATCAGAAATTCGAGCGTGTGAAACCCCCTTACATTCTGGGCGGCTTCTATCTTGTCGTCGGAATCGCCGTCCGCCCAATTCAAATCGTCGTAATTGCCGGAGGAGAGAATCTGCACGATAGCGTTTTGGTCGAGCGGCCAGCTGTCCATGTTGGGGTCGAGCCCTTCGGCATCGACCGGACCGAACAGGAAGGCTTCGCTCGTCTCCCACGGCTCGCGGGCAGCAAGCCATGCCTTGCAGGCGTTCTCGAAAGCGACATCGCTCGGAGCATTCCGAAAAGCGTCGGCGGCATCGTAAAGCGCACTATTTTTCTCTTTCAGCGACGCATAGGTGGGCAGCACGACATTATCGACATAGCCGGCAACAACGGAATCGAGCTCGGCATCGTATTCATCGCCTTTGAAAGTATTTTGTATATAGGTATTGAGTCCGTTCAACACTTTGACAAGGTCGTCGCACGCCTCCATAGCTTCCGAAGCCTGCGGGCTATAGATGTTGTTGCGGAACGGCGCAGGAATGTTCTGAATGGCTTTGGCGGCACGGTCGATAGCTTGACGCACTTCGTTATCGCGGGCAGCATCTTTGCCGGCAACGAGTGCGGATATGGAGTGCGGAGCCACCGAATCATCGAGCGAGCCGTAGTAGGAGTTGCGAATCGAATAGATGTTGTTGGTATAGTCGTCGATAGAGTGCCAGCTGTACCACGACTCCACCGCATAGAGGGCTTCGGTGGTCTTGCCGCTGCCATAGAGATTGTAGGGGTCGCCTATCTTGGCATCGCCCACTTCGCCGGCTATATCGCTGCACCCCTCGATGATTTCCTGCAAGCAGCTGAGGGCGCTCCCGTAGGTATCGTTGTCGTGTTTCTTGAAAATCTCCGCATAAGCGGCTCTGCCGTTGTACGATACCGCCCAGTCGTCGTACAGGGTGGCGGCATCGCTTTTCAGGAGCAAAGCGACCTGTGTCATGTAATTGCCCCAGCTTGCCGCGTTGGAGGCATCGTAGTCGATATCGGCGGCATTTTCGGCATCGGGAACCGCAGGCACATTTTCTTCATTGTCGCAAGACGGGAACAGGGCAAGGCATGAAACCAAACCTGCCGCTAAAAAAAGATGTTTTTTCATATTCGTTGTTTTTTTGATGATTATATTGTTTCCGTTTTATTTCCGTAAAAACCAGCCGATGTAGGCGATGCCCAGCCCGAATTCGTTTTCACTATTGTAAGGTCCGTGCCCGAACATACGACCCGTACCGATTTGACGGGTGGCGTAGTCGAATTTCACCACGAGGTTGGGTAGCGCAAAATAATTAAGACCGAATGTCCACATACTCGTCTGCAACCGTTTTTCCATGACCTGCCGCGCCTCGCCCCGCTCCTGCGGATTGTAGTATTCGTAACGGGCGAAGGGATAGAGTACGGGGAATTTTTTCACACGGGGAAAAAAGGCTGCCAGATTCACGCCCACTTCGCCGGCATAGCTTACGGCATTCCGCGCAACGGGCGTCAGGCGGCTGTACGGAGAGGCATTCGGCAATTTGGTATTGACGCTGCTCACGCTCGCGGAGTTTCCGAGATTGCCGTACACCATATTGAGGCGTGCCGTTACATAGCGGTTACGATATTGCGCATCGGCGCTGTAAATGGTTACGGGTACTTTGACGTTATAGGTCTGCGACTTGTCGGCATTGCGACCCGCATCGGGACAATAATAGACCGACCCGCCGACCCGCAGTCCGGGCACGCCCTCGTAATTAAGACGCAGAACATACGCCGGCGAAGTGAAGTTATCGACTTCGAAAAGCCCCTGCTTGCCGCCTGCTATCCACGTGTTGCGGTCGAAACCGTTGGCATTGAGACCGGCTACGACCATCGCCTCGTAGGAGAAACGGGCATAGCGGCGACCCAACGTACCGAAAAGTTCAAGACCCGTTTCGTGCCACGTCGAGGGGAGTATGGTCGTTTCGCCTTCGGGACGCGAAGTTCCGAAGAAATTTATCGGTTCGTGTTTGAAATTGGTCAAGCCCACCGGCACGATGATATGCCCGACACGCACGTTGAGTTCGGGAAGAATCAGGCGGGTGATGTGGAATTGTTCGAGAGCGACCTCCCCGCCCTTTTCCATTTCGGTTTCGTATTCGCCGTTTTCGGAATTTTCAAGTTCTACTGCCGTACCGACACCGCCGGCTTCAAATTCGATTTCGGTGCCGAGAATCCATTTCGGGGTAAATTTGTAATCGAAAGCCACGACAAAACGGGGTATCGACACGGCAGCCCGATGCTCCCGCGTATTTCCGTAATTCGTTCCCGAAAAACGATTGCTGCCGTAATCCATGAAATTCGCCAATATTTCGCCGTAACCGCCGAAACGGAATTTGCGGAAACCGTCGTAATCGACGGAGGCATACGATGCCGATTTCAAATCGACGATAAGGGAATCTTTTTTTCCGGCGACAGCCGTCGCTACAACGGCAGTCCACAAGGCAAACATCAAAACGCTCTTTCTTGCAATCATAAAATACTTCGTTGAATTTTCATGGCAAAAGTATTTTCAAGCCGCAAGGCGGGCAATACCTATTTATTGTTATTTTTCACTCCGCAACTACACCTTTTATGGTATTTTCACATAAAAAAGCGTGTTCCTCCACCAGCTGCCGTGTGAAAAAAATTTCTAAAATCGAACGTTTCCCTGAACAAAAAACGACAAAAGTCGTTTCCACAAAAGTTGTAGAAAAACAGGTTTTATGAAAAAGATATTTATATATTTGTTACCCACGATCGGGTGCTTCATCGTAGGGGCGTCCGCCTCTCTGTTCCAGCACAGTGCGCTGGCGGAATGGTATCCGTTATTGGAAAAAACGGTGCTGACGCCGCCGAACATGGTATTCCCGATTGTATGGTGCGTGTTATATATATGTATAGGATTGTCGCTTTCGCTGATTTTGGCAAAACCGGAACGCCACCGAGCCATCGCAGCTTTGTGGGGCGTGCAACTGCTGCTCAACTTTTTGTGGAGCGTGCTGTTCTTCTACGCCCGGAATCCGCCGGCGGGCTTGCTCGATATACTGCTGCTCGACGCGGCAGTCGTCGCCTACATCTGCGTTTCCTATTCGGTGCGGAAAGTCTCGGCATGGCTTTTCGCTCCGTATCTGCTGTGGCTCGTCCTCGCCACCTATATGAACGGTTACGTGTATTTCAACAACCCCGATACTGTTTCACTTAAAAATCATACTGTCATGACACACGAAATGCCTAAGCTCCCTTATGCCGCCGACGCACTGGCTCCGGCAATGAGCAAAGAAACCATTGACTATCATTACGGTAAGCATCTGCAAACGTATGTCGACAATCTGAACAAGCTGATTGCCGGCACGCCCTATGCCGAAATGACACTCGATGAAATCGTAAAAAGTTCCGACGGGGCGATATTCAACAACGCCGCCCAAACGTGGAATCACACCTTCTTCTTCGACACGCTGACACCCAAACAAAAAGCCATGCCCGAAAAACTGGCAACGCTGCTGACGAAAGAGTTCGGCTCGGTGGAATCGTTCCAAGAGCAATTCGGAAAAACGGCGTTGGGGCTGTTCGGGTCGGGCTGGGTATGGCTCGCTGCCGACAAACAGGGCAAGCTGCATATCGAAGCGATGCCGAATGCCGGAAATCCGCTGACCAAATCAATGAAACCGCTGCTCACCCTCGACGTGTGGGAACATGCCTACTACATCGACCACCGCAACCGCAGAGCCGATTTCGTGAAAGCGTTTTGGTCGTTAGTCGATTGGGATAAAGTAGCTGCCCGGATATAACCCGACACCTCTGCACGGAGAAACAAAAAAGCCGCCCGATAAACATATCGGGCGGCTTTTTATACAAATGATGATTCCTTTTTATTCGGCATCGGGCATTGCCAAATCGGCAGGGAGTTCCGATTCGAAATTCGGTGCCGGAATTTCGGTATTGACGATAGCGTCGAGTTCGGAAGAAGCGCTTACGGTGCGGCTCGGCAAGAATGCTGCCGTGATGATGCTCAACACGATAACGGTGCCTGCCAACGTCCACGTCGCTTTTTCGAGGAAATCGGCAGTCTTGGGCGCACCCATGATTTGGTTGGACGATGCAAAGCTCGATGCCAAGCCTCCCCCTTTGGAATTTTGCACCAAAACGATGAGTATAAGGCATATAGCTGCGATAAGAATCAAAATGGTAAGGAACACGTACATGGTTATTCTGGTTTTATGTTAATAATCAATTTCTCCAAAAATCGAATTTGGTCTGCAAAGTAAATATTTTTTTCCGGATATTTCAAACTTAATTTCCGAATAATTTCCAACGCTTTGGCATAACGCCGCTGTTTGATGTATATTTTTGCCAGACTCTCCGTCAAAAATTCTTCGTCCTGCAACTCCTCCGAGTCTTCATTTTCAGGCTTTTCCGCCACCGTGATGACCGGAGCCTGCGGTTCTTTCCCTTCGGACGATTCGTCGAGAAAGGCATCGACAAGGGCAAAGGAATTTTCGACAGGAGCGGCAGCGGCAGGCGTTTCGGTATCGTCGAAACGATAGACCGTTTCGGGGTAAAGCTCCGTTTCCTTGCCAAGTTCCGACGAACGGGAGGCAAGAAACGAGTCGATAAGACCGAAAGCATCGGTTTCCGACTTTTCCTTTTCGTCGGGATAAAGGTCGTGCCACGTCTGTTCCGTACCTTCCAAGAGCATAAAGAGCGCCTTGCGATCGCCGGCATAGAGGGCATTTTCCTGCAACGCCTGCGGGTAACGCTCGGGAAAGTCGCGGCGCAGTTTTTTCAAAAACAGAAAACGCACCGCCTGAAAATAGGGATAGTCGGATTGCAGCCGCTGCAACTCCTCGACCGAAAGGGTCGGGACGTCCTGCGTGAAATTCTGCCTGATGACTGCACCTTCTTCCATTGAATTACCAATTGCCTACGGTTGCATTGAAAATAAGGTCTGCCAACTCCTCCGTGATTTGTTCTATCAATTCGTCCTGTACGTCGGTGAGCATACTGCTGCTCGGAAAATCGCGGTAGGCGCTGAACGAATTTTCAACGTCGTTATTGGGGTGTTTCGTATCGGTGTAGCGCACCCGCACCGTAACGGTAAGTCGGGTTTGCGAGGCATAGGCATTTTCGGTAACGGCTTGCGGAGTAAGGGTATAGCCGGTAATTTCGCCTTCGAGCACGAGGTCGCCGCCCGACGGCACGAGACTCAGACGGGTCTGCCGCGTATAGGCATCTTTCAGCGTTTCGTTAAAAGTGGTTGCCAACGGCGGATAAACCAATGCTGCCCGTATAGGAAAATCGTTGATAGTTATCGTCTTAGTGGTATTATAGTCTATCGACGCGCCATTAAACCGGTACGAAATCGTGCAGGCGGTGCATACGAGAAACAGTATCGCAAAAAGACGTTTCATGGTCGTACCCGTTTATTTGGAGGTGAGATTGTATTCGTTGATTTTCCGGTAAAGCGTCCGTTCCGAAATGCCCAACTCTTCGGCGGTTTTCTTGCGCTTTCCACCGTTCCGCTCCAACGATTTCCGTATCATCTCCTTCTCGGCATCTTCGAGCGACGGTACCGAAGGTATGACTTCGTTTTCGACATACTCGCTTTCGTCGGGAAGCGTCTCGTGTGTCGGCTTATCTATGGAATAAGATTTCGGGAATGCCGGCATACCGGTGGGCAGGGGTGCCAAGGCGTCCGATTTCGAGGCGGGATAAATGACGGTCGATGCCGGCTGCGTCGCAAGGGGAGCACCCTCGCGTAGGGCGTCGATAGTGGCACGCAGGTCGTTGATTTCCTTTTTCATCTCGAAAACGAGATAGAGCAACTCCCGTTCGTTACCGAAAGGTATTCCCCCACTCTCCTTTTCGCTGCGGTTGAGTATGGGCAGACGCTCCATATCATACGCCGGCAGATAGGACTGCAAGGTCTCGGCACTGATTTCGCGCGCCGTCTCGAAAATGGATATTTGCTCGGTTACGTTGCGCAGCTGCCGGATATTGCCGGGCCAGCGGTAAGCCAGCAAAACTTTTTTGGCATTCTCGCTCAACTGTATGGCGGGCATGCGGTATTTCTCGGCGAAGTCGGCGGCGAATTTGCGGAAAAGCAGCCAGATGTCGTCCATGCGGTCGCGCAGGGGCGGCAGCTCGATAGGCACGGTGCTGAGGCGGTAAAAGAGGTCTTCGCGGAAATGCCCTTCGGCTATCGCCTCCATCATGTTGACATTGGTGGCGGCGACGATGCGCACGTTGGTTTTCTGCACTTTGGAAGAACCGACTTTTATAAATTCGCCGCTTTCGAGCACGCGCAGCAAACGGGCTTGCGTGGTCATGGGCAGCTCGCCCACTTCGTCGAGGAATATGGTGCCGCCGTCGGCTTCCTCGAAATATCCTTTGCGGTCGGAAAGCGCGCCGGTAAAAGAGCCTTTTTCGTGCCCGAAAAGCTCGGAATCGACCGTTCCTTCGGGTATGGCACCGCAGTTTACGGCAATGTAGCGTCCATGCTTGCGGGCGCTGTTGGCATGAATGATTTGCGGGAAAAATTCCTTACCCGTACCGCTCTCGCCGGTAATCAGCACGGAGAGGTCGGTCGGCGCGATTTGCAAGGCACGGCTTATGGCGCGGGTAAGCCCCGTGCTGTTGCCTATGATGCCGAAACGCTGTTTCACCTGCTGTATGTCTGCCGTTGCAACCATTGTCATAATTAATTCCGATTACAAAGATACGAAATCTTGTATTCAATGATACCGTTATAACGTTTTTTTTGCCATATCGTTCCCGTACGGACGGCATGAACTTTTTGTGCGGCGCTGTTGTTTTCTCCACAAAATCGAATATATGAACTCTAAAAAAGAAATGTCATGGGAAAAAAAGGTGTCGAAATCGTGGATTTAGATGTTGAGAAACTGATTGAAACGCTCAATCAGGCGTTGTCGGAAGAGTGGCTGGCATACTACCAATACTGGATAGGGGCACGCATCATGAGCGGTCCCATGCGCGCCAACGTGGAAAAAGAGTTGTACGAACACGCCGACGAGGAGCTGCATCATGCCGAACTGTTGGCGACCCGCATCACCGAACTCGACGGCACGCCGGTGCTCTCGCCCGAAGACTGGCCGATACTTTCGAAATGCAAATACGAGGCGCCGGTGGATTCGTACGTGGAGTCGATACTCAAACAAAATCTTTCGTCGGAGCGCTGCGCCATACAACGATACGAATCGCTGGCAAAACTCACCGACGGCAAGGACTTCACGACATTTTCCATCGCCACGCAAATTTTGGCGGAGGAACTCGAACACGAAAACGACATCGAGACGTGGCTCGACGATATTCGGGAGTTTCGGGAGAGTCTTATCTCGGAAAAGCGTGTCGCCGAAAAGTATTTGTAATTTCTTCTGTTCAAATGCAAAAGCGGCGCAGGGTGTTCCTGCGTCGCTTTTGCATATACCGATCGTCGTCCGCACCTACTGCGGGTCGCGCAACATAAGACAGATATTGACGATTTTCGTTATTCGACAATGATTTTTCCACAAGCAGACACGCCGCCTTGCAGCTTGTAAATGTAGAGACCGACAGGCAGGTTTGCCAACGAAACCGTGCCTTTGCTGCCGGAAAGAGAGTGTGTCAACACCTCTACGCCGGCAATGGAATAAAGCGACAGGCTTGCACTTTCACACGGGAGTGAATAGACAAGCACTCCGTCGCCGACACAGACAACGGGTAATGCCGTCGTCGCCTCTTCGACGCCGGCAAAGGTGGGGTCGCTGGTCATGACCAGCGTAAAACTTATCTTGGAATCTTCATTTCCTTCATACCATGCCGATACTTCCGAACGTACGGTAACAATCTTTCCGAAAGGAATGGCATTACCTTCTTCTCCCCAATAATCTATTCCCATATCCACCGGCTTTCCGGCAAAAAGTTTTTCGGTATTCTTTTTCAGAATCGTCCAATTGTTCTCCGAGCCGGCACTTATACACGCTCCTCCTGCACAGATTTCCACGGAATACCGGTCCAGCGACTTCAAGGAAATACAGACCTTTCCGGCATCGGCATCAACGCTGCTCATCAAAGTTATCTCCGGAGTCAACTTCAATTCATTGAATATCTCTTTTGATTCTTCATAATAGCGGGAAGATACAACACTATCACCGTTTTTTATTGCCTGACCTTCGTTATAGAAAGTCAAGGTTTGCGTCCGTCCGAGCACCGTTCCCAAAAACAAAAAGAGAAAAAGTAAAGATTTTTTCATCACTTAATAAGCGAATTTCAATTATTTGCAAATATACGAATATAATACGGTTTGCAAAATTTTTCGGCAGCACTTTCTTTTTATCGACCGGAAAGTCCAAAATCGAAATGCAATAAAAAAGATTATATCTTTTCCCGTCTTCCCAAGATTAATTATTTTTGTAGCAAAATATGGCACGACACAACGATACCGGAAAGAGCGGCGAACAACGCGCCGCCGAATACCTGCTGACACAGGGCTATACCGTGCGCGACGTAAACTGGCGCAGCGGAAAATACGAGCTCGACATCGTCGCCTACAAGGAGAATACGCTCGTGGTGGTCGAAGTGAAAACCCGAACGAATGACGACTATATGCGTCCCGAAGAGGCAGTTACGCGAGCGAAAGCCCGCCGCATCATCGATGCGGCAGCTGCGTATGTGGCAGAATACGACCTGCCTTTCGACGTGCGCTTCGACGTCATCGCCCTGCTGAGCGACGGGGCGGGCGGCTATACGGTGGAGCATATTCCCGAAGCTTTCTTCCCCACCCTGCGCTAAGCGCAGACATCGAAACAATTTTCACCACGATACTACACCATAGATGAACGTATGATTATCCGCCTTTCCGAAACCGACTCGACCAACGCGCAACTGCGCCGCATGCTCGCCGACACGCCCGACCTGCCGCACGGGACGGCTGTCGCCGCCGATTTCCAGACCGCCGGACGCGGACAGCGGGGGGCATCGTGGGAGTCGCGGCGGGGTGAAAATCTGATGTTTTCGATTCTGCTGCGACCGACGCAGATAGCGGCTGCCCGCTCGTTCACGCTCTCGCAGCTCGTGGCGCTGGCAACCGTCGAGGCGCTCGACGGGTACGTGCCCGACCTGCGCATCAAGTGGCCGAACGATATTTATTACCGAGACCGGAAACTCGCGGGCACGCTTATCGAAAACGATATACGCGGCGCCGAACTGTCGGCTTCGATTGCGGGCATCGGCATCAATGTCAACCAGACCGATTTTTCCGCCGCACTGCCCAATCCCGTGTCGCTGGCGCAAATCGTGAATGCGCCGCTCGACCGCGACAGCCTGCTGGAAAATCTCGTCAGCCGCATTGCCGATGCGACCGCCCGCCATACGCCGGGCGACGACGATGCCGTCGCCGCCCGCTACCGCTCCCGCCTCTATCGGAACGAGGGTTTCCACCCCTATTACGATGTGCGGGCGCAGGAAACGATACTTGCCGCCATGGTGCGGGTGGAGCCGACCGGCACGCTGGTGCTGCGCACAACGGCGGGCGACGAACGCGCCTACACCCTCAAAGAATTGAAATACCTGCCATGAACGAAGGGCACAAAAGAATACTGCGCATAGCCGTCCCCGCCATCGTGTCGAACATCACGGTGCCGCTGCTGGGGCTGATAGACGTGGCTATCGTGGGGCATCTCGGCGCCCCTGCCTACATCGGCGCGATAGCCGTAGGCGGCATGCTTTTCAATATCCTGTACTGGATTTTCGGCTTCCTGCGCATGGGTACCGGCGGCATGACGTCGCAGGCTTACGGGCGACGCGACCTCGACGAAGCCGTCCGTCTGCTGATACGTTCGGTTGCCGCAGGCATCGGCATAGCAGCCCTGCTCATACTCCTGCACTACCCGATAGCGCGGGCGGCTTTCCGCCTCATCGACGCCACGCCGGAGGTGGAGCGGTGGGCGATGCTCTACTTCCGCATCTGCATCTGGGGCGCACCGGCTGTGCTGGGGCTGTACGGGTTTGCCGGCTGGTTCATCGGCATGCAGAACACCCGTTTCCCCATGTGGATAGCCATTTGCCAAAATATCGTCAATATCTTGATGAGCCTCACGCTGGTATTCCTTTTCGGAATGAAAATCGAAGGGGTGGCGCTCGGCACGCTGACGGCGCAATACGCGGGGTTCGGCATGGCGGTGTGGCTGTGGCGGCGCTATTACAAACCGCTGCGACACCGCATCGACTGGCGGACGGCGCTGCTGCACCGACGGGAGATGTACCGTTTTTTCAGCGTCAATCGCGACATCTTCTTCCGCACGCTTTGTCTGGCGGCTGTAACGATGTTTTTTACGTCGGCAGGTGCGGCGCAGGGCGAAATCGTACTGGCGGTGAACACGCTGCTGATGCAGCTCTTCACGCTCTACACCTACATCATGGACGGCATGGCATACGCGGGCGAGGCGCTGACCGGCAAATACATCGGAGCGCGCAACGAGCGGGAGCTGCGCCGCACGGTGCGGCAAACGTTTATGTGGAGCATCGGGCTGTCGCTCTTTTTCACGCTGCTCTACGCCGCAGCGGGCACGCCGTTTCTCGCGCTGCTCACCGACGATGCCGCCGTGCTGGCGGCTGCCGATGCCTATTTCTACTGGGTGCTTGCCATTCCATTGGCTGGTTTCGCCGCTTTCATGTGGGACGGCATCTACATCGGCGCCACCGCGACCAAAGGAATGCTCGCCGCTATGATAACGGCATCGGCGCTTTTCTTCGCCCTCTACTTTTGCGGACGGGCGGCGTATGGCAACCACGCCCTGTGGGCGGCTTTCATCGCCTATCTGACGTGTCGGGGCGTAGTGCTCACCCTGCTTTCGCCCAAATTCATAAAATCAAACCGGTAACTTTACGACAACAAAAGCGGCTCGCGCGTAGGCGCGAGCCGCTTTGACACATATAGAAATCAGAGGTTACCGTTTCAAAAATTTCTTGCCGTTCCGGATATAGACATTCCCCGACTGCGGACGGACGACGCGCCGACCTTGCAGGTCGTACAGCGGGGTATCGCCCTCATCATCGGCTGTCAAAATTTTCACCGCCGAACTGTCGCCGCTCGCTTCGCCATCGTCGGTAAAGAGTCCGACCAGCGAGGTGCGGTAGCCGGCAACCACCGCTTTCAACTCTTTATTGACCGAGTAATCGACATCATCGACTGCGTTGTTGAAAGTCCATTTCAAGTCGCCGTGCTGCATACGCCCCGCCCCATACGCACCGGCGAGAATGGTCGGAACATCTTCGGCAGCGTCGGGCGTGTAGTCAAACATGATTGCCGCATCGGTATCGAAATTGTTGTAACCCGTGCCGCCTTTTTTCGTCTTCACTTCGGCAGGCACTTTTTCATCGCGCGAGGCGGCAACATAGGCGTCGAAATCGACAGGATTCTTCTGCCACGAAACAAATCGGAACGAGGAGGAGCACTCGTCAAAAACATTGCCATACGCCTTTATCATACCGCCGTCTTCCGACGAAAAGGTGCCTTCGCCCGATGCAATATCCGTTCCCTGCATCGAAATCATCATCGGACGGGAGGTGTTGCGGAAATAGTTGTTTTCGACGAACACGCTCGACGCCATGCACGCCCCGACGCCGTACTTGGCGCAGCCGTCGAAATAGTTGTTATATACGTGGCAGGAAAACGATCGTATGCGCGGGTGGCGGCTGTCGCTGTGGTCGAACCAATTGTGATGATAGCAAACGTACATTTGATCGTTTTCGCCTTTCAGCCCGAGCAGGTTGCACTTGCCGCAATCCCAGAAATGGTTGTACGAAAGAGTAACCAGCGTCGATCTTTTGCAGTCGAGAGCGCCGTCGCCTTTTGCCTGATCGGCGTCGCTGCCGGCATTGCCGTAGAAAAGGTCGTTGTTGTGCACCCATATATATTTGTTTTCCTGCTGCAGCCCGATGTTGTCGCCCTCGCTGCTGCTGCAGTTTATCACGCCGATGTTGCGTATCTCGACCGACGTGGCATTTTTGATGCGGATACCCCACCCGTCGGCAGTTGCGTCGCAGCCGATGCCTTCGAGCGTAATGCCCGGACAAACGGTCTTGCCGCCCATATCTATTTCGAGGTCGCCTTTGCTACTGACGGAGGGGACGCCCACCTGCCCGATGAGCCGTATCGCAAGGCAGCGTGAATCGTACCCTTTTTTGAAACCCGTCAAAATATTCTGTATGCCCGTGCAAACGGTCGTCGCACCTTTGGAACTCGTAACCACGTCGAGCGTTACGGCATCTTTGTTTTTATCGGTAACATACAATATGACGGTATTGGGTTTCAGCGTACCGTCGGAGTTGTAAGCACCGGGCGACATTCCGCCGGTGAAAGCAAAGCCGCTACGGTCGTATGCACGCACCTCAACGGTAGACGACTCGGCAGCGAGCGTCTCCATTTCGCTGCCCTCCGCATCGACAGGCACGACCTTGAAAACATATTCGCCAGCAACGATGCCGACCGCATCGGCGCGACCGTATGTGCCGTAATTGCGCACGAGCGCATCGTCGAGCTTCCGATATTCGCCGCCGACCGGTTTGCAATAGACATGATACGAAGCGGCATCGTCAGAAAGCGAAAAGGTTACATACCCCGACTCGAACCAGCCGCCGGATTCACGAATGGTCTGCGCCCCGCCAAAAAGCGGAGCAGCAAGCAGCGTCAATAAAATGAATGCCTTTTTCATGGGCAAGAATTTCAATGATTTGCCCGCAAGATAGGTGAAATATTTTCCGTACAGGTGGATATTCGTACCTTTTTCGTGTACGACACTTCTAAAAACGGAAAAAGCGGGAGAATTTTCCGCTCTGCCCTATTTCATGAAAACGAAATAGACTGCGAGTATCAGACAGACGGCGGCAGCAAGGTGATTCCATTGCAGCGTCTCGTTATGAAAGGCTATCGTAGAAAAGAGCGCAAATACGGTAAGCGTGATAACCTCTTGTATGACTTTGAGTTGGACGAGCGAGAAGGGTCCGCCGTTTCCGCGAAAACCGATGCGGTTGGCGGGCACTTGAAAACAGTACTCGAAAAGGGCGATACTCCAACTGAACAAGATGACAGCCCACAGCGCCCAATTTTCAAAAAACTTGAATTCTCTCAATTTCAGGTGTCCGTACCACGCGAATGTCATAAACACATTCGATACGACCAACAACAGTATGGTATAAATTCCTTGCATAACGCTCGATTTTCAGGTTTTCTTTTTTCGGGCGCAAAAGTAATAAATTATAGACTTCCATGCGAAAAAAGCGGAAAGAAATTCGGAGAGAAAAAAGAGAAGAACGTGCAAGCTCCGTTCTTCTCCTGCTTTTTACCGGCAGGCGATGTCAGTAGGTAACGACGATGCCGCCCGTAAACCAGCCTTGCGGCATGGCGAGTCCGCCGAAGTCGCAATAGCGGGTGTAGGTAATGTTGCTGCCATCGACGTAGATGCGCAAGTGCTTGCGCTCCCACGCCACGCGGGCATCGAGCAGGGCATACGGTTCATAAGAGTGTGCCGTGCCGGCGGCATCGTTGTAGAAGCCGTTGCGGTCGTACACGCCGGCAATCAGGGTTACGGTAACGTAACGCAAAAAGCGCACGGCAATGCAGCCGGTCGCCTTGTGGCGCATATAGTCGAGCGCGTACTTCGAGATGTAATCGCCGCTCTGCTTGTCGGTGGTCATGTAAGCATACGCCAGCGAGAGCTGTTGCAGGAAGCCGTCGCCGTAGTAGCCGCCGCTCCATTCGGCGCCGAAGGTGTGGAGCGAAGTCATCTGCTGCGACTGCCATTCGCTCTCGGGTGCGGGACGCACCCAGTCGATAATGTCGCGCCCGATGCGGTAATAAAGCTCGGCATCGGTGCGCCAGTGCCCCCGCTTGAAGTCGAGCCGCAAGCGGCAGGTCGTGGCTTTTTCGGGGCGCAGGTCGGGATTGCCGATGTAGCCCGTCGCCGTGTAATAGAGGTCGGTGAAGGTGGGCAGGCGCATCGAACGCACGGCGGCTGCGCCAATGTGCAAGCCCTCCGCCGGACGATAGCCGAGCGAGAGGCTCCATACCGGTATGCCGCCGTATGGAGAGAATACCCCGCCGACCGAGCCTTCGAGATCGAACGCGCCTATCCGTGCAACGTGGCGCAGGCGTATGTCGCCGCTGTTCCGGCTCTTCCCTTTGGTATAAAAGGCATCGGCGCGACCTTTGACCGGACGGGGCGTATCGAGCGGTTCACCCAACACCGACGACCAAATATGGTCGTAACGGTAGTCGCCGTAAAGCGATGTCGTGCCCCACGCCCATGCCAAGTCGCCCCGCACCGAAGCGCCGACGCGGTCGGTATTGTGGTAATTGAACGGCACCCGTGCGGGGTCGTCGCGCACCAGCTCGAAGCGGTCGAAATTTTTTCGGTAACTGATGTTCGATTCGAGGGTGAAGCGCCGCGCAAACCGTTTCAGCCAACGCAGCGACGTGAGAAACGTGCGGGTAGCCTCGAACTGGTCGGGATATTGCAGCGAATAAAATCCGTTCGCCCCGAACGCCCGCGTCTGGTAGCCCGCTTGTCCGTCGAAATATCCGGCTCGTTCGGCATCGTATCCCACGCGCACGAAAGCGTTGTAGTTTTTGAAATCGGTATTGGTCGTGTAGCCGTCGCTCGCCCGATAAGAGCCGGCGCCAAAAAGCGTGAAACGCCGGTGCGTTACCGCTCCCGAAAAATTGCCGTAAGCGTAGCCGTACTGTCCGCCGGAGGCTTCGGCGCGCAGGTAGGTGGGGCGCAAAGGTTCCGTGCGTATGTTCACGGCGCCGGCGAAAGCGCCCATACCCGCCGTGCCGTCGTCGATGGATATGGCGGAAACGATGTCGATATCGACCGGCAGCGAATGACTTTGATGCCCGGTGCGGGCATCGGTAAAATCGACGCCGTTGAGCAGAACGGCCGTCTGGTCGAAAGAGCCTCCCCGTATCGAAATGTCGGCTTGTACGCCTTTGCTCCCCCTTTCCCGCAAATCGACAGAGGGAGCGAGCCTTAACACGGACTCGATGGTGGGCAGCGGAGCGACCGCCGCCTCAGGTCTGTCGAATACGGGAACGGGCAACACCGCCGTGCGGACGGGAGAAAGAATATTTCCGGTAACCGTTACCTCGTCCATCTCGAATTCCTGAATGGAATCGGTCTCGACGACGTAGGCGAAAATTTCTTCCGGTGTTGCAAGCAAGACGAGCGACATGGCAAAGGAGAGCACTCCGATCTGCACCCTGCGGTGCAGCGATGCGACGACGGCATAGCCTTTGCGGCACCACCGCCGGAATCGAAATACGGATTCTTTTGTCAAGTTCTTTTTCATCTTGTTTTTGATTGGTAAATAAGGTTTGAATCATCGCGCGCCGCTACGCGGGCTTGCTCCGGTGCGACGGCAAAAATCGCACAAATATACGGAGAAAAATCCGTCATTTACGAAAATCAAAAGAAAAGAGTCTCCGACGCAAATGCGTCGGAGACTCTTTTTCATACGACAGAAATCATAATCCGGTGATGTACGCATCAATACATGCTATACGTTGAAGGTAGGCTTGTTTCATTTGTGCCACCGCCTCGGAGAAAGGTATATTCGTATCCCAATTAGGGTCACCGTTGGGGATATTCCATTTCACGCGATTCCCTGCGGCAGACTCCGAAATGTCGGCGGCAGTCTCATCTATAAACGCGCTAACAGATTCCAAGTCCTCTTTATACAGATTCCATCGTTCCTTTACCCGCGCCACAAATTCCGTTTTTTTGAACAACTCTCCATACCAAATATCATCTGCCACTACTATTCCATTATTAAGACGAAATGTTCCATAATCGAAATCCCAAACCGGACCCGCCATAAGTTTTCCGTTACGGTCTTTGTTCATATAGCTGCTTTTCGGCCAATACGGCTCCCCGTTGAAAGAAAGTTCATGAACGAGCCACCAATCGATAAAAGAGTCCATGTCGATATAATCGAAAACATTTTCGTCTCCGAGATTCCCGCCATAAAGAATATCTTCTATCGTATTAAAATAATTTTGGACGTAGGAGAGTTGTTCGTCCGCAATATCTTCGTCGGGATCTTTGAACATTACCGGAAGGTTTCTGTGCGATGTTTCGAATTTGTATAATTCATCGTAATTTATATCTAACTCGAAAATATAGCCGCCTGTAACAGCATCTCCCGCTATATCGTCCGGCGCAATTTCTGCTATATTCACTCTGTTTTCATCAATCTTGATATGTTCGCACAGATAATAATTGCCCTGCATTTCACCATTGACGACGACGTCGACGAAACGACCGCGCGGAGTCCATGCCAATCCGGGAAGCCGGCGGGCAATTTCAAAAGCAACGGCATTCCGCATATAGGTACCGTCTAAATAGTTGGCTAACAATACCCACCTTTTATGCTTGGGCATGCCCAAAACTTTTTCCTTTTTATCGAGTTTGATAGCGTAAGGTTTTTTAGAGAAACCCCAAGTCGTATTGCCGCGTCCTTTCATCTGAACATCGGCATAAATTCCATTTTCTTCGCCGGCATTCCAAATCTCTATGGAACATTGGTTTGTCCATTCGTCTTTGCTTTCGATAGGAGAAGGTGTCGTAATATAAAGAATCGGCAAATTAGAATAATGAACGACCACCCGATAGTCTTGCATCGCACCGTCGGCTGCCGTTACGGATAACCATACGGGATTCGAAAAATCCGCCGTCTCAACCTCTCCTCCGTCTTTCAAAGTTATGCTTGCGCCGTTAATGGAAAATTTCGGGTGCAAATTTTTAAGATCTGTCTCGTAAGGAAGTTTGATTTGAAATGTTTCTTCATCTATCCGTACAGCTTCGGCATCGCCTATTGCCACCGACAAAAGTTCGGTTCCGGTAGCAAAAGAAATTTCAAAGGGCAGAGAGGAAAGCTGGCAGGTATTACCGTTTTCGTCAAAGGTGGTCAGCACGAGAGCCGCTTGTTCCGAATAACTCGTCGCCAGCCCCGCATCTTCGATAACAGCAACGTATTGCCCCTGTTTGATTTCGCCCATATCATTTTTAGAGGGCTCGACAGATACCAATCGGTAATTGACGGGGTCGGTAACATAACTTGCTCTCGTTACGATACGCGAAGAAATACGATCGAGCTGCAAATTTCTATTCTCGCCATCGAGTTGGAAATCCACCGTCGCATTCGAGGGATTGACTCTGAACTCGCATCGCGCCTGCGTTCCGGCACCCAATGAAACCCGCTCAGACAATACGATGATGCCGGTCGGGCGGACAACACCCCGAGGAATGCGAATTTCCGTACCATCGGCAAGCACAAACAACACGGCGTGCGGGTCGGAGACATCTACACGCTCGAACATCGAATCGCCATCTTCACCCGTGGCTTTATCCAATTGTACCCAAGAATCGCCATTATCGTAAGAGAGATACCAATAATCGTTCTCGATTTTCAATCGTGGGGTAATGCCTTGTGCTCCTGTCTCTCCTTGCTCTCCGTCTTGTCCGTTTTCTCCGACAGCCTTGTCCAACTGCGTCCAAGTACCGCCATTGTCATACGAGACTTGCCAATAGCCGTTTTCTATTTTCAATTGCGGCGTAATGCCTTGTGCACCGTCCTGCCCGTTTTCACCGACAGCCTTGTCCAACTGCGTCCAAGTACCACCGTTGTCATAAGAGACTTGCCAATAGCCGTTTTCTATTTTCAACTGCGGCGTAATGCCTTGCGCACCTGTCTCTCCCTGCTCTCCGTCCTGTCCGATAATACGAAGTTTTTTCCCGTCGGCATCGAGCAGCCATTCGCCGTTCAATGTCCAATAATATGTAGCATCGGCATCTTGCTGCACTCCGATAACAGGCGAATTGCCGTTTTTCCCATGATATACGGTAATGGGCGTACCATGAGAGAAATTAACGGTATAGCCCAAAATTTCTCCGCCCTCGTCAACGGGCGATACCGACGTGATAAAATCAGCGCTTTCCAATGCGGCAACGAGCGTTTGAAGAGAAGTAATATCACGATTCATTTGATCGTAAAGAGTTTCCAATCGGGAAACACGATTTTCCAACTCATCGACACTCTTGGTCAATGAGTCTTCGCTACACCCTCCGATAAACAACGATGTAACAATACAGCATAATGTAAATAAATTTTGTTTCATATTGTAATACTTTATTAGTCAATCTAATTCTTTTGTAAAAATATTTTATCAAATTGATATTTCAAAGATTACAGCTAAAAATTTTTACTTTCTTTGATACTACTTCTCTCTTCGGCAACAAAAAAAGCGGACTTCGATAATAACACAACAGGCAGCTTCCTTTTCATATTGTCGGATTTTATTAGTTAATTCGTTTCGCCTGCAAAAATAATCTGAAAATACAAATTTTCAAAACTTATCGCTAAAAAATTTCACTTCATTTCTATAAAGACGAGATGAATAATTTTTTGAAAGAAGCGCCGTTCATGAAAAAATTTCGGTATCTTTACTTCCGAAAACATCGGTTGTTTTATGACTCAAACGGCTCTTGCATTACACGAATTTTCGATGCCTGCCACCCTCTACCTGCGGCACCTGCTCCTCGCTTTCACAGCGAAGTATCGGGCGGTGGGCATTGCGGTGCCGGCACTGCTCGTAGCGGTATCGTATTTTTTTACCGATATGATATATGTCGTCGTCATACTCGGCTTTGCAGCCATACCGATAGGTATGTTCCACTACTTCGTGAGCCGGCTCACCCGCGTGGAGGAACGACGGATATTGCACGAGAGCGAGGGCACGGTCGATGAAGGCGGCATCGTGCTGCACTACCGCGACGGCGTGCACTGCTACTGCGCATGGGAGTATGTGCTCGACTATAAAATAACGAAACGGTATTACCTGCTCTACACCGCCGACGACACGCCGCCGTTTCTCTATCTTCCGCGCGAGGCTTTCGACGACGAGGAGGCATGCCGCGCATTCGAGCGGCTGCTGTTGCGGAAAATGACAGGCGCGGATTGAAATAATTCCGTCGGCGTCATGCCGTTTCAAAAAATTTGTCTATATTTGTTTTTGTAAATTTTTCGGTCGTATGAAAAAGAAAATCGCCCGACTCGGCATCTTGCTCTTTCTATTTCCGCTCGGCGTCGTATCGCAAACGCTGGACGAGGCAAGAGCGATGTACCGTGCCGGAGAGTACGCCGAATCGCTTCCCGTTTTTGAAAAGAATCTGAAAAAGAAACCGAAAAATCCCTCCTTGAATCAATGGTACGGCGTGTGCCTGTATGAAACGGGCGACCATGCCGGCGCGGAAAAATACCTGAAAATCGCAGCAGCGGGAAAAATTCCGACGGCTTACCGCTATCTCGGCGATATTTATTTTGAGCAATACCGCTTCGACGAAGCAGCCAAATACTATACGTATTATGCAGAGTATCTTGACGAAAGCGAAGATGATGATAACGAGGATTCCGAATACTACGAGGTGCGGAGCGCACAGGCGGAAACCGGTATGCAGAAACTTGCCAAAGTGGAGGCAATAACGGTCATCGACAGTCTCGTGACAGATAAGGCGGATTTTTTCCGCCATTACCGGCTGTCTGCCGAGAGCGGTTCGCTGCACGACTATACTTCCCTGTTCGGCGAAAAAAGCGAAGAAACCTCGCCCGTATATCTCACCCAGCGCGGCGACAAAACAGTCTATGCCGTTCCGACCGAAGACAACGGTTACGAGCTTGTCGTGCGCATGCGGTCGGGCAGCCGGACATTCGGCGAAGCCGAGCCGATAGAAGATTTGAACACGCCCTATAATGAAAATTATCCGTTTCTGCTGAGCGACGGAACGACACTCTATTTTGCGTCCGACGACGAAGAAGAGTCGCTGGGCGGATACGACATTTTCAAAACGTCGTACGACCGCTACACCGAAGAATACGATGAGCCGGAAGCATTGCCCATGCCGTTCAACTCGCCCTACAACGACTACCTCTTGGCAATCGACGAAAGCACGGGCATAGGGTGGTTTGCCAGCGACCGCTTCCAGCCGGAAGGAAAAGTCGTCATCTACATTTTCTTATGGGTGGAGAAACCCGAATATCTTGCCGTCGAAAATTCGCCGGAACTGCTGCGGCGCGCCCAACTTGCATCAATACGCGAGACACAAACGGCAGATGCCGACTATACGAAAATCATCGAACAGATACGCCGCCTATCGACTGAGCGACCGGCTGCGGGAAAAAACAAAATATACTTCATCGTTTCCGACGGAATCGTCTATACCGACCTGTCGCAATTCCGAAGCGAACAGGCACGCAAACATTTCCTTAAAGCGCAGGAAATCAGAAAATCAATATCCGCCCAAGAAAACGAATTGCAACAATTGCGAAAAAAATATGCTGCCGGAAACGACCGTTCGGCAACGGCAGCGCGCATAGAGACGCTGGAAAAGAAGCTGGAAACACTCTATCCGCAACCCGAAGCACATGAAATGCAAAGTCGTGCGGCGGAGCTGTCGAATCTACGTAAATAATATGAAACCAAATACTTAAAACCATGGATCTATTCATTCTCCTCATCGTGGCGGTGTGCATTGTCGCGCTGATTGTATTCTTCTATTTCGTGCCGTTCCTCCTATGGCTTTCGGCAACGGTATCGGGCGTACACATTTCGCTGTTGCAACTCTTTCTGATGCGTATCCGCAAAGTGCCGCCCCAAACCATCGTACGGGCAATGATTGAAGCACACAAAGCCGGCTTGCAGTCGATTACCCGCGACGAACTCGAAGCCCACTATCTGGCAGGGGGCTATGTAGAGCGGGTGGTTCATGCACTCGTTTCGGCAGCCAAAGCCAACATCGACCTCGGTTTCCAAATGGCGACCGCCATCGACCTCGCCGGTCGCGATGTGTTCGAGGCGGTGCAGATGTCGGTCAATCCCAAAGTCATCGACACGCCGCCCGTCGTAGCGGTAGCCAAAGACGGCATACAACTCATCGCCAAAGCCCGCGTAACGGTACGCGCCAACATACGGCAACTCGTGGGCGGCGCCGGCGAAGATACGGTACTTGCCCGCGTGGGCGAAGGCATCGTGTCGTCTATCGGCTCGTCGGAATCGCATAAATCGGTGCTCGAAAATCCCGACTCCATATCGAAACTCGTACTGAAAAAAGGTCTCGACTCAGGGACGGCATTCGAGATACTCTCCATCGACATCGCCGACATAGATATCGGCAAAAACATCGGAGCCGGACTGCAAATAGACCAAGCGCAAGCCGACAAAAACATCGCGCAGGCAAAAGCCGAAGAGCGCCGCGCCATGGCTATTGCTCTCGAACAGGAGATGAAGGCCAAAGCGCAGGAAGCCCGCGCCAAAGTCATCGAAGCCGAAGCCGAAGTACCGCGCGCCATGGCAGAAGCATTCCGCTCGGGAAATCTCGGTGTGATGGATTACTACAAAATGAAAAACATCGAAGCCGACACGTCCATGCGCGAAACGATAGCCCGCCCGTCGTCGGG
>CANQQA010000013.1 GCA_947625885.1 uncultured Bacteroidales bacterium
GCCGCCGCCCGCAAAGTGCAGCCGGGCGACATCGTCATCATCATGGCATACGCGCTGATGGAGGCGGAAGAGGCGCGAACGTTCAAGCCGGCAATCATCTTTCCCGATACGCAAACCAACCGATTGATACACAAATAATATCCTCTCCGGAAATACCGTTTTCCGATGTATGGCAAACGGCATTCCGACTTTTTTCCGAAGCACAAGTCTTCGGTTTTTTCGGTTATAAGGAATTTAAGTCGAATAGTATATGTTTGAAAATTTAAGCGAGAAACTCGAACGGTCGTTCAAAGTACTGAAAGGCGAAGGACGCATCACCGAAATCAATGTGGCTGAAACACTGAAAGAGGTGCGCAAAGCCTTGCTCGACGCCGATGTCAATTACAAGGTGGCGAAGCAATTCACCGATACGGTAAAGGAGAAAGCGCTGGGCATGAACGTGCTTACTGCCGTAAAGCCCGGACAGCTTATGGTGAAAATCGTACACGACGAACTCGCCGAACTGATGGGCGGAAAGGCTGCCGACATCGAAACGAACGGTGCTCCCGCCATCATACTCATGGCGGGTCTGCAAGGTTCGGGTAAAACCACATTCTCGGGAAAACTGGCACAGATGCTCCGCAGCAAACGCGCCAAACGTCCGCTCCTCGCGGCTTGCGACGTATATCGTCCTGCGGCTGTCGAACAGCTGCGGGTACTCGGCGAACAGATAGGCGTACCCGTGTATGCCGAACCCGACTGCAAAAATCCGGTGCAAATTGCCGAAAACGCCATAAAGGAGGCACGCCGGCAGAACCTCGATCTCGTAATCATAGATACCGCCGGTCGTCTTGCCGTCGATGAGGAGATGATGAACGAAATCGAACGGCTGAAAAAAGCGATACGCCCGCAAGAGATTCTGTTCGTGGTCGATGCCATGACGGGACAAGATGCCGTGAATACCGCCAAAGCCTTCAACGACCGGCTCGACTTCACCGGCGTAGTGCTGACCAAACTCGACGGCGATACACGCGGCGGTGCGGCACTCTCTATCCGCACGGTGGTGGACAAGCCTATCAAATTCGTGGGTACAGGCGAAAAAATGGAGGCACTCGACGTGTTTCACCCCGAACGTATGGCAGACCGCATTCTCGGTATGGGCGACATCGTTTCGCTCGTGGAGCGCGCGCAAGAACAATACGACGAAAACGAAGCCCGTCGCCTGCAAAAGAAAATCGCGAAAAACCAATTCGACTTCAACGACTTCATCGCCCAAATACAGCAGGTGAAGAAAATGGGCAACCTCAAAGATTTGGCGTCGATGATTCCGGGCGTGGGAAAAGCTATCAAAGACATCGACATCGACGACGATGCTTTCAAGAGCGTCGAAGCTATCATACAATCCATGACGCCGCACGAGCGGTCGCACCCCGAAGTGCTCAACAGCAGCCGCCGCCAACGCATCGCCAAAGGCAGCGGCACGTCGATACAGGAGGTGAACCGCCTTATCAAGCAATTCGACGACATGCGCAAAATGATGCGCATGATGACGCAAAGCAAAAATCCCGCCCGCATGATGAACCATTCAAACGCAAATAAATATGACTCTTATCGACGGAAAGGCTGTTGCCGACCAAATAAAACAGGAAATTGCCGAAGAAGTGGCTGCCATACGTGCAGCGGGCGGAAAAATCCCCCACCTCGCCGCCATACTGGTGGGACATGACGGAGGCAGCGAAACATACGTCGCCCACAAGGTGAAAGCGTGCGAACAGTGCGGATTCAAATCGACGCTTATCCGCCACGAAAACGATATTACCGAAGACGAGCTGCTCACCGAAGTGGAGCGTCTGAACAACGACCCCGACATCGACGGCTTCATCGTGCAGCTGCCGCTGCCGAAACATATCTCGGAACAGCGCATCATCGAGGCTATCGACTACCGGAAAGACGTGGACGGTTTCCACCCCATCAACGTCGGTCGCATGTCGATAGGGCTGCCGTGCTTCGTCTCCGCCACACCCGCCGGCATCATGGAGCTGCTCCGCCGTTACGACATCGACACGAAGGGCAAACACTGCGTGGTGCTGGGACGCAGCAACATCGTGGGCAAACCCGTCGCCACGCTGATGATGCAAAAATCGGAACCCGGCAACGCGACTGTAACGGTGTGCCACAGCGCCTCGAAAAACCTGAAAGAGATGTGCCGGCAAGCCGACATCATCATCGCCGCACTCGGACAGCCCGATTTCGTTACCGCCGACATGGTGAAAGAGGGCGCCGTAATCATCGACGTGGGCACGACCCGCGTACCCGATGCCTCGAAAAAATCAGGATTCCGCCTCAACGGCGACGTGGCTTTCGCCGAAGTGTCGCCGAAGTGCTCTTACATCACGCCCGTACCGGGCGGTGTGGGTCCCATGACCATCGTTTCGCTGATGCGGAACACGCTGTTAGCCGGCAAAAAAGCAATTTACAAGTAAAACCTCTCTCCTGCTCCATACCGTAATCCTCCTCGCAAAGGAGGATTATTTTTTGCTGCAATTCGCAGTCGCAGGGCTTTGCAAAAGCAGCCCTCTGATATACTCCTCAATTTCAATTGCCGATATGGTTATTGCCGGATCAAGTTGGGCAAAATTTCCGTCTTCTTCGAAATGATTATGGTTGGTGAGCATTGCGAGTATGTGTTTGCTTTTCAGCAGGTGATTGGAATACTCACCGGCAGCACGCACAAATTTCATAATATCGGAATCTTGCCGGAAGATGCAGTACAAATCATAATAATCACGGAACTTGCTGCGTCGGAGCATTACCTCCATCTTCATAGCGGCAATAGATTCGATGTCTGCCAAAACAATCCGATTGAGAAACGGTACCGTCGCCTTTACGGGCGACTTGCTCTCGCGGGCATAAAACGATATTTTGACACCGGAAACGACAAACTCCACGTGGTTATGTTCCAAAATATCCATCGACTGAATCGCACCGACAGTTTCCAATTGGTTCTTTATTTCATACCAATTGACGTCCATCTTCTCTCCCCGATGCGATTGCCAACGCATAAAATCGAGATCTTCGCTTTTGCGATGCTCCAACTGAATGGCAAGAGCCGTTCCGCCAACCAAAGTCCAGCCGACAAGACAATCAAGCAAAGAGAGTTTCTCGATAATGACTTCCGTATTTTGGGACAGCCCTTTCATACCGTAAGTTTTGACAGATGACGGGTATTTATCGCCTTCAAATAGCGGTCGGGACGGCGTATGCCGAAATAGTACCATGCAAAAAATCGGTTAAGCAAGTAATAATAATCATTCTGAATAACCATAGATTGCCGCCATACCGCTTTGATTTTTTGCATCGGAAAGATGTCGAACAACAAATCAATGTCGTCGAGGTCGAGTCTTTCGAGCGTCGCCTCGATAAGCTGCTCATCGGATATATGCTCGCGAACGGATTTTTTGTCATAAGACCAAAATCCGCCTGATGCAATCAACTTATCGACAATATGTTCCCGAACATTCATATTGCAAATATACTGTTTTCTTATTGAAAAACGCATCGTTGCCACCATTTTATATTTTGGAGAAAAATTTTTTCGCCAAATTATTCAAGAATTTTTTTTGCAGCTACAAAAAATATTACGATATTTGCGTTACGATAAATCCGTAACGGAATTATAGAAATGAAATATGAAACCGAATAATCCTTTTTTGATTTCAGGCTATCACAGCCCTGAATTTTTCTGCGACCGTGAGCGCGAGACCGAGACCATTCTTCAAGCACTCCACAACGAACGCAACATTACCCTCATCGCACCCCGCCGTATGGGGAAAACCGGATTGATTCACCATACTTTCCACCAGCTGAAAGAACAAGCGCCTGACATCGTTACAATTTATATGGATATATATTCCACACAGTCGATAGGCGACTTTGTGCGTTTGTTTGCCCATACCGTATTGGGAAAATTAGATTCAGCTCCACAAAAAGCCTTGAATCGTATTAGAAAATTTATCCGCAGCTGTCGTCCCGTATTCACTTTCGACGAATTGACAGGGGCTCCCAAAGTAACAATCGACGTGTCGCCCGCCGAAGAACAGAATACGCTAAAAGAGACATTCGACTATCTCGCTTCCTCCGAGAAACGCTGCTATATCGCTATCGACGAGTTCCAACAAATTGCCGAATATCCGGAAAAAGGAATCGAGGCACTACTGCGCTCCTACATTCAATTTTTACCGAATGTTCATTTTATTTTTGCCGGCAGCAAGCAACACGTAATGCAAGAGATGTTTATGTCGTCGAAGAAGCCGTTTTACCAAAGTACGCAATTGCTTACCCTCAATACGATCGACCGCAAGGAGTATGTCCGTTTTGCAACAGCCCATTTTTCCAAGCAGCACACCCTGCTGCCGCAGGAAGTTTTCGACGCGATTTACGATAAATTCGAAGGGCATACATGGTATGTGCAAAGCCTTCTCAACCGGCTATACAGCTACAACCGCGACGTGGATATAGAGCTGGTCGGATATGCCATTGAACAGATTATTTCAGAACAGAGCTACTCTTATGCCGATTTATTAAAAGCATATTCAACGGGACAAGTGCGTCTGCTGAAAGCAATCGCTTACGAAGGCTGCATCAAAGAGGTAAAGTCCGGAGATTTCTTAAACAGGCATAAACTCCGTGCAAGCAGCGTAAGCGATGCATTGAAAAAATTGCTCCACAACGAATTGGTCTATCAAACCGACAACGGTTACATAATATACGACCGCTTTATGAACGAATGGCTCCGGCGACAGCCGTTCTAAATTTTAAGACAAATTCCTGTCGCATTTCGATTTTGTGCCTTCTGAAAATTTCCGAGAAAATTTTCGGGATAAATATTTGGCTAATCCGAAGAATGCGCTTATCTTTGCATCGCTTTTGTGAAAACAAGGCAACATGGTGAATGTAGCTCAGTTGGTTAGAGCGTCGGATTGTGGTCCCGAAGGTCGTGGGTTCAAGCCCCATCTTTCACCCCAGCGCGGTCGGAAATTCCGGTCGCGCTTTTTTGTGCAAAAAAATCCGACGTGTATAAAAGTACTGTCGGATAATTTTTCACCTTAAAGAATACCTTCCTGCCGGAACAGGGAAGCGTAGGCTGCCGCTTTGTCGGACAACGCCAACGGATAGGCGCGCGAAGACGAAGGCATACGGTAAAATCGCATCTGCCTGCCGGCATGAGCAAACGGGGTGAAACCGCCCACACGGGGCGGCTCCACCTCCATGACATTACAAAAGGTTTCGACGGCTTTTTGTCCGGTGGCGACGACAGCACAACATTGCGGCACGCGCTCGAACAGCGCCGGCAGGTCGGTCGGCTCCACCACTTCGAGAAACTTGTCCGACGCATTGTCTTTGAGCCGGCGCACGGCGGTCGCGGTATCGTAGAGGGCGATGCCCTTCTGCCGCAAAAACGCCTCGATGCGCTCCTGTACGAAGCGGCGGTGCGGCACGTCGGCAAAACGGTCTTTATCGTCGTGGAACACAAGCCCCATGATGCGCCACATATCGTTCTGCCAATTCGGGTAGAAAAAGTCCATGCACCAACGCTCCCGCTTCGGCGGGAAACTGCCCAGCATCAGCACGCGGGCATTTTCGGGCAGGAACGGGACGAGCGGGTGGAGCTCCACCGGAACAAGCGACGACGCAGACATACTACCAGATAACAACCCGCTCTTCGGGTGCCATATACATAGGCTGCCCTTCGGTGATGCCGAAGGCGTCGTAGAAAGTCTGAATGTTTTTCAGCGCGGCATCGACACGCCATTTACCCAATGAATGGGGGTCGATGCGCGTGCGGCGCAGGATTTCCTCGTCGCGGATATTGCCCGCCCACAAATTGGCATACGCCAAGTAGAAACGCTGTTCGGGCGTAAAGCCGTCTATCGGCTGCAAGTCCATATCTTTCACCGCATTTTTGAAAGCGGTGTAAGCGACACGCAGACCGCCTTGATCGGCGATGTTTTCGCCCAGCGTGTAACGACCGTTGGCGTGTACGGTGTCCAACACGACGATGCTGCTGTACTGCTCGGCAAGGCGGTCAGCCCTGCGGGTGAACCGGGCGGCATCTTCGGCAGTCCACCAATCGCTCAGATTTCCCTCTTTGTCGAACTGGCGACCTTGGTCGTCGAATCCGTGCGTCATTTCATGCCCGATAACCACCCCGATAGCGCCGTAATTCACGGCATCATCGGCATCGAAGTAGAAGAAGGGCGGCTGCAATATTCCGGCAGGGAAACAGATTTCATTCGTCGAGGGGTCGTAATAGGCATTCACCGTTTGGGGGCTCATGTACCAAAGCGACTTATCGACGGGCTTGTCGATGCGGGCGAGCATATAGTCGGTATTAAACTCCGATGCCGCTTTCACATTTTCCCAATAGCTTTTATCTGCCGATATATTCAGTGCGGAATAGTCTCGCCATTTGTCGGGATAGCCGATTTTTACGGTAATGGCGGAGAGCTTTTCCTGCGCTTTGGCTTTGGTTTCATCGCTCATCCATTCGAGAGCGGCGATATGTTCGTGCAATGCCGTCTGCAAGTTGGCGACGAGTTTCAACATACGCTCTTTCGCCTCCGGTGGGAAATATTCGGCGACATAGGCTTCGCCCAACGCCTCGCTCAATACGGCATCGGTCGTACCTAACGAACGTTTCCAGCGGGCGCGCTGCTCCTGCTGTCCCGAGAGGGTGCGTCCGTAAAAATCGAAACGGGCGGCAGAAAAATCGTCGCTCAAAAAAGACGATGCGCTATTGAGCAGAGAGAACGAGAGATAGTCTTTGATTTCAGCCGGCGACAGTTCCGTATAGAATTTGTCGAAGCCCTTGAAATACGGGAGCTGGCTTACATCGAGATGTTGCAGACTGTCTGCGCCCAGTGCCGTAAAATAGGTTTGCCAGTCGAATCCTTTTGCCCACGCGAGAAAATCGGAATAAGGCATACGGTTGTAGTTGGCATACGGGTCGCGCTGTTTTTCGCGGGAGAAAGAGAGGCGAGCCAGTCCGGTTTCGATTTTCATCACCGAGCAGCGTGCCGAAGCGGCAGCCTCGGGCGTATATCCCGCCAAGGTGAAAAGGGTTTCGATATATTTTTCGTAGGCTTGGCGGAGAGCCGCATTTTCGGCATCGTCAATGAGATAATAGTCGCGGTCGCCCATGCCTATTCCGCCCTGATAAATACTCAACAGATTCATGGAGCTGTTTTTGGCATCGGCACCGACATAGGTACCGAAGAATGCGCCCGTTCCGGTGCGGTGCAAAGCGGCGACAAGAGCGGCAAGGTCACTGCGGGTTTCGGCGGCGGCAATCCGTGCAAGGTCGTCTTTCACCGGAGCAGCGCCCTCGCTGTTGAGGCGCACGCTGTCGAGACCCAGATTATAGAGGTCGCCTATTTTGCGCGCCGTACTGCCGGCGGGTTGTTCGGTCTCGCTCAACTTCAACACCAGTCCACGCACCTGTTCTTCGCACATTTCGCCCAGACGGTCGAACGAACCGTAACGGCTGTATTCGGGTTTCAACGGATTGTTGCGCATCCAGCCGCCGCAGGCGTATTGGTAAAAATCTTCTCCGGGTGCAACGGAGAAATCGAAATTGGCTTGGTCTATCGGCTTTGTCTTAGCCGGCTTGTCTCCGCACGCGCACAGAGCCATAGCTGTTGCAAATGATAGCATGATGACTGTCTTTTTCATGATGAAACATTTTTATTTTCTTGTTGTTTGATTTCTTCCAACAGAGCGGTCTGCTCCGCCCACAAATCCATAAGCACGTCGAGGTCTTTTTTCAACCCGCCGTGCCGCATACAGAGGTCGATGTCCGCCATACCTTCGGGTGTGGCGAGGCGACTTTCGATTTCGGAAATTTCATTTTCCAATCGGGCGATGCGCTGCTCGGTATCGGCTACTGCCCGCTCCTGCCGGCGAAGACGGCGCTGCCACTCTTTGCGCGCCTCGAACGACACTTTGCTTTCCGGTGTCGGTGTCGCCGTCGTTTTCGGCTCGGCTGCCGGTTTGTTTTTCAGTTCCAACTCCCGCAGCGAGTCGATTTTTTTGCGGGAAAGGAAATCGTAAATGCCGCCGAGATGTTCGCGCACCCGCTGCCCGCCGAATTCGTAAACTTTCGATACCAGCCCGTCGAGAAATTCGCGGTCGTGCGACACGACGATCATGGTGCCGTCGAACTCGCGGAGCGCCTGTTTCAAGACGTCTTTGGTACGCATATCGAGGTGGTTGGTCGGCTCGTCGAGAATCAGGAAATTCACAGGTTCGAGCAAGAGGCGTATCATGGCAAGACGCGTTTTCTCGCCGCCGGAGAGCACCCGCACTTTTTTGTCGGACGCCTCGCCGCCGAACATGAACGCACCCAATATGTCGCGTATCTTCGTGCGAATATCGCCCACCGCCACGCGGTCGATCGTGTCGAACACGGTCATTGACTCATCGAGCAGTTGCGCCTGATTCTGAGCGAAGTAACCGATTTTTACGTTGTGCCCTATTTTCAGCGTGCCGTCGTAGGGAATCTCTCCCATGATACATTTCACGAGGGTTGTTTTTCCCTCGCCGTTTTTTCCGACGAAAGCCACTTTTTCGCCCCGCTTTATCGTAAAATCGGCATGGGCGAAAACGGTATGGTCGCCGTATCGCTTGCCCAAATTTTCGGCAATCACCGGATAGTCGCCCGAGCGGGGCGCCGGCGGGAAACGCAGGTGCAGATAAGAGGTATCGACTTCATCGACTTCGATGCGTTCCAGCTTTTCGAGCTGCTTGATGCGCGACTGCACCTGCACCGATTTCGTGGCTTTGTAACGGAAGCGCTCGATGAAAGCCTCCGTGTCCTGTATCTGTTTCTGCTGGTTTTCAAAAGCGCGCTGCTGCTGTTCGAGCCGCTCGGCGCGCAACTGTACGTATTTGGAGTAATTGACCCGATAGTCGTAAATGTGCCCCAGCGATATTTCGATGGTGCGAGTGGTTACGTTGTCGATGAAAGCGCGGTCGTGCGATACAAGGACGACGGCGTTGGCACGGGCGGCGAGAAACGATTCGAGCCACTGTATGGACTCGATGTCGAGATGGTTGGTCGGTTCGTCGAGCAGCAGCACATCGGGGCGTTGCAGGAGCAGTTTCGCCAACTCGATGCGCATACGCCAGCCGCCGCTGAACTCCGCCGTCGGACGGTCGAAATCGGTGCGCAGGAATCCCAGCCCCAAAAGCGTTTTTTCTATTTCCGCCTTGTAATTCTCCGAACCCGAAAGGGAAAGCTGCTCGGTCGTCTGCGCCACCCGCTCAATCAACTCGCTGTAAGAGTCGCTCTCATAATCGGTGCGGGCGGCAAGCTCGGCATTCATGCGTTCGAGGCGCGCTTGCAATTCATGAATATGGGCGAAAGCCGTTGCCGCCTCGTCCATCACCGTGCGCGTGTCGGAGAGCTGCATCTGCTGCGGCAGATAGCCTATCGTCAAATCTTTGGGCAAATTCACCGAGCCGGACGAAGGCTGCTGCAATCCGGCAATGATTTTAAGCATGGTCGATTTGCCCGCGCCATTCTTCCCGACCAACGCAATGCGGTCTTTTTTATTGATGACGTAGGTTATGTTGTCGAGCAGCGTAAATCCGCCAAATTCCACCGTCAAACCTTCGATTGAAATCATATCGTTTTCGTTTCCGCCGCGAGAGGCGTTTTTCCGGCGGCAAAGATACAACTTTTCTTCGAAAGCCAACGGCACAAAAACATTTGCATTTCCTGAGAAAACAGTATATCGGGAGGGGCGAAAGGAGGATATTTTGCGAAAAATGGTGTAAAAAACGGTTTATTCTTTTTTTACATTTCGCTCTTTATCGTATACTCCATATCTTTGAGACGAACCATAAAAATCTTTTCCATGAAAAAAACATTACCTCTCACTCTGCTGCTCGCCGTCGTGCTGGCAGGTATGCCGCAACGGAGCGACGCACAAAACAAGATGTCTGCCACATGGGCTTTCACTGCCGGCGGCGAAGGGCAGTCTGCCACATTGAACGACGACAAACTGTTTGCCTCCACGTATGTAACCATCGGTAACAACATTTCATATAAAGGAACGAACACGGGCTTCGGTGTAACATTCAGCCAAATCGAGGCAAAAGGAAAAGCGTCCACTCCGGGCGAAAACGAAACGCTGGCATTCCATATCATACCGCAAAAGGGCGTTACCTTCACGCCGACAAGCATCGAGTTCGATGCCGCGCGATTCGGCACCGACGGCGGATACCTGAACATTACCCTAAAAACGGACGACGGGCAATCGAAGCCGCTGGCTACCGGCGCTTACCCCACTCGACCCGGAGACGGATACGATACGGAGCTTTCGCACTTTTCCTACTCCGTATCGGGCATATCGTCGTCCGAAGGTCTTGCTTTGGAAATGGGCATTTACAACCTCAATGGCGGGAAAAGCGTGGGCTTTGCCCACGTAACGATTTCGGGCACATACGAGGGTTCCCCGGAAGAAGTAGCTGTCTATAAGTTCGCTATCGTAGCCTCGCCCCAAGAGGGCGGAGACATCGTCCAAAATCCGGTAGGGACATCGTTCAACGAGGGCACGCGCATTACACTGATCGCAACCGAAAATTTCGGATATGATTTTGTAAACTGGACTGATGCTGCCGGCAAAACGGTGGCAGAAGAACCGAGTTTTACCCACACGCTCACCGCCGATGCACAATTTACCGCCAACTTCAAAAAGGTGAATACCTATGCCCTCGACCTGTCGATAGAGGGCGACGCTGCCGACTACATGGTGACGCTCTCGCCGGAGCCTACTCGCGTCGGGGATAAAATGATGTATGAGGAGGGAACGAATATCATACTGACAGCTTCAAGCAATCCGATTCTCACCTTTACGCATTGGAGTACGGGCGAAACAGCTAACGAACTGACGGTGAAAATGACCGAAGACAAAACCTTTGTGGCGCACTACGATGCCGACGATTACGTCGCCGGCTGGGATTTCCACAAAACGGGAAACAACGGTCGAAAAGCCGATTTCTATTCGGAAGGAAACGATGCCGCAACGCTCATTCTACGCAATGCCGACGGCACGACGCAGGGCTGGTTGGACAAGTCGCAAATGGCAGCCGGCGGGTATGAAGGTCGCCCCGCTGCCGTAAATTGGAAACCGCTTGCCGACAAATACTATTACCAAACGTGCGTGGACGCCTCGATGCATACCGACCTCAAAGTGCTGTCGTCGATGCTCTACAATTACAACGCCTACCAAAAGCAAAAGGTGGAATATTCGCTCGACGGCAATGACTGGAAGCTGCTCGGCACGATAGACCTCGGTGCGACAAGCAAAGTGTGGAAAACAGAGACATTCGACATTCCCGCCGACGCCAACCATCAGAGTGCAGTATATATCCGTTGGATTCCCGACTACACCTCGCCGGTCGTAGGTACGACCTCCGAAAAAAACGATGGCACCGCCATATCGGGCATTTACATCACGGGTACGGAAGCGATTGTCGATGACGGCACGGCACCCGAACTGCTGTCGCACGTACCGGAAACAGATGCCAAGAATGCGTCGGTAAACGGACGCATCGTACTCACGTTCGACGAAAAAATAAAGGTGGCTCCCAACGCCAGCGCCATGCTCAACGACAAAACGCTCGAAATAATTGCCACAGGGAAAACGGCAACGTGCGAATACAGCGGACTGGAATACACCACCTCTTACACGTTCACCCTGCCGGCAGGCGCAATAACCGACCTGAGCGGCAATGCCACGACAGAGGCGATTTCGTTCTCGTTCTCGACCCGCACGCGCCCGACGGTGGATAAGGCTCTGTTCGATTTCGTCGTACCCGACGACGGCACTTTCGAAGAAGCCATTGCCGCCGCATCGAAACGCACCGACCCGTCCGTACGCTTCCGCATCTTCGTGAAGAAAGGCTCCTACCTGCTTGCCGGCGACAAAGGAGCTATTGTACAAGGTTCCGACGGTAAAACATACCCCAAACCGACGACAAGCCTCAACACGCCCAACCTCTCCATCATCGGCGAAGACCGCGACGCCACCGTATTCTATAACGAAGCCGTCGGAGCTATCGAAGGATTGGGACAATGCCAGCTCCTCGCCTTCGGCAAAGACATGAAAAATACCTATATGCAGGACATCACCCTGAAAAACGGTATGCCTTATGAAGCCGGTCGTGCCGCCGCACTCGAAGATACCGGCGATAAAAACATCTTCTACAACATCACGCTTTTCGGCGGACAAGATACCTATCTCTCCAACAACGAAAACGGACGATTCTATTTCGAAAGCGGCACGCTGCAAGGCTACACCGACTATCTTTGCGGCAAAGGCGATGTGTTCTACAACCGCGTCGATTTGATTATCCGCCGCAAAGGAAGCGTCATCACCGCTCCTTCCAAGCCCAAGAAATACGGGTATGTATTTCGCGATTGCACCGTAAAAGCCGAGAAACCGGAATACGACGACAACAGTTACGTACTCGGTCGTCCATGGGGAAAAGGTACTCCGATTGCCATCTTCATCAACACCACGATGACAGCCCAGCCCAAGGCTACCGGCTGGACAGAAATGAGTGACGGCTATCCTGCCCGCTTCGCCGAATACAACAGCACAACGGCTTCGGGTACGGTACTCAGCCTTGCCAACCGAAAAGGAACTTTTGCCGGTACGCACAGCAACAACCCGGAACTGACGGATGCCGAAGTTGCCGAATACACGATAGCCAATGTCATGGGCGGCGACGACAACTGGGATCCCACGCTCTATACCGAACAGCTCGCCGCTCCGATCCTGTCGGGCGATGGCATCGCGATAACGTGGGACAACAACGACTATGCTCTCTGTTACGCCGTATGCCGCAACGGGAATGTTGTGGATTTCACGACCGATGCTTTCTATACGATAACTTACGGTGAAGCCGGCGACAAATTCACCGTACGGGCTGCCAACGAAATGGGCGGACTGGGTAAAGCCTCGAACGAATATACGCTCCCCGTCTCCGGAATCGGCGAAACGAAAGGCGATGCAACACCCGTATCGACAGAGATATTCACCCTGACAGGCATACGCTTAGCGGCTCCCGTACCGGGCGTGAACATCGTGCGCACGACTCTGAGCGACGGCAGCGTCGTTACCGAAAAAATACTTGTCAAATAATTCTTTCTCGAAAGAACACAAAAAACGGAATGCGGCATTGCGCCGCACTCCGTTTTCATTTATCGAACCGGTATCAATCGTTCTTGATGTGCACGTCCATCTGCGGAAAAGGAATCGTGATTTCGGCTTCGGCAAAAGCGTCGTAGATTTTCCGATTGAGGTCGAAATAAACGTCCCAATAGTCGGCGGCATTCGTCCAGACCCTTACCACCAAATTGACAGAGCTTTCGCCTAACGAATGGAGGGCGATGAACGGCTCGGCGGGCGTGTGCAAAATGCGGCTGTCGGCAGCAAGCAATTTGTGTACAATCGCCTGCGCCCGTTCGTATTTCTCGCCGTAACCTATACTGAAAGTCCAATCGACCCGACGCACCCCCTCGTGAGAATAATTGACGATGATATTATTAGAGAGATTTCCGTTGGGAATGAATATGGTACGATTGTCGGGCGTCAGCAGCACCGTGTTGAAAATCTGTATCTCTTTCACCGTACCGCTCTGCCCCTGCGCTTCGATGAAATCGCCCACCTTGTAAGGGCGAAACAGGAGTATCATGACACCGCCGGCGAAGTTTTGCAGCGAACCGCTCATCGCCATACCTACTGCAACGCCTGCCGAGGCAAACAAGGCGATAAACGAACTGGTGTTGATGCCGAAAATGCCGACTATCAATATAATCAACGTAATCATCAGCACGATGTTGATGAGGCTGCGCAAGAAAGTCTGTATGGAAAGTTCGACGTTGCGTTTCGATAATACTTTGGTGATAAAATTGGAAAGGCGTTTCATCAGCCAGCGACCGATAAAGAATATCGCTACGGCGCCGACGACTTTCAGCCCGAAAGAAATAAGCCCCGAACATAAGGTCGTAAGGAGTGCGGCAATATCCATTTCGGTAACTTTTTCAACGATTTCCTTCACCGGTATCGTCTGTTGAAGAGAATCCGCAGGAAGCACCTGCAAAAAAGACAATTGCAACAAATTCATTTTTTATTTCGTTTATTCATATACGGCTTTATACCAGTCCAATGTCCGGTAATAATCATTTATCGTCGTTTCGGGTCTCGCCCCCGGAATATACGAAGAAAGCCCGCAATAATGCCAGATAGGATATTTGTAGAAATAGTCGTTGATGTTGCACCCATATTCATCTGTCGCATCGGCATAAATGACACTCTGTGCCAGACAATCGGAAAAAAGAGTATACGATGACGAATCGGCTCCGGCAGCAGCCTGCATGTAATCGTCCAAATCGAAAAAGATATTTTCATAGCTCATTTTTCCGCTTCTTTCGTGTGTAAATTGCTGTATGGAGGCAAGGTCTACGGCGTTTCCGCTTTGCAGTACCGATTTTACCGACGATGCCAAGGCTTCCATGCCGTTCATATCGACTAATGAAATAGTCGCACAAGGTTGAATATACTGATAATAAAACCGCATATATTCCCTGCAAACTTCTATCATCGTCGCTTCCAATGAACTTTCCGCGAAAAAAAGTTCGGGCACTATCTCTTCATATGGAAATCCACTTCCCATGACCGCAGTCGGCGAAGATATATAATAGCGACAATCATGCCGCAACTCGTAAGCCACTTCGACGCAGCCCATATAACAAGCGTCGCATATAATAAAATCGAATATTCCATCGGGAATACTTTCTGCCAATTGGTCGATATTCATGGATTGGCGTTCGTCTTCACCGAAAGAGCGCGTTTTGGCTGTCGTCGATGCCGGGTACCAACCGTTGGCATGAGACCACAATATCAAGCCGTAACTTGCAGCGGGATACAATTCTACGACATCGTCGATAACCGTGCGCATGACCTCCGGCGAAACCGAATTGTCGTTTTCATACGTTTTGATGACTATTTCTTCGACAACACCTTTTTTCAAAGCGATACGCTCCAATATAGGCTGGGTGTTATACCGGTCGATGTACAGCAGTATATTGCCGCCGTTCAAAGCGCCTTTTTCCACGGCACGTTTTATATCTTCTATATTTTTTATATCAAAACCCTCCAGACTATTGCTTGCCACTATATAGACGAGTACCGTACGGTCGCACACCGGCAAATCCTCTTTTCGGCACGCCGAAAAAAGGGAAACAGCTATCAGACTTGCAATAAAACAGCGAAAAATATGCACGGTTTAAAAATTTTTCCGTTGCAAAATTAGATAAAAAAACAAGCTGCACAATACATAAAACATTAAAAATACTATATTTACTTTCAATTTCTGTCCGAATGTGTTAGCTTTGCAAAACCGATTGAATATCCGTACCGCAATGAAAGGCTTATCCGTTTTTTTCGTTCTGCTATGTATTCCGTTTTCGACCGTCAAGGCACAAACGTACATGGAATATATCGACTCGTCTTTCACATACTTGGACAACGGAAATCCGGCGGCAGCGGAACAGGCTCTGCTGAAAGCTCTGCGCAGCGAACCCGGAAATCCTGAAAACGTGATGCTGCTCTCCAATCTGGGCACGATACAACGCCGTATGGGGAAAAGGACGGAAGCCCTGCAATCGTATGACAATGCGCTGATTATGGCGCCGCAGTCGATACGGCTGCTCGAAAATCGCGCGGCACTGCTTGCCGAAATGGACAGTCTGCAACGTGCCCGCGACGATTACTCCCTTATCTTGCTCATCGACGACAAATCGGAAAATGCCCTCTATCGGCGGGGTCTCATCGAATTGGAACAAGGCGACACGGCTGCGGCGCGGCGCGACTTCGAACGACTGCTCGCCATCGACCCGCAAAGCATCGAAGCCGGCTTGGGCATGGCAGCCCTGATGAAATATCGCGGTTATTACACCGACGCTATCAATCTATACACCCTGCTCCTGCGGTCGCTGCCGCAGGAAGCTACGCTCTACCTCAACCGCGCCGAAGCCTATTACTACACCCGACAATACAACCGCGCCGACACCGACGTGGCACAAGCTATCGCATTGGCTCCCGACGACCCGCTGCCCTACGTCTTGCGCGGCAGACTGAAACTCGTCCGTTATGCCAAAGAGGAAGCACAGCAAGATTTCGACAAAGCGGTCGCACTGGGCTTCGACGCGAAAATCATCGAGGAAATTCTCGCCACAAGCAAATAAAACGACGACGATATTTTTCTTGAATCGTTACGAATTTTTCGTTTTTTTGCTATCTTTGCCGTGATGCTTGAAATTTGCCGACATATCGAATACCTGCTCACGGAACACGATTGCGTGTTGATACCCGAATGGGGCGGCTTCGTATTGCAAGACGTTCCGGCACGACGGTCGGACGACGGAAAGACATGGTTTCCGCCGACACGTGCTATCGTGTTCAATCCGTCGCTCACCTACAACGACGGCATGCTGGTATCATCGCTCATGCGGGCACGAAAAACAGACGCCCACCACGCGCTCCTGCTTATCCGCCAAGAGGTGGGCACACTGCGCTCGCTGCTGCAAAAAGAGGGCGATTGCGTGGCTTTCGGCGAAATGGGCAGTTTCGTGCTCGACGAAAACCTGCGACCGGCATTCACGGCAAATGCCGGCTACCGCATCGACCTGCGGCAATTCGGTATGCAACGACTGACAGTCCTACCCCTCCGTGAATTGTCGGCACCGACAGCGCAGGGAACGAAAACCGTCGATACCGCAACCGACAAAGACGATACGATACACATTTCCATACATCGCCGCACGATATACAAAATCGCTGCCGCCGCAGCGGTTTTCCTGCTGCTGTTTCTGACAGCATCGCCAATAGGGGAAATAAATCGCACCGAAAACCTCGCGGCTCTCACTCCGACGGAAGTCGTGCAAGACGACATGAACAACCGCATTGCCAAACCGGAATATCTGATTGTCGTATCCACTTTATCGACTCGGGAAAATGCGTTGCTGCAACTGCAACGCTTCCACAACAAAGGCGTTACCGAAAAGATGTTTTTGTACGAAGACGGTCGGCGCGTTTACCTTTATACCCGTACATTTGCCGACCGGCAAGAGGCTTACTCCTACGTGCGGCAGCAGCGGCAAGCCGGTACGCCTTTCGCCGACGCATGGGTGATGAAAGCCCAACCGACAAAGGAAAAATAAACTCAATTCTAAAATAAAAAAATAGACGAGGACAAGCCTGCCGATGCCTAAAAATCAGCATCGCGACAAAACGAGCGCACACAGTTCATCGAGTGTTTCCGCTTGCGAAAAGTCATCAGCGTCCAGCTGTACCCGATACTGTTCCTCTATTTTCGCCGAAAGGGTTACTGCCAGAATCATATTCCACTCTTTCAACCGTTTATAACAGGTATCGCCCGAAATGGTTTCGGGCGGCGTGCAATAAAACAACGGCGTCAAAAGGTGTATGAAACAACTTTTCTCCATACTATTTTTCTGTAAAAACGGCTCGACGAAAAATTGGTTCACCCGTAAAAATCATTGATTCGGGACATCGGACAAAGGAACAATTTCCGCCTGTTTTTCTTTTCGAGAATGGCTCAACAGCGAACCGATAACGCTGTCGAGCGAAAACATGCCGGGTCCGGACAGATACATCGCCACAAAGACCGCGAAATAAACGAACGCCAATTCACCCGCCCCGATGTCGGCGCGATGCACAAAGAAAAATGCCGTGCCTACCGTGAAAATCATCGGCACCATACATATCCGATAAAAGAGTCCGAAAATAAACGCTATCGAACAAAACACCTCGACAAGGATAGCCGACAGCAGCGAAAAACGGACGCCCAGTCCGAGCGGGTCGGGAAACGTCTCCGACAAAGTGGCATACGCACACCACTTACCGATGCCGTGCAACAACAGCAGCGTTCCGAACAACACCCGCAGCGTCAGCAGAAAAAGAGAAAATTTCGTCGAGACGCTTCGCGGAAAAAGAAATGTAACTATTTTCGGTTCCGACATTTTATAAACTTTTCCATACAACAACCGATGAATGTCAAAAGTTTGAGAAAAAATTTTTCGTCTCCTCTCCTATTTATTTTATCTTTGCGACAGGTTTTGAAAATACGGATATGGATTCTTTGTATGGTATCATCGAAAACTGGCTGCGACAGATGAGACTTGGCGGAACTATTGCCGCATGGAGCACGAGAGGCATACTGCTTCTCGGCATCGTCGTCATCTCTTACTTGGCAGCAAAGGCATTCCGACATTTGCTGATTCCTTGTTTGCAGACGCTCAGCCGTCGCACAAAAGCGAAGTGGGACGACTTCCTGTTTCACGACAAAGTGCTGCAAAAAGCGGCACACGTGATACTGCCCATCATTTGGTATGTACTCCTGCCATTCGTTTTCCCAAAATACTCGCCATGGCTCGACGTACTGCTGAAAATCTGCCAAATCTATCTGATTGTGGCATCGTTGATGCTCTTGTCGGCGTTTTTCGATTCGCTGTACGAAATATCGAACATGCACCGGAATCTCCGCAACCGTCCGTTGAGGGGCATTTATCAAATGTTAAAAGTCGTTGCGGTATGTGTAAGTGTTGTCTTGATAATCAGTATCATCATTGATAAAAACGCCATGTCGGTCTTGGCGGGATTGGGAGCTTCGGCTGCCGTGCTGATGTTGATATTCAGAGATTCGATACTCGGGCTGGTTGCCGGTGTGCAGTTGTCGGCAAACGATATGCTTCGTCCGGGAGACTGGATTACGATGGAAAAATACGGTGCCGACGGCTATGTTACGGAGGTAAATCTCACGACTGTAAAAATCCAGAATTTCGATATGACCATCACCACCATTCCACCCTATACGCTGGTCAGCGACTCTTTCCGGAACTGGCGGGGTATGCAACAATCGGGCGGACGACGCATCAAACGCGCCGTGCCTGTCGATGCCGACACGATACGTTTTTGCACCGACGAGGAGTGTGCACGGTTTCGCGAAGAAGGGCTGCTGCAAGGTATGCGGGACACCGGAGACCGTCCGGTTACCAATCTTACCGTGCTGCAAAACTACATCACGCGATACATGGGCAAACACCCCGACTTACACCCCGACATGCTGCAAATGGTACGGCAACTGCCGCCGACCGCCGAAGGCGTGCCTCTCGAAATCTACTGCTTCACCAACAATACCGAATGGGAGTTTTACGAATCGGTGCAAGACGAAATCATCGCCCACATCATTGCCATGCTCCCGCAATTCGGGTTGCGGCTGTTCCAACGCCCCACCGGCAACAACCTGCGCGAAGCGGGGCGCAACAATGTGCCGGCGGAACCGACACCACTTTCCTACTCGGCAAAAAAATAATACCGACAAAAAAATAAAACAGCCCTGCCGGAAACTTCGACAGGGCTGTTTTATTTGGGCGGCAGCGCTTTACAAATTGGCTTCGATTTTTGCTTTCAAATCGGCTTTCGACGATGCGCCCACCTGCTTATCGACGAGCTTTCCACCTTTGAAGAACAGGAGCGTGGGAATGTTGCGGATTCCCATTTCGCTACTCAGTTCGTTGTCGTCATCGACATTGTATTTGCCGATGAATGCCTTACCTTCGTATTCGGTTGCCAACTCCTCGACCGAAGGAGCGATGCTGCGACAGGGACCGCACCATTCCGCCCAAAAATCTACTACCACAAGTTTGTCCGACGCCAAATATTCTTTGTAATTCGCATCAGTGAATTTCAGTGCCATAGTCAATCGTTTTTATTGTTATTGTTTTATTTGTTATTTGTTTTCAGTCTTGTTCGCCAAAGATATGAAAAAAACATCGGAATACCGAAAAGGTTTGCGATTCTTTTTTCATATCGTCTACGCCACGTCGTTTTCGAGTTCTGGCATAAGTATTTCGGCATCTTCGTCTTCGACGGAAATGCGTTCTTCGACATGCTCCCTGCCGTTTATCTTAAACTGCATATTGTTGTTTGTCAGATAGCTTACGAGTTCGTTATCGACATGCACCTTCAACGAGCGGGCAAAGAGCCGGACAGTGTGCGCCGGCTCGGGATCGGCTTCATCGAAAATTTCAAAATAAAGCAGCGCACCCGATTTGGAGTCGCTCTTGAATGTTTCTTTGAAGAGACTCACGAGATTGGCATTCACCTGATCGTAAGGGAGCACGAGGGAAAGGGATTCGACAAGGCGGTCTTTCACGTCGGGCAACAACTCGATGGAGTTGATTTTCAAATCGAGCACGCTCTCGTTGAAACGACGCGGCACGACTTTCGCGCGTATGAATACATACATATTATTGACGCCGTACTTGTGAAAGTCCACATAGTCCTGCCCGAAAAGGGGGATTTCGGCGGCGCCGGAATAATCTTCCACTTTGAGTATGGCGAAAGGCTTGTTCTGTTTCGTCATGCCTTCGCGATAGCCGACCACGATGCCGCCCATCGTTATCTCCCGCTCGCGGAGGGCTTCCCGATTTTCGAGTTCGTTCATGCGGGTGTTGCAGCCGTATTGCAGGGCGATGCGGTATTCGTCGAGCGGGTGGGCGGAAAGGTAGATGCCTATCAGCTCCTTTTCTTTTTCGAGGCGGGTGAGTTCCGTCCACGTTTCGGCAGTCGGCATTTCGGGGCGGGTTATCTCTATGGCGCTGTTGTCGCCGAAGAGCGAATTGACTTGCGACGACTTGTCGAGCTGGTATTTGTTTCCGTAACGAATCAGCACATCGGAAAAAAGTTCGCCTTTCGAAGTGGTCGCCATATAGATTTCCCGTTTCAGACCGAAGCTGTCGAATCCGCCCGAAAGGGCGATGTTTTCGATGTTTTTCCGGTTGCACGCCGACAGATTGACCCGCTCCACGAAATTATATATATCGGTATAAGGTCCGTTTTTCTCGCGCTCTTCGACAATGGCGCGTACGGCGTTTTCGCCGACGCCTTTCACGGCGCCCAGACCGAAGCGTATGTTTCCCTCTTTATTGACGGTGAATTTAAGATTGCTTTCATTCACATCGGGACTGAGCACCTTGATGCCCATGTTTTTACATTCGTCCATGAATTTGGTTATCTCGCCGATGTCGGAAATGTTGCGGCTCAGCACGGCAGCCATGTATTCCGACGGGTAATTGGCTTTGAGATAAGCCGTCTGGTATGCGACCCACGAGTAGCAGGTGGCGTGCGACTTGTTGAAGGCATACGATGCGAAGTCCTCCCAGTCGTGCCATATTTTTTCGAGAGTTTTCCGGTCGTGTCCGTTTTTCTCGCCGCCGGATATGAAAACGCCTTTCAGCTCGTCGAGCTTGTCTTTGAGTTTTTTGCCCATCGCCTTCCGCAGACCGTCGGACTGTCCGCGCGTGAAATTCGCCAGCATGCGGGAGAGCAGCATCACCTGCTCCTGATAGACGGTAATGCCATAGGTGTCTTTCAGGTATTTTTCCATGATAGGAATGTCGTAGGTGATTTTCTCCTTGCCTTGCTTGCGGGCGATGAACGAGGGGATATACTTCATGGGACCCGGACGGTAGAGGGCGTTCATGGCAATGAGATCTTCAAACTTCGTGGGCTGCAATTCGCGCAGGTATTTCTGCATGCCGGCAGACTCGAATTGGAAAGTGCCCACCGTGCGTCCTTCGCCGTAGAGCTTATAGGTGGCGGGGTCGTCGATGTCGATGCTGTCGATGTCGAGGTCTATCCCGCGCGACTGCTTGATGTTGGCTACCGCCTCCTTAATGATGGAAAGCGTTTTTAACCCGAGAAAGTCCATTTTGATAAGTCCCGTATCTTCGATAACAGAGCCTTCGTACTGGGTTACCAAAAGTTTTTCGCCGGTTTCCTTGTCGTCGGCGGTGCTTACGGGCACCCAATCGGTAATGTCGTCGCGGCAGATAATCGTGCCGCAGGCGTGCACGCCCGTGCCGCGCACGTTGCCTTCGAGCATCTGCGCATACTTCATGGTGTTGCGAGTCTCCTCTGCCTCGCAGGCGGCGCGCAGCTCGGGTATGGCGGCGATGCAGTTTTTGAAATTCACTTTCGGCGATTTTCCATCGACTTCGGGCAGACGGAAAGGTATCAACTTGGTAAGGCGGTTGGACTCGGCGAGGGGCAGCTCCTCCACGCGGGCAACGTCTTTGATTGCCATTTTGGTCGCCATCGTGCCGTAGGTAATGATGTGCGCCACTTTTTCGTGTCCGTATTTCTCGGTAACCCAGCGCAGCACCTCCCCACGCCCGTCATCGTCGAAATCAATGTCGATATCGGGAAGCGATATACGGTCGGGATTGAGGAAGCGTTCGAAAAGGAGGTCGTATTTTATCGGGTCTATCTGCGTAATGCCCAAGCAGTAAGCCACCGCCGAGCCGGCAGCCGAACCACGACCCGGACCTACCGACACGCCCATTCGGCGGGCGGCGGCGATAAAATCCTGCACGATGAGGAAGTAACCCGGGAAACCCATCGTCTTCATGACGTGCAGCTCGAAGTTGATGCGCTCGTCTATCTCTTTGTCGAGCGGGTCGCCGTAACGTTTGCGCGCCCCGTCGTAAGCCAGTTTTTTCAAATAGTCGGCTTCGAGTTTGATACGATACAATTTGTCGTATCCGCCCAAGACCTTGATTTTTTTCTCGGCGGCTTCCTGCGAGAGCACGACGTTTCCGTTTTCATCGCGGGTAAACTCGTCGAAAAGATCTTGTTCGGTATATTTTTTCCGATACTCCTCCTCCGTACCGAAGTCCGCCGGAATTTCAAAGGTGGGCATGATAGGGGCATGGTCGATGCTGTATGTTTCGACCTTGCCGAGCACTTCCAACGTATTGTCCAGCGCTTCGGGCACGTCGGCGAAAATGGCGTTCATCTCCTCCGTCGTTTTCAGCCACTCCTGTTTGGAATAGCCCATACCCGGATTGCTTTCGCGCAGCGTGTGCCCCGTATTGAGGCAAATCAACCGTTCGTGCGCGTCGGCGTGTTCTTCATTGACGAAATGCACGTCGTTGGTGCAAATGAGTTTTATGCCGAATTTTTCGGCGTATTCCAACAGGCGGGCATTCACAACCTGCTGCTTCTCGTAGGTATCGTGATTGGCGTTGGGCACGGTGGCTTTATGGCGCTGCAATTCGAGGTAATAATCGTCGCCGAAAAGATTTTTGTACCACAATATGGCTTCCTCCGCTTCTGCCGGCGTACCGTTCATGATTTTGCGGGGCACTTCGCCGCCGAGGCATGCCGAGGCGACAATCAGCCCTTCGTGGTATTTTTCCAACTCCGTGCGGTCGGTGCGCGGACGCATGTAAAATCCTTCCGTCCACGCTTTCGACACCAGTTTTATAAGGTTGTGGTAACCTTTTTCGTTTTTGGCAAGGACTATCAAGTGGTAGCCGCTTTGGTCTTCTTTGCCGTTCTTATCCTGCAACCGGTTGCGGGCGACGTACATTTCACAGCCGATAATGATTTTGAACGGCTTTTTCGCTTCTGCCTCTTCGAGCTTTTTCTGCAAGTCGGCAAGTTTGCTTTCCCGCTCGGGGTCGTCGTCTTTGAGGTCGGCAATCTGTTTTTCAAGGTCTTTGATAGCTTCTTTCAGTTTGCCGTTTTTCTTTTTGACGTAGTTGTAAAGTTCCTTGATTCCGAACATATTTCCGTGATCGGTCAGCGCGATGCCCGGCATACCGTCGGCAACGGCTTTATCGACCAGTGCGGGAATGGAGGCTTGTCCGTCGAGGACGGAGTATTGCGAGTGTACGTGCAAGTGTACGAAAGGTTGCATAGGATTCTCGTTTTCGGGTATAAAGATACGAAAAGCGCGACGAAAGATTCGGGGCTTTCGTCGGAAAAAGAGGCGGATTGTTGAAAAAATGTGCGAAAGACTGATAACGAAAGAGTTGCGTTTTATCCGGCGGCTTCTGCCTGCCAAGCATCATCAATCGTTATTTCTTTTCGTTCGACGGCTGTATGCGTCTGATTATTTTTGCCGGATTGCCGGCGACCACCGTATTGCTCTCGACATCTTTCGTAACGACGGAACCGGCGCCGACAGTTACATTGTCGCCTATGGAAACGCCCGGCAGTATGGTGGCGGAGCCGCCTATCCACACATTGTCGCCGATGGTTACCGGCTTCGCATACTCCTGCCGCGTATTGCGCTCGACGGGGTCGATGGGGTGGCCGGCGGTGTAGATGCTGACATTCGGACCGATGAAGCAATCGTCGCCGATGGTTACAAAAGCCTCGTCCAAAACCGTCCAGCCGAAGTTGGCGAAGAAACGTTTTCCGAGCCGTATCTGCTTGCCGTAATCGCAATAGAAAGGCTGCACGATGAAAGTATCGTCGTCGCATCTGCCCAACATCTTTTTCAACAGCGCCGTGCGTTCAGCCATCTGCGAAGGACGCAGGCAGTTGTATTCCCACACGAGGTCTTTCATGGCGTTCAACTCCTGCACGAGGGCATCGGCAGTAGCGTCGTACACTTCGCCCGCAAGCATTTTTTCCCGTTCGGTTTTCTCCTGTTTTACCATTTTTCAAAAAAATTACATCTATAATAATGTCCGATTTCGCTTTACAAATATAGCGATTTTCGGAATACGGCACACGAATATTTGTCCGCAAGACGAAAAAAGCGTAATTTCGCACGGCAAAAAAGAGATACCCATGATACGGCTCGCCATATTCGACTTGGACGGAACGCTGCTCAACACCATCGGCGATCTTGCCGACGCCACCAATTACGCGCTGCGGCAGTGCGGCTACCCCACACACCCGCTCGATGCCTACAACATGTTCGTGGGCAACGGCATCGCCAAACTTTTCGAACGGGCACTTCCCGCAGAAGCACGCACAGCAGAGAACATCGCGCGCATACGCACGTTCTTTATTCCTTATTATACGCAGCACAATACGTCGCACACCCGTCCCTATGCCGGCGTGCCCGAACTGCTGGCGGCATTGCAGAGCGAAGGCGTGGCGACAGCTGTGGCATCGAACAAGTATCAGGAAGCGACGGAAAACCTGACGGCACACTTTTTCCCTGAACAGAAATTCGCCGCCGTATTCGGACAGCGCGAAGGCGTGCCCATAAAGCCCGACCCCACCGTCGTGCAGGAAATATTGGCGGCGGCATCGGCGACACCCGACGAAACGATATACATCGGCGATTCCGGCGTGGATATGCGCACGGCTGCCGCTGCCGGCGTAGTGTCGATAGGGGTAACATGGGGATTCCGTACCCGCGAGGAATTGGCGGAAAATGGGGCATGCTATATTGCCGACACCGCCGAAGAGGTGTTCGCCCTATACCGGCAGCTCAATGGAAAAAGTCGCTAATACCGTTCGGACAAAACCGAAAAGAGCGCATTCGCGCTCAAAATAAAACCGTACTCGTTTTGTGAAACAAAATAAAAGTGTTACCTTTGCAGCGATTTTCGCCGACCGAAAGCAAGGCGGTCGGAGGAGTCGGGGTCGGGTAGCTCAGCTGGATAGAGCAACAGCCTTCTAAGCTGTGGGTCGTGGGTTCGAATCCCACCCCGATCACCAAACCAAATCAGTATTCATTCCGTGTGATGGGAAATTAAGAAACTGATAAACTTAATTTTGAGTAACACAAAACAAGAGAAAATGAAAACATTCAAATTGGAAGGTACTCCCAGAATCGAACTGGGTAAAAAGGCTGTAAAAGCCCTGCGCAAACAAGAGTTGATACCGGCTGTGCTCAACGGCGGCGAAGTGTTCACGCTCCCCTACACCGGTAAATTGAAAGAGGGCGAAAAAGTCGTCGAAATAGCCAACAACCAAGGTCTTATCGTAACGGATTTCTCGGTAACGGTAAACGCCGTGCGCAAGCTCGTCTATACGCCCGAAATTTTTGCCGTAGAACTCACCGTCGGCAAGAAAAAAACGATGGCTGTCGTAAAAGACATACAATTCCACCCCGTAGAGGAGAAAATACTCCACATGGATTTTCTTGAAGTAAACGAGAAGAAACCGGTGGTCATGGAAGTGCCCGTAGTACTCGAAGGTCATGCCGAAGGTGTGAAAGCCGGCGGCAAGCTGAGTCAGGAAATGCGGAAACTCAAAGTGAAAGCCGTTTACACCAAGATACCCGAAAAGATGGTCATCAACGTCGATAACCTCGGTTTGGGCAAGACGATGAAAGTAAGCGACCTGCACTTCGAGGGTCTCGAACTCATGAACGCCAAGACCGCTATCGTATGCGCCGTGAAAGTAACCCGCGCCGCTCGCGGTGCCGCCGCTGCCGACACGACCGCTCCCGCAGCAGCCGAATAACCACTGACAAAGAAAACGCATGAAGTACCTGATTGCGGGGTTGGGCAATATCGGCGACGAATATGCTGCCACCCGGCATAACATAGGATTCAGAGTATTGGACGCCTTAGCCGAGGCGTCCAATCTCGTTTTTGAAGACCGGCGCTACGGTTTCGTAACCCAGCTGCGTCTGAAAGGGCGCACCCTCGTCTTGCTGAAACCCTCGACGTTTATGAACCTGAGCGGGAACGCCGTGCGCTACTGGATTCAAAAAGAGAATATTCCGGTGGAAAATCTGTTGGTCGTAGTCGATGATTTGTCGCTCCCGTTCGGCACGTTGCGGCTGAAACCGCGCGGCAGTGACGGCGGACACAACGGACTGAAACACATTCAGCAGATTCTGGGCAGCGATGCCTACGCCCGCCTGCGATTCGGCATCGGCAGCGACTTTCCGCGAGGAGGGCAGATAGACTACGTGCTCGGCGCCTTTCCGTCGGAGGAGGAAAAGCTGCTGCCCGAAAAACTCGAACGCGCAGGAGAAATCGTGAAAGAGTTTTGTCTGGCAGGCATAGATACCGCCATGAACCGTTTCAACAACAAATAGCGACCCATGCCCAAGAAAGAAGAAGTGCGCATCGACAAATTCCTGTGGGCGACCCGCCTGTTCAAGACCCGCACCGTCGCCACCGAAGCCTGCAAAAAAGGTCGTGTCGCCATAGGCGGAACGACGGTGAAACCTTCGCGCCCCGTGCAGGCGGGCGAAATCATCGAGGTGCGGAAGCCGCCCATCACCTACTCTTTCCGCGTGCTGGCGCTCGCCGAAAACCGTATGGGCGCCAAGCTCGTGCCGCAATACCTCGAAAACATCACGCCGCCCGAACAGTACGAATTGATAGAGATGATACGCCTCAGCGGCTTCGTAAACCGCAGCAAGGGCACGGGACGCCCCACCAAACGGGAGGGTCGGGAGTTGAAAAAATTCACCGACGAAAGCTACTTCGGCGGCATACCCGACGACGGTTTCGATTTCGACTTCGACGATTCCGAAGACGACCTCGATTCATAAAAACCTGCTTTTCGACCGCCGGAAAATTTTGTTGATAATTAATCCGCTATTTCGGTGCTGCAAATCCCGAAATTTTTTCTAATTTTGCCGTTTGTAAAAATCTCGTAACTTTTTTCAGTTGTGAATACAAAATACATTTTCGTTACAGGCGGAGTGGTATCGTCGTTAGGCAAAGGCATTATCTCGGCGTCGCTCGCCAAACTGCTGCAAGCAAGGGGATACAACGTTACGATTCAAAAGTTCGACCCCTACATCAACATCGACCCGGGTACGCTCAACCCCTACGAACACGGCGAGTGCTACGTAACCGTCGACGGTCATGAAGCCGACCTCGACCTCGGACACTACGAGCGTTTCACCAATATCCGCACCACGCGCGCCAACAACATCACGACCGGACGCATCTACAAAAACGTGATAGAGAAAGAGCGTCGGGGCGACTATCTGGGCAAGACGGTGCAAATCATTCCCCACATCACGGACGAAATAAAACGCAACGTCAAACTGCTCGGAAGCAAAAACAATTACGATTTCGTCATCACGGAAATAGGCGGAACGGTGGGCGACATCGAGTCGCTGCCTTTCATCGAGAGCGTGCGGCAGCTGCGCTGGGAAATGGGTCGCGACTGCCTGTGCATACATCTGACGTATGTGCCTTTCATCGCCGCCGCCAAAGAGCTGAAAACCAAACCGACGCAGCACTCCGTCAAGCAGTTGCAGGAGGTGGGCATACAGCCCGACATTCTGGTGCTGCGCACCGAGCACGAGCTCAACTCCTCCCTGCGCCACAAGGTGGCGCTGTTCTGCAACGTCGATGCCGACGCCGTGATACAGTCGATAGACGTGCCGTCGATATACGAAGTGCCGCTGATGATGCAGGCGCAGAAACTCGACGAAATCGTCTTGCGCAAAACCGGCATGGAGGTGGGCGCCGTGCCCGAAATGAAACCGTGGCGCGAATTTCTTTCGCGCATGAAAAATGCGAAAGAGTCGGTGCGCATCGGACTCGTAGGAAAGTACGTCGAATTGCAAGACGCCTACAAATCCATCAACGAAGCCCTGTTCCAAGCCGCCACCTACAACGACCGCAAACTCGACCTGCAATATATCCACTCCGAGAAACTCGACGACGGAAACGTCGAGGAGAAACTCGCGTCGATGGACGGACTCATCATCGCGCCGGGCTTCGGACAACGGGGCATCGAAGGCAAATTCGCGGCGCTGAAATACGCCCGCGAACACGACATTCCCACGTTCGGCATCTGTCTGGGTATGCAGTGTATGGTCATCGAGTTCGCCCGCAACGTGTTAGGATATAAAGATGCCAACTCCACCGAAATGGAAGTCCATGTGAAGCACAACGTCATCGACCTGATGGAGAGCCAGAAATCCATATCGAACATGGGCGGCACCATGCGGTTGGGCGAATACGACTGCGTGCTGCGCGAAGGTTCGAAAGCCGCCGAGGCTTACGGCAAGACCCATATAAAGGAACGCCACCGCCACCGCTTCGAGTTCAACGGCGAATACCGCACCGAGTTCGAGGCTGCCGGTATGCAGTGCGTGGGCGAGAATCCCGAAACGCATCTGGTCGAGGTGGTGGAAATGCCGTCGCTCACGTGGTACATCGGCACCCAGTACCACCCCGAATACAACAGCACCGTACTCAACCCCAACCCGCTGTTCGTCAGCTTCGTCAAAGCCGTCATCAAACACAAGAAATAAATCGAAATGGATAAAAATACAATCATAGGCTTTCTCCTCATGGTCGCCGTACTCTTCGGGTACACGTGGTTCATGCGACCGACGCCGGAGCAGAAAGCCGCCATGCAACATTACCAAGACTCCCTGCTGCAAGTTGAAAATGCGCGTGTAGCAGAAATGCAGAGCGTCGATACCGGCATCGAGCCGGCAGTGCAGGAGGCTGCCGCCGAAACAGCCGACAGCCACGCCGATGCGCTGCGGCAGGAGTATGTCGATTTCGCCCCCTTTGCCGAAGGCGAAGAATCGACCGTAACGCTCTCGAATCAGCAAGTGTCGCTGACGTTCTCGACCGCAGGCGGTCGCCTCACCGAAGCCATACTCAACGACTACCACACCTACGACTCGCTGCCGCTGACCCTGTTCGACGCCAGCGACAACACCTACGGGTTCATATTCAAGACGCAGGGGCGCACCATCAACACCGCCGACCTCTACTTCACGCCCACGCTCTCTGCCGACGGGCGGACGCTCTCGATGAAACTCGCTTTCGACGACAAACGGTATTTCGAGATATGCTACACCCTCCCCGCCGAGGGGTATATGCTCGACATGAAAATCCGCCAAAACGGCATGGAAACCATACTGCCCCGCAACACCGTCGACCTCGATATGTACTGGACGCAAGACCTGCGCCGGCAGGAACGGGGGCGCGTATTCGAGGAGCGGTACAGCGCCATCTACTATAAGATAGGCGACGACGTGGAACACCTCAGCGAGACGAAAGACGACCGCGAAAGCATTTCCACGCGCGTGAAATGGATAGGGTTCAAAAACCAGTTCTTCTCGTCGGTGCTCATCGCCGACAAGAGTTTCAACGGCGCGCGCATGGAATCGGAAGTGCTCGCCACCGACAAATACCTCAAAAGCTACAAGGCGGAAACAACGCTCGACTATGACCCCGCTGCGGCTGCGGGTCCCGGCTTCCGCTTCTTTCTCGGTCCCAACCTCTACCCGCTGCTCCGCAGTTACGACAAAGGGGTGAAATCCGACGACAAGCTGCAACTACCGAAACTTATCCCGCTGGGTTACAAATTCTTCCGCTGGATAAACACAGGCATCATCATTCCCATATTCACGTTCCTCGGCAAATACATCTCCAACTACGGCATCATCATACTGCTGCTCACGCTTATCATCAAGGCGGTGCTTATGCCGCTGACGTTCAAGTCGTACATGTCGAGCGCACGTATGCGCGTACTGAAACCGCAGGTCGAAGAAATCAACGCCAAATATCCCGGACAGGAAAAGGCGATGGAACGGCAGCGCGCTACGATGGAGCTGTACAGCAACGCAGGCGCCAATCCCATGAGCGGCTGCCTGCCGGTATTGTTGCAGATGCCCATATTGCTGGCGATGTTCGCGTTCTTCCCCTCCTCCATCGAGCTGCGGCAGCAGTCATTCCTGTGGGCTGACGACCTTTCGTCGTACGACGCCATTTTCTCGTGGGACGCCTACATTCCCATCATCACCCCCTACTTCGGCAACCACATCAGTCTTTTCTGCCTGTTGATGACCATTACCAACATTCTCTATACGAAGATAAATATGGACAGCACGGGCGGCGGACAACAGATGCCCGGCATGAAAGCGATGATGTATCTCATGCCGCTGATGTTCCTGTTCATCTTCAACAACTACGCTTCGGGATTGAGCTACTACTACTTCGTGTCGCTGTTGATTACCATTGTGCAGACCTACATCTTCCGCAAGTGCATCAACGAGGAAAAAGTGCTCGCCAAGCTCAAAGAGAACCAGAAAAAGCCCAAGAAAAAATCGGGCTTCATGGCACGGCTCGAAGAGGCGCAGCGCCAGCAGCAGGCCGCCCTGCGGCGGCAACAGCAGCAAAACCGCCGGCGGTAACGGCGAGCGGCGGTTTCGCCACCGTACCGGAAAACGAGAAAGCGTCGTAACATTCCGATTATCAAAAATATGTATTCGAATGTTAATATGATGCCGCACATGGTATTTTTTAGAAAAATTACTATATTTGCCCTGTAAATCCGTAAAATATATTTATCGGATTTGCGCTAATCAACAAATTAAAAGAAAGACCATGAAAAAGAAAAAACTCATCATGGGAGCGCTGTGGCTCGCCATGTTGTTCGCCCCTGCTGCCGTACAAGCACAGGAAAAGCTGTTGGCATTTCCGGGAGCCGAAGGCTTCGGTCGATATGCCACCGGAGGTCGGGGCGGAGAAATCTATCACGTAACCAATCTCAACGACAGCGGCGAAGGCTCGCTGCGCGATGCCGTAAGCAAGTCGAACCGCATCGTCGTATTCGACACGACGGGCGTCATCAGGCTGAAATCACTCTTGGTGTTCAAAGGCAACCTCACCGTACTGGGACAGACTGCTCCGGGCGAAGGCATACAGGTGTACGGCAACCGCGTATCGTTCTCCGGCGCCAGCAACTTGATTGTAAGGCACATGCGTTTCCGTATGGGAATAGGTGGCGACAAAGATAAAGACGCCTGCGGCATCGCCAACGGAAAAACCATGATATTCGACCACATTTCCGCCTTGTGGGGACGCGACGAGTGCTTCTCCATAAATCCGGACGGAAAAGGCTCGCGACCCGACAGCATCACCATTCAAAACTCCATCATGGGGCAGGGGCTGCAAAGTCACTCCTGCGGCGGTCTGATGCAGACCGACAAGTACGGCGTTACGCTCTACCGCAACCTCTATATCGAAAACAAAACCCGCAACCCGAAAGTGAAAGGGCTCAACCAATATGTCAACAACGTGGTATATAACTGGGGTGGCGGCGGTTGCTACATCATGGGCGACACGGAAGCTCCTTCGTGGGCGGACATACGGAACAACTATTTCGTAACAGGACCGTGGAAAGGCTCCAAACCGTTCACACGCGGAAAAGCCGCATTCCAATTCTACGGTGATGGGAACTATTACGACAACAATAACAACGGCAAACTGGACGGAACATTGTATACCGAAAATGGAGGCAGCACACGGGTAACCGGTCTCGATTATTTCACCGACATTCCCAAACCGTTCCCTGCCATTTCCAATCTGATGACAGCCGAAGAGGCACTCCATTGGATTATCGACAGCGTGGGTCCCTGCCTTCCGGCGCGCGATGAGGTAGACCAATATCTGATCGACGAATTGAAATCGTTCGGAACAAAAGGTTCGACAGGCGGTATTTCTTCCGAAAAAGAACTGCCGCACGGAGGTACCGGCATACTCAACAAGGGTGAAAAACCGCTCGACAGCGACAACGACGGCATACCCGACGAATGGGAAAAAGCCAACGATCTTAATGAAAACGATGCCTCCGACGCCCGTGAAATCGCTGACAACGGATACGCCAATATCGAAAACTACGTATTCACCATCGACAGAGCTTATCCGTACATGAAAATGCCGACCCGGCTGCGAGCAACGAAACAGGAAAAATTCGCTATCGAATTGCAGTGGCAAGACAATGCCGGTTACAACAACACCGTAAACGAGACGAATTATATTGTCGAAAAATCGAAAGATAACCAGACGTTTACACCATGTGACACACTGAAAGCAGACGCAACGACTTATCGGGCTGAGGATCTTGAAGCCGAAACGACTTATTATTTCCGTGTGTGTGCAATCAATACAGAGCCAAAATACGGGTTTAAGTCGGATTACTTTTCGATTTCCACCGAAACGATAGGCGACCCCATTCCACCCACCGCTTGCACCACCCCCAATCCCAAAAATGAGAGCTCAATCGCTCCATCGACAGAATGGATTGTGTTTTCATGGGAAAATGCGATGAAAGATTACTACGGCACCGTAAAATACGATGTATATTACGGTCTCAACCCCGAAAAAATGAATAAAATAGCATCGGAGCTTACTGAGAAAAAATTTTCATATAAACCGGATCTGCCTTTAGAAAATTTAGTAGATTTTCCGCGTTATTGGCGGGTAGATGCCACCAACGATGCCGGTACGACAACAGGTCCTGTTTGGAAATTTACGCCCCAGATAACGTTGTTCATAGAAAAATATCCCGATACGGAGAATATCAACTATATGGACGGGACAAAACTTGAATTTACGCTCAACGAGAATGCCAAATATAATGGTGGCATCGAACTCTCGCCGCGCAAATATGAAGAAATGAACGTTGCGGTATCGGGAAAGACGTTGACTCTTACATTCAACGCATTGAATGTCCTTACGGAATATACCGTTACCATACCCAAAGGTGCTCTGACAACGACCGACGGTTCAAAAACGTTTGAAGAAAAAATCACTTTCACGACATGCGATTTCAGCGACGCGAAAGAAGAAGGCGAAACCCACTGGGGCAAAGCAGCCACAAACCAACCGCTCGACTTCACTCCGTTCAACAAGTATGACCACTTTACACGGATAGACGGCAGCCAACAAAGCCAAAAAGACGATTATCCCCATTGGATAACCGGCACGGCTACAAATGACGACGCAACTCTTACGAAAACGAGCGATAAAATCATGGCTTATTTCGATGACGTAGCTTTAGCCATAGACGTGAAAGCCGCCTACAACGGAACGGGAAATGTGGAATTCAAAATACAGGAAACGCGGAATCCCGATGTAGTCAAGGACTCCGGTGATCCGACATGGCGTACAATCCGCGTACTGCATGCCGACGATTTTCCGTTCGACGATATACTGCGCCTTAACGAAGAAGCACGCTTCATCAAGCTCACGGCAACAGAACTTGGCGGCGGTACCGTTACCGTCAGCCAGTTGAAAATTTCCGATAGCAAAGGAAACGGCGTAAGAGAGCTGAAACTGGAAAAAGAGATCATTCCGACAAGCATAACGCCGGACACGGCAGAAACGCAGACGTCGCTCAAAGAATTTACCTTGTCTTTCGGAGGAAACGAAAGTTCTATCCGGACGACGGAAACAGCGGCGGCAACGCTGACGAATGGAGAAACCAGCTATCCTGTCACTCTCACCGACGGCGATGCCAACACAATCGTAGCGACATTGGACGAAGCGGTAACCGCTGTGGGCAAATACACCCTGACGATACCCGAATGCTCTTTCGGTGAAAGTATATTCATCGAAAACCCCAAGCTCGGACGCTGCAACCCCGAACTCTCCTACACCTTCACCATTAAAGAGGTCGATGCCCTCGATGAAAACATCGCCGACAACATGACCGTAACGGTAGCGAACGGCACGGTAACCGTAAACGGCGTACCGACGGGCGAACAGGTAGATGTCATCGACTTGTCGGGACGCATCATCGCTTCGCAGAAAGCTGTCGACGGCAAAGCGACGTTCTCGCTGCAAAAAGGTTTCTACCTGCTGAAAACCACGACACGGACTTTCAAAGTAAACCTTTGAACATAATACCTTAAAAAGAGAAAAGAGGTCGGAAGTGTCCGACCTCTTTTTTCGTGCCGACTTGTTTCCGCGCCCCTAACACACTCAACAAAAAATAGTTCTCCGTTTCTTTCAAATTTCTTCACACGAGCCGAAAAAAAAGAAAAGTCGAAATAATTGCGGCGTGTTGAAAAATAATAAAAAACGAATAGGGTCTATCTCGTTTTTTTATTGTAAATTCGCGCAGTTTTTCATTCGACGACAAAAATTTTATGGCGACAAAACGATTATATCCCGATTATCTGTTTGAAGTGAGCTGGGAAGTGTGTAATCTGGTAGGCGGCATCTACACGGTACTCTCTACGAAAGCGCATACGTTGCAGCAAATCAACAAAGACCGGAATATCTTTATCGGACCCGATGTGTGGAAGTCGGCGCCGTCGCCCTTTTTCACCGAATCGCGCACGCTGCTGAAAGGGTGGAAAGCCGCCGCCGTTGCCGCCGGACTGAAAATACGGGTGGGACGCTGGAACATTCCCGGACGACCGATTGTCGTGTTGGTCGATTTTCAGGACATGTTCGCCCGCCGCAACGAAATATACGCCTCCATGTGGGAGACATACGGCGTGAAGTCGCTCCGCGCCTACGGCGATTACGACGAATCGTGCATGTTTGCCTGCGCGGCGGCGCAAGTCATCGAACACTTCTATCGCTATATAAAAGGCGAACAATACAAGGTGGTCGCCCACTTCGACGAATGGCAGACGGGCATGGGACTGCTCTACCTGCGCCGTGCCGTACCCGGCATAGCCACCGTATTCACGACCCACGCCACGTCGATAGGTCGCTCCATAGCCGCCAACGGCAAACCGCTCTACGGTTACATGGCAGGCTACAACGGCACCCAGATGGCGGAGGAGTTGAACATGGAGGCGAAACATTCGGTCGAGCGGCAAGCCGCCCACTTCGCGTCGGCGTTCACCACCGTGAGCGAGGTAACGGCAACGGAATGCGCCCAACTGTTGGAGAAACGCCCCGACGTGGTTACGCCCAACGGCTTTGAAAACAACTTCGTACCCAAAGAGGAGCTGTATGCCCAAAAGCGTGCCGCCGCCCGCGAATGCCTGCTGAAAATCGCGGCGTCGCTCATAGGCTACCGTCCTTCCGACGATGCTTTCCTGTTGGCGACTTCGGGGCGCTACGAATTTAAGAACAAAGGCATCGACCTCTACGTCGACGCGTTGCGCCGCCTGCAATACCGCTACAACGGCAAACGCGAAATCATCGCTTTCGTACTCGTACCGGCATGGGTGCGCGAAGCCCGCACGGACTTACAGGAGCGTATGCACAGCAGCACGCCCTACGACTATCCGCTCACCGACCCCTACATCACCCACACGCTGCACAACTACGCCGAAGACCGGATAATGAACCAAATCCATTACTGCGCTTTCGGGCAGCACCCCGACTCGCGGCTGAAAGTGATATTCCTGCCGTCGTACCTCACCGGCAGCGACGGAATAGCCAACCGCAGCTACTACGACCTGCTGATAGGATTCGACGCGACGGCATTCCCGTCGTATTACGAGCCGTGGGGCTACACGCCGCTCGAAAGCATCGCTTTCGGCATACCCACCGTAACGACCGACCTGTCGGGATTCGGACGCTGGATTTGCTCGTCGGGCGAGGGCGACATGGAGAAGAAAGGCGTCGCCGTGCTGCGCCGCACCGATTTCAATTTCGAGCAGGTGGCAGAAGACCTTGCCGGCACCATCATGTGGGTGGCAGCTCTCGACAAAGAGCGCTGGATACGTATGCGCCACGCAGCTGCCGCCACCGCCGAAAAAGCGGAGTGGAGCCGCTTCATCGAGTATTACAAAAAAGCCTACGACATAGCCCTGCGCCGCGTCGCCGAAGAGGCGCGGCAGCCGATGTTCGCCGGCGAAAACGAAGAAGATATATATACCAATATAAACAGTTTATGAAAGTACAAGTAAGCAATGCCAATGCGCCTGCATGGCGCGACATTACCATCGAATCGCGCGTACCCGCCCAATTGAGCGTGCTGCAAGAAATGGCACACAACGTGTGGTGGGTGTGGAACAACGAAGCCACCGAGATGTTCAAAGCCATCGACCCCGAACTGTGGAGCGCCGTCGGCGAAAATCCCGTACTGATGCTCAACCGCACCAGCTATGAACGTTTTGAAGAAATCATCGCCGACAAAGCGTTGATGCTTACCATCAACACCCAATACGTGAAATTCCGCAAATACATGGACGAGAAGCCCAGAACCGACCTCCCCTCCATCGCCTATTTCAGTATGGAATACGGTTTGGCGAACATTCTGAAAATCTATTCGGGCGGTCTGGGTATCTTGGCTGGCGACTATCTGAAAGAGGCAAGCGACAGCAACATCGACATGGTCGCCGTCGGATTCCTCTACCGCTACGGCTACTTCACGCAGACCCTTTCGATGGACGGTCAGCAGCTTGCCAACTACGAAGCGCAGAACTTCAACCAACTGCCGCTCGAACGCGTCGTCGATGAAACGGGCAAACCCATCATACTCGAAGTGCCCTATCCGGGTCGCATCGTCTATGCCAACATCTGGCGGGTGAACGTGGGTCGCGTGCCTCTGTATCTGATGGATACCGACATGGAACTCAACAGCGAATTCGACCGCTCCATCACCTACCAGCTCTACGGCGGCGACTGGGAGAACCGCATGAAACAGGAATACCTGTTGGGTATCGGCGGCATACTGATGCTCAAACGTTTGGGCATCAAGAAAAACATCTACCACTGCAACGAAGGACACGCCGCCCTCATCAACGTACAACGCTTGGTGGATTACATCGAAGAAGACAAACTCTCATACGCCGAAGCGCTGGAAGTGGTGCGCTCGTCGTCGCTCTACACGGTGCACACGCCCGTGCCTGCGGGACACGACTACTTCGACGAATCGCTGTTCGGCAAATACATGGGCGAGTTCCCTGCCAAACTCGGCATCACGTTCAACGAACTGATGGACATGGGTCGCGAAAATCCGGGTTCGGGCGAAAAATTCTCGATGAGCGTTTTCGCCTGCAACACCTGCCAAGAGGTAAACGGCGTAAGCTGGCTGCACGGAAAAGTGTCGCAGCGTATGTTCCAGCCTATCTGGAAAGGCTATTCGCCCGACGAACTGCACGTAAGCTACGTAACCAACGGCGTGCATATGCCCACATGGGCGGCTTCGGAGTGGAAAGAGTTTTATACCAAACACTTCGGCGCCGACTTCCTGACGCATCAAAACGACCGCTCGCTGTGGCAGAAAATCTACGACGTGCCCGATGAAGAGATCTGGACCATGCGCCAGACGATGAAGAACAAACTGCTCGACTTCGTGCGCAAAGAGTTCCGCGAAAACTGGGTGAAGAATCAAGGCGACCCCGCTCGCGTGGTTTCCATTCTCGAACGCATCAATCCGAATGCGCTCCTGATAGGTTTCGCCCGCCGCTTCGCCACCTACAAACGGGCACACCTGCTGTTCTCCGACCTCGACCGTCTTGCCAAAATCGTGAACAACCCGCAATACCCCGTACAATTCCTCTTTGCCGGCAAGGCGCACCCCGCCGACGGCGCCGGTCAGGATTTGATAAAACGCATCGTCGAAATTTCGCGCCGTCCCGAATTTCTCGGTAAAATCATCTTCCTCGAAAACTACGACATGAAGATGGCGAAACGCCTCGTTTCGGGTGTGGACATCTGGCTCAACACGCCGACCCGCCCGCTCGAAGCCTCCGGTACGTCGGGCGAGAAAGCCGAAATGAACGGCGTACTCAACTTCTCGGTACTCGACGGCTGGTGGTACGAAGGCTACAAAGAGGGCGCAGGTTGGGCATTGACCGACAAACGCACCTTCCAAGAGCAGGGTCATCAAGACCAACTCGATGCCGCCACGATTTACTTCATGCTCGAGAATCATATCATTCCGCTCTACTTCGCCAAAAACAGCAAAGGCTATTCGCCCGAGTGGATTCAATACATCAAAAACTCGATTGCGCAAATCGCTCCCGAGTTTACGATGAAACGCATGCTCGACGACTATCTGGAACGCTTCTACATCAAAGAAGCCAAACGCTCGAAACTGCTCATGGCAAACGACTTCAAGAAAGCCAAAGAGATTGCCGCATGGAAACAGAAAGTGGCAGAGAAGTGGGCCGGCATAGCGGTAAAAGATGTCAATCTGCCCGAAACGCGCACCACGCTCTGCGCCGGCAATACCTACGATATAGAGGTATCGATTGCCTGCAACGGACTTGCCGACTGTCTGGGCGTAGAGTTGGTTGTCGTACGTATTCTCGACGGAGAACAGAAGCTCTACAAAGTTTCCGAAATGAAACCCGTAAAGAGCGATGGCGACGTCGTAACGTATGCCGTACAGAACAGCGTGAAGCGTGCCGGCGTATTCAAATACTCTTTCCGCATCTATCCGAAAAATCCCGACCTGCCTCATCGTCAGGATTTCGCATACGTGCGCTGGTTCTAATAATACTGTGAAAAAACTTTGCATCGGGACGCTTCGGCGTCCCGATTTTTTTTGTCCGCAGCCGGAGGCATCGCAAGGGAAAAAGCGTGCGTCCGGACACCGGCAAAAACGAATGCCGCCCGAACGACAGTCGTTCGGGCGGCGCATCTATCAAAAGATTATCGGGAGTTTACTTTTTGACCAACTTGCGGGTGTAGATGCCGTCGGAGGTCGTTACCGAAAGCGTGTACACGCCGGCGGGCAGTTCGCCGAGTCCGCTGATAATCAAGGGCTCGCTACCCTCGATGTAGTAGCTGCGATTATAGACTTCGGCGCCCGCCATGTTGGCGATGACGAATGTTGCCATTTCATTGGAAACGCCGTTGAGTACGATGCGGGTATAGTCATCGACAACTGTCGGATATACGTTCACGCGCTCGGTTGCCGATACGGTGGTTTCGTCGATGCCGGCAGCCTTGTGCTCTTCGTACATCTTCTTGACCTTAGCGGCGCTCAATGCACCGGTGGAAATCGTCAACTCGTCCAACGCACCTTGATACGGCGTATTGAAATTGACATTGCAATTGCCGATAACCATGTCTTCCGTCTCCGATATATCGCCGGTCTTGTCGGTGGTTGAGCCAACCTTTTCGCCGTCGATATACATGATTATCTCTTTGCTCTCCACATCGCGCACGCAGGCAAGGAAGTGCCAACGGTCGTCGAAATAGTCCGAAGCGGGAACGTCGATATTCGTTTTCGTCTTATCGTCGTCGATACCGAACGTGAGATTATTGTTCTTATATTGTATGCCAATCCACTTGCCGGTCGCTCCGGTTGCCGAATTGGCTGTATGACTGCCTTTGTGGAACAGATACCAGTCGATGTCGTTGCCACCCGACGATTTGAACCACAAGGTGATAGAGAAAGAAACATTCCCCAATTTCAAATCGTCGTAATGCGGCTGCACCATATACCCTTTGTCTCTTTCCGGCAACAAAAGCGCACCACCTTGTACGCCGGCAGTCCACTCGGGGGTAAAATCGACAGCTTCTGCCGAACCGGAAATTTCGTTTTGGGCAGTCGTGCCCGATGTTTCGTCGAACTTGAAATGCGCCACTCCGGTGATAATCGCTTTCTCCCGCACGGTTATCGTACCCGACTGCGAAACATTCGTACTGCTTCCGACGGTGGAAAGGGTATAATTATATGTACCTTCTTTCGTCGGCGTGCCGCTAATCATTATCGTACACTTCTCTTTATCGACTTCGGCAGTTACTCCTTCGGGCAAACCCGTAGCCTCCATGCTTTCGGCATTTGTCCACTCGTAACCGAACGGCACTATCTCCTCCTCTATTTCAAGTGTTTGATCGAGAGTGCCTTTACCAAGTTTCTTCAAACGAGCGCCCGTCTTGTCGGTTCCGTCGCCTATGTAATATCCCAAGTGGGGAGGCTGGTTATATGCCACATTCTGCCACGCAATGCCCATGCGATAGATGTGGTCGTGCATGGGGGTAACCATGCGGTAGGGAGAGTCGTAAGTCGTTGTAAACACGAGCAGCGACGACGAATCGTTACCATTCCACAACACCAGCTCCTCCCGCCAGTCGCCGAAAAGGTCGGCTTGCAAGTTAGGTGTGCACTTGGTGGTGTTGCACGTACTGGCTTTTTGATAATCCGACACGGTGAATATGTTGGATGCCTTCTTACTGCCGGAATTCCATTTTTCGATATAATTGATATAATTATTCTTAATTTTTTCGTCGTATTTACCATCGAACAACTCATCTTGCAGGTCGCCGTCCCAATAGATGCGGAAATTGACTGACGGACGATTTTTCGAACTAACAACCTGTCCCTGACAATCATAGACATTGCCGTTGGCACTACTCCAAAACTCGAAGCCGCGATGATTAGCATCGATATCGGCAGCAATCCCACGCCCGACATCGGTTCCGGTATGTTCACCATGCAAAATTTCACCCGTTCTCGCATTGTGCATCTCAAAACCGTACGCTGCAGATTTATCTTCATGGGGAGAAAATACTTCGAGATCTTCGGTATTCGGGTCGAGGTCGGAAAAGTGTATGGCGTCGCCGTGTCCCCGTCCCGTGCGGTAAAGCAGCGAGCCGTCATGGTCGATGGCGCAGGCGCCGTAAATGATTTCGTCGCAGCCGTCGTAATCGACATCGCCGACGGAGAGATTGTGGTTGCCCTGTCCGTAAGCATCTTTTCCGGCAGTGGCAGAATCGTGCATCCACCTTTGCGTTAATTTTTCACCGTCGAAATCGTAAGCCACCAACGTTGTCCGCGTATAGTACCCGCGACACATGACAAGGCTCGGCTTTACGCCGTCGAGATAAGCGATGCAAGCCAAAAAACGATCGACACGGTTTCCATAGCTGTCGCCCCAAGCGCCGACACTTCCGCGCGGCGGGTTGTAGGCAACGGTGGCAAGCTCGGCGCCCGTTTCGCCGTTGAACACGGTCAGATATTCCGGTCCGCTAAGTATATAGCCCGACGAATTGCGATAATCGGCATTCGGGTCGTCATTGTTCATCAATACGTTTTTTCCTTTTCCATCGACCGTCCCCGGCGCCGTCTTGCAGGCGACTTCGGCTTTGCCGTCGCCGTCGAGGTCATAGACCATAAACTGCGTATAGTGCGCACCGGCGCGTATGTTCCGTCCCAAGTCGATGCGCCACAACTGCTTGCCGTCCATTTCATAGCAGTCGAGGTACACATTGCCCGTATAGCCGGCTAAGGAATTGTCCTGCTGATTGGAAGGGTCCCACTTCACGATGATTTCGTAATCGCCGTCGCCATCGACATCGCCCACGCTGCAATCGTTGGGAGTATAGGAATATTCTTCCCCATCGGGATAGTCGTATTTTACTTTATTACGGGTACAGGAATACGGCGGCGTAATACCGGCGGCGGGACGGTTCAACGGAATTTCCTTGTAGATATTTTCCCAAACCTTTCCGGCGGCAACGCGCTCTACCGGCTCGCCATCGACAAGAGTTTCGACTTCATATTTGGAAGAGACGCTTCCGCCCGTATCGGTATAGTTCGTTACGGTAGTGAGCGGCTCCTCATTCAGCTTGGTGCCGTCGCGATAGACATTGAATGCCGTACTCGCCTTATCGGTTTCGAGAAAGCGCCAACTGATGAAAATTCCGTCTTTCTTTTGTCCTTCGCTTTTCGACATCCTCACGGCTACGACACCGCGCGAAAGCTCTTCCGTTTGCGGCAATTCCAATTCCTGTGCCGTCACAAGCAGCGGAAACAGCAGCAGCAACGCTCCCGTCCCTATTTTACGATAAATACGCATATATAAAGAATTATTTGATTTCATGGCAGTTATGCAAAGAAACTTGATAAAATGGAGGCTGTTTCTTTTATTTTGATATTTTTCATTACGATTTTGATACCGTCAAGTAAAATTAACTTTTCCCTGTCCGGCAGAAACCGTTTCTTTTTCAGGCAAAACCGTCAGCGGCAAAGGCTTTTGAGCCACGCGATTTCTTCGCTCCAGCGCTCTTCGTCGGGCGTTTCGAGAATCAACGGAATGCCCTCGAAACGGACGTCGCGCATGATGCGCTCGAACAGCGGCGCCCCCAACTCGCCCTCGCGCAGCACCTCGTGGCGATCGACATGAGAGGCAAGCCCTTTCTTGGAATCGTTGATGTGCATACCCCGCAGGTATTTCAAGCCCACGATTTCGTCCAGCTGCCGGAAAGTCTGCTCGAAGCCTTCGGGAGTTATCAGGTCGTAACCGGCGGCCAGCGTGTGGCAGGTGTCGATGCAGACGCCGACACGGCTTTTGTCCTCGACCTTGTCGATGATGTATGCCAGATGCTCGAACAGGAAGCCCACGTTGGAGCCTTGCCCCGCCGTGTTTTCGATGACCGCCGTAACGCCCGATGTCTTGTCGAGCGTCCGGTTGATGGACTCGGCGATGCGGTCGAGGCAAGCCTCGACGGAGATTTCACGCAGGTGCGAACCCGGGTGGAAATTCAGCAGCGACAGCCCCAACTGTTCGCACCGCTGCATTTCGTCGAGAAATGCGGCGCGCGACTTCGCCAGCCCCTCTTCCTGCGGGTGTCCCAGATTGATGAGGTAACTGTCGTGCGGCAGTATCTGCGCCGCCGTGTAGCCGTATGCCGCACACCGCTCCTTGAAAAGTTGTATGCTCTCTGCCGACAAGGGCGACGAAAACCACTGACGCTGATTTTTCGTAAAGAGCGCGAAAGCCGTCGCTCCTATCCGATGCGCATTTTCGGGGGCGTTTTCCACACCGCCCGTCGCGCTGACGTGTGCACCGATGTATTTCATATCCGAATTTTTGTTTCAGGGCAAAGATAATAAATCTCCGCCATATCGCCAAGACTTTGCGCCGTAACTCCGACCTCGCGCAAAACGCCGTGCCGGCACTCTTCCCCTCCTTTTCACCCAATCGGGACAAACATAAATATTGTTAAATATAGTACTATGCGATACAAGGTATCTGAATAAACAATATATTTGCAGCGGATTCCGACAGATGGGAACAGAATCGGGAAGTTGGGGCGCAGCGATGTCCGGCTTCTCCGTTTTCTGTAAGGCGAATCCGACAGTCATTGTTCAACGAAACCGCATATAAAACGACCGCCATGATAAAAGAAAATCTAAGTTCGCAAATGCGCAAAGGGGTACTCGAATATTGCACCCTGTTGCTGCTGAATCGCAAACGGGCGTATGCCTCCGACATCATCACGCGACTGAAAGATGCCCGGCTCATCGTCGTGGAGGGTACGATTTATCCGCTGCTCTCCCGCTTGAAAAACGACGGGTTTCTGACTTACGAATGGGAAGAGTCGCCGCAGGGTCCGCCGCGCAAGTATTACACGCTGACCGACAAGGGGCGGGAGTTTCTCGTCGAACTGGAAACGGCATGGAACGACCTCAACGAAAGCATCGCGCACCTGAAAGAAAAAACCTTATAGTCATTTATAAAAAACAGATATTACAATGGAAAAGAGTTCTATTTTCAATTTGGGCGGCAACGTGTGCTACATCGACGAAGATGCCGTCAAGGTGTTGCAGGATTACCTGCAACGGCTGCGGGAACACTTCGGCGACACGCCGGCAACCGACGAGGTGATGAACGACATCGAAGTGCGCCTGTGGGAGCTGTTCAACGAACGCCGGCGCTACGGTATGCAGTCGGCTACGCTCGCCGACGTAAACGAAGCCATCGCCATACTCGGCAAGGTGGAAGATTTCGGCGAAATCGCCGATGAAAATACCGATGCCGAACAGGGGGAAAAGGATAAGGAAAACGCTGCCGCAGAAAACGAGCAAACGAACAACGCGGAAGAACGGCAGCCGATTCTCAAACGCAAACTCTACCGCGACAAACTAAACGCGGTATTCGGCGGCGTGGCTGCGGGAATAGCGGCATTCTTCGGCATCAACGCGATATGGGTGCGCTTGCTTTTCATACTCTTTTTCCTCTGCTACGGAGGCGGCATACTGCTCTACCTGATTATGTGGCTCGTCGTGCCCAAAGCTCGCACTACGGCACAACAGCTCGAAATGCAGGGCATCGCTCCTACTGCCGAAAACATACACCGCTACGTAACCGAGCAGGGAAGCGTGCGCCAACCGCGCAAAGAAATGAGCGGCTGCCTGATTACTGCTATCGTCGTATGCGTAATATGGTTAGGTATCGTCATCATCTGCATAACGACATTGTTAGCTTACCGTTAAGCACCTTTCTATACGAAAAAACAGCGCACCCGTTTTTCGGGTGCGCTGTTTTTTATATCGTTTCGCCTATCGACGGTTGAGCAGATAGCGCTTGAAATGTACGAAATCGGAGGGCAGCGGTATGCTCTGTTTCGTACCCTGCATAAAGCGCTGCAAGGTGTCGGGTATCGCCACGCGCTCGCCGATAATCGGCTCCACGCGGTCGATGAATTTCGCGGGGTGCGCCGTTTCGAGGAATACGCCCGTCTCGCCGGCTTGCAATCCCTCTGCCAGCGCACGATAGCCGCAGGTGCCGTGCGGGTCGAGCAGGTAATGGTGGCGGCGGTAGACGTCGGCAAGGGTTTCCCGTATCTGTTCGTCGGTATAGGCGGCGCCGGAAATATCGGCGCAAACGGCTTCGTGCGAACCGCCGTAAAGGTCGAGCACGCGGGCGAAGTTGCTCGGCGCGCCCACGTCCATCGCATTGGCAAGCGTCGGCACGGAGGGTCGGGGCGAATATTCTCCCGTGCGCAGGTATTGATAGAATATGTCGTTCCGGTTGTTGGCGGCGATGAAGCGTTTTACGGGCAAGCCCATGCGTTTGGCGAAAAGCCCCGCCGTAATATTTCCGAAATTGCCGCTCGGCACGCATATCACCACCTCGCGGGCAGCGTCCTGTTTTTCGAGCTGCGCATAGGCGTAGAAGTAGTAAAACGCCTGCGGCAGGAAGCGGGCGACGTTGATAGAGTTTGCCGACGTGAGCGCCATCTTGCGATTAAGCTCTTCGTCCATAAAGGCATTTTTCACCAGCGCCTGACAGTCGTCGAAAGTACCGTCGATTTCGAGCGCGGTGATGTTTTTGCCCAGCGTCGTAAACTGCTTTTCCTGTATTTCGCTGACTTTTCCTTTCGGATAGAGTACATAAACGTGTATTCCCTCGACATCGAGAAATCCGTTTGCCACCGCGCTGCCGGTATCGCCCGACGTGGCGACGAGCACATTCACCTCACGACGCCCCTCTTTCCGTATGAAATATCCCAGCAGCCGCGCCATAAACCGCGCGCCGACATCTTTGAACGCCAGCGTCGGACCATGGAAGAGTTCGAGGCTGTATATGGAGTCGTGCACCCGCACTAACGGGACGTCGAAACGGAGCGTGTCGTAAACGATGTTTTTGAGAATATCCGCCTCCATATCTTCGCCGAAAAAGGCTTCGGCCACGATGAACGAAATTTCCTGAAAAGACATTTCGCCCATGTTGTGGTAAAAGGCGGGAGGCAGGGTTTTGATGCGCTCGGGCATATACAAACCTTTGTCGGGTGCAAGCCCACGCACGACGGCTTCTTCGAGCGTAGCGGCAGGCGATTGCTTATTGGTACTGTAATATAGCATGATACGATTTCAAAAATTTGTGCGGACGGCATTTTGCCGTTTCATAGCGAACATTTTGCCGCCCGTCTTAGCGCAAAGATAAACATTTTTATCGAATATCAAAAAAAATGTATCAAAATTCCATTTTTCTTGTCGTGTCGGTGAACCGGTTGTTTTTTGCCGTGAAATACCGTTACTTTCCGGGTGCGGCGAAAAGCGCCTGCATGAATTGGTCGCCCGAAAGCGTACCGTAGTAGCCGCCTGCCACACTGAACTCGTCGTACTTCTGCACGGCGTCGGGCGCCTCGCCCGGCTTGTAAATGACGAACGGTATCGCTGCCGCCGTGTGGGTGCGGAGCCGGCAGGGCGTCGGGTGGTCGGGCAGCAGGGCGATGGTGAGCGGCTCGCCGAAAGTGTCGGCGGCATCGAGCAGCGGCTGCAATATGCGGTGGTCGAGGTATTCGACTGTCAGCTTTTTGAGGTCGGCATCGCCTTCGTGCCCCGCCTCGTCGCTGGCTTCGACGTGCAGATACACGAAATCGTCGGTGCGCAGCGCTTCGATGGCGGCAGCCGCCTTGCCTTCGTAATTGGTATCGTAAAGACCGGTGGCGCCGGGCACGGCAATGGGACGCAGTCCGGCATACACGCCGATGCCCTTGATAAGGTCTACCGCCGAAATGACCGCCCCCCGCCCTATTCCGTAGCGCGCCGAGAGCGTCGCCATGCGGGGCTTGTAGCCGGGCGACCACGGCCAGATGCTGTTTGCCATATCCTTGCCCTGCTCTTTGCGGCGCAGGTTTACGGGGTGCAGCGGGAGCAGCGTTTGCGAGCGCAGAATCAGGCTGTTGAGCAGCGCGGCGGTCGGCTCGGCTGCGGCATCGAGCGGACGCACGAGCACGTCGCAAAAAGGCGTGCCGGGCACGTCGTGCGGCGGGGTGCATTTGAGGGCTTTGTTGCCGCCTTTGATTTTCAGCAGGTGGCGGTACGAAACGCCCGGAAAGAAATTCACCGCTCCGCCGCCCAGCTCTTTTTGCAGGTAGGCTATCAGTTCTGCCGCCTCCTCGTTGGAAATATGTCCTGCCGAGTGGTTTTTTATTTTGCCGTCTTCGATGCAAATCAGGTTGCAGCGCATCGCCATTTCGTCGGAGGCGATGTCGATGCCCATGCTGGCAGCTTCGAGCGAGCCGCGCCCTTCGAATACCGTCGGCAAGTCGTAGCCGAGAATCGCCATGTTGGCAATTTCACTGCCCGGCTCGAAACCGTCGGGCACGGTGTTGAGGCGGCCGCAGCGACCGTGCGCCGCCAGCCAGTCCATAGCGGGCGTATCGGCAGCCTGCAAAGGAGTCTTGCCGCCCAATGCGGGTATCGGCTCGTCTGCCATACCGTCGCCCAAAACGATAATGTATTTCATGTTTCCGATCTTTTATCGAATGTTTGCAATGCTGATGATGTCGGCGAACACACCTGCCGCCGTAACGGGTGCGCCGGCGCCGTACCCCTTGATAATCATAGGGTATTCGTTGTAGCGGGCGGTCGTTATCAGTATCACGTTGTTGCTGCCTTCGAGTTCGTAGAAAGGGTGTTCGCGCCCTATCGCCTGCAAGCCGATGCGTGTCTTGCCGTTGCGGAGGGAGGCGACGAAACGGAAGCGCTTGCCCTGCACCGCCACTTCGCGGCGGCGCTGCTCGAACTCGGCATCGAGTTCGGGAATGTGCTTCCAGAAGTTTTCGAGCGTGCCTTGAAAATATTTGTCGGGAACGAAAAGCTCTTTTTCGACATCGGACTGCTCGATGCGGTAGCCCGCCTCGCGGGCGAGAATGACGAGCTTGCGCAGCACGTCTTGTCCGCTCAAATCGACGCGCGGGTCGGGCTCGCTGTACCCCGCCTCCTGCGCCATGCGTATGGCGCGGCTCAACGGCACCTCCTCGCTCAACACATTGAAAATGTAATTCAGCGTACCCGACACAACGGCTTCGATTTTGAGTATCGTGTCGCCGCTGTTTATCAAGCTGTTAATGGTATTGATGATAGGCAGACCCGCGCCCACGTTGGTTTCGAAAAGAAACTTCACATCGCGGCGGCGGGCGGTCTGTTTCAGCAGCGCGTAGTTTTCATAGTCCGACGCTGCCGCCACCTTGTTGGCAGCCACTACCGACACGTTGTGGTCGAGCAGCTCTTGATAAATGGCGGCGATTTCGGGGCTTGCCGTGCAATCGACGAACACCGAGTTAAAAATGTTCATCTGTATCACCGCATCGCGAATCGTCTCGGGCGTGCTTTTCACCGGCGAGGCTTTCAGCTGTTCTTCGTAATTGTCGAGCGAAATGCCCTCTCGGCAGAAAATCGCCTGACGGGAATTTGCCAGTCCCACGATGTTGATGCGCAGCGATTTTTCTTTCAGCAGACGGGGTTGCTGGCTGCGTATCTGTTCGAGCAGGTTGCTGCCCACCAGACCGATGCCCGTGATAAACACGTTCAACACCTGCGTGTCGGAGAGGAAGAACGAGTCGTGTATCACATTGAGTGCCTTGCGCAGGCTGCCCAGTGCGATGACGAACGAAATGTTCGTTTCCGACGCGCCCTGTGCGCAGGCGATGACGTTTATACCGTTGCGTCCCAGCGTGTTGAACAGTTTTCCGGCGATACCCGGCGTGTGCTTCATGTTCTCGCCCACGATAGCGACGGTCGCCAAATCGCGTTCGGCATGGGCTTCGCTCATCTCGCCCATCTCTATTTCGTGGGCGAACTCTTTGTCGAGCACGGCAATAGCGCGGTCGGCATCGGCGTTGCGCACGGCAAACGAGGTATTGTTTTCGGAGGCGGCTTGCGACACTAAAAACACACTGATGCCCGATTGCGCCAACGCCGTGAAAATGCGGCGATTGACGCCGATGACTCCTACCATGCCCAGACCCGAAACGGTGATAAGGCAGGTATCGTTAATCGACGAAATGCCCTTGATGGCTTTTCCGTCGGAACGGCTGACGGTTTCGGTAATCAGCGTTCCGGGAGCCTCGGGGTTGAACGTATTTTTGATGACGATAGGAATGTTCTTGTGGTAAACGGGATATATCGTAGGGGGATATATCACTTTGGCGCCGAAGTTGCAAAGCTCCATCGCCTCGATGAAAGAGAGCCGTTCGATGACGTAAGTGTTGTTGATGACGCGGGGGTCGGCGGTCATAAAGCCGTCGACGTCGGTCCAGATTTCGAGGCGGGAGGCATCGAGAGCGGCAGCCAGAATGGCGGCGGTGTAGTCGGAACCGCCCCGCCCGAGGTTGGTTATCTCGCCGGTGCGGCTGTCGGAAGAAATGAATCCGGGCACGAGCGCCACCTGCGGCAGCGTGGCGAAGACTTCGCGTATCAGGCGGTTGGTGGTTTCGAAATCGACGATGTTTTTCTCGAACTGCGCTTCGGTCTTGATGAACGTGCGCGAGTCGTAATGTTCCGCACCGTCGATGACGCGGCTGATGATGAACGACGACAGCCGCTCGCCATAACTCACGATGATGTTCTGCGTCTTCACCGAGAGGTCGCGGATAAGGGCGACACCGCGATAGATGTTGCCCAGCTCGTCGAGCAGGCTGTCGGTCTGCCGGCGCACCTCGTCGCGCCGCTCTTCGGCTACGATGCCGGCGATGATGTCGTGGTGGCGGGCGACGATTTCGCGCAGATTGTCTTCATAATCGGGCAAGCCGGCGGCTGCCTGCCGCGCGGTTTCCAGCAGCTTGTCGGTGATGCCGCCCAATGCCGAAACGACCACGATGACGGGTTCTTGGCACGCCTCGACTATCTGTTTTACATTTTTAAGACTTTTCACGGAACCTACCGATGTTCCGCCGAATTTCAACACTTTCATGGAATATACATAATTTTACCGCTGCGCAAACCGCATTCGCCACAGCCAAATAACAGACTTGAAAACAAGAAAAATTCTCTGCCGAGAAAAATACGGAAAAAACGTTCAACCTCCCCCCCCCTAAGGGGTAGTGATAAATAGAATATGCGGTACGGTATTACACATAGCGGTTTTTGCTTTTGCGGCGCAATATTACATAAAATATCTCAAAAACGCCCCATACTTTTGCAGATTTTCTACAAAACAGGTGTTTTTTCATTGTTTTCTCAAAAATTTTCAAGTCGTTTCGTTTTTTTCGGTTTGAAAATCATTATATTTGTTCTGTTAAGTTACGAAAAGAGTGTAATTTATTGGAAATGAGCGTAGGTTAATTGCTCATGATAGTAATAGGTTACGATTTAGTTAGTTATCTACTGCATCATCCTTCTGCGCATTGCGTAACCTTCAAAGAACTCTTCGTATGCAAAAGTAACAATAAAACGGGAGATTTTGAAATGAATCTCCCTAATTTTTTTCTTCTCATACAAGTTTTTCCGTAAAAGCGGTTTTATCCGTCGGTACACCATCGCCCAAAAGGATTTTGAACGGACGTATGCCGACTGCCGCATAAGCGGCGAAAAGGGCTTTGCCTCACGCCTAAACAACAGTTTAGACTGATGATGCAAGGCCCATTTCTTTTGTGCTTATGCCAAAGAGGTGCTTTTACGGGTTCGCAGATGATTTCTTTTTCCGCTGTTCCTTTGAGCCGTAAGCGGAAAGCCGTGTCTGACCGCCCGATCCATAAATGGAACAAGCCGTCATGCACGGCAGGCAAACCGGGAAGAATGATTTTATCCGTCAGACCGGACACGCTCGGACAGACATATAAAATCATACTTCCTTGCCGGTGGTTTACCCGGTTCCACGCTTCCGGCTATGTCCCTTTTCCTTTTTGGCGTTTTCCCTTTTTCACGGATTTCTCTTTTGAAGTTTTCCTGTCTAATCTGCCTCCACTTCCGTTTACCTCCATTTTCGCGTCTTTCAGTGAGCCGCATCAGGCAGTCATTTCCGTTCTGGGCGCAAAGGTAATTCCGGGATTGGACGGGAATGCAAGGTCAAGCCTCCTGTTTTCGGAAAAAATCTCCAGCCCTGCGGGTAGTATTTTTCCCGAAAAACCTTGCATTCCCTAATCCCTACCTTTTCAAGCACCCGAAACGAAAACGACCGATGCGACAGAAAGACGCATAAAAAAAATGTCGGATAAACGAGAGGCAGATAAGATAGTTTGAAACTCAACTCCCTCAGCTCTTGAATCCGCATTAAAAAAATAAAAAATCAAAAACAGCGAAGATATGACGGCAACGGCAAATTTCAGACAAATGGCGCAGTACATAGGGTTTGCGATATGCGGCTTAATGGTGCGCACCGCCTTCGGGGTGTTCGGCATCCTTTGGGCATCATTAGAGAGATTGTAAACGGAGTGTTCCGAGTGGCGATAGGCGTAATCGTGGCTATCCTTTCCACTATCGCCTTCTTCGGTTTCATCCTTTGGTTATTCACCCTTTAACCCCTACCGACATGGCAAAGAGAAGCAGCAAAACGGTAGCGCAGCAATGCAGATACTACGAGGTGGACAACATCTTCGTGTACATGGTGGAAACGTACATCAACGGCAACATATCCGTGTTCCGTGAACTCTACCGAGAACTGAACAAGGACGCACGGAGGGATTTTACAGACTTCCTTCTGAGCGAGGTAGAGCCGACCTATTGGAGAGAGATACTGAAACAGACAATCTAAAAACGACAGCGATATGAAAGGAACAGAACATTTCAAGAGAACGATACAGATGTATCTGGAGCAGCGTGCAGCGGAAGATGCGCTCTTTGCGAAGAACTACCGCAACCCTGCTAAGAACATAGACGATTGCGTCACCTACATTCTCAACTACGTGCAGCGGAGCGGTTGCAACGGCTTCACGGACGGGGAGATATTCGGGCAAGCCGTCCACTACTATGACGAGAACGAGATAGAGGTAGGCAAGCCCATTCAGTGCCACGTGGCGGTGAACCATGTTGTGGAACTCACGGCGGAGGAAAAGGCGGAAGCACGGCAGAACGCAGTCCGCAGATACCAAGAAGAAGAACTCCGCAAGTTGCAGAACCGCAGCAAGCCGAGAACCGCCACCAAAGCGACCGCACAAGAAGTACAACAACCCAACCTATTCAATTTCTGATTATGAAACCGAGAACACCCATACAGCAGGAAGTCGCACGATTAAGCGAGCGACTGCCCAAATTGACCGCCACACAGAGGGCATACGCTTTCCGTCATTGCTTCAAGCATTACGCCATCAAGAGGGCGGACGGCACGAACATCTGCACCGAGTGTGGACATTCGTGGAGGAGTGAACACGACCTTGCGGACACCGTTTGCGGATGCACCTGCCCCCATTGCGGCATGAAGCTGGAAGCGTTGCGCACCCGAAAGAGCGTGTTCAGCGAGAACGAGTATTTCTGCATCATCACCACCTGCAAGCAGTACCAAGTGATACGCTTCTTCTTCGTCAAATCCCGATACAAGGCAGGGCAGGCAGCCGAGTATTCCATTTATGAAGTGGTGCAAAGGTGGATTTCGCCCAAAGGCACAACCGTCACTGTCGCCCGACTGCGAGGAATGTCCATACTTTACTACGACCTATGGGCGGAATACAGCGACATGGAGGTACGCAAGAACAACAAACTCCGTGCATACGATATAAACCCCGTCTGCACCTATCCCCGACAGCGTTTCATACCCGAACTGAAACGCAACGGCTTCAATGGCGAATACCACAACATACTGCCTTACGACCTTTTCACGGCTATCCTTTCCGACAGCCGAGCCGAAACGCTGTTGAAGGCAGGGCAATATCCCATGTTGCGCCACTACATCCGCAGTTCCTTTGACATAGAGAGGTATTGGGCATCCATAAAGATATGTATCCGTAACGGTTACACCATTTCGGACGGCTCCATGTGGCGTGACACCATAGACCTCCTGCGTCATTTCGGCAAGGACACGAACAGCCCGAAGTACGTCTGTCCCTCCGACCTCAAAGCCGAACACGACAGACTTATGCACAAGCGCAACAAGGAGATAGAGCGCAAGAAGTTGGAGGAACGCATCCGCCAAGCGAAGAAACACGAGAAGGCATACCGCAAACTCAAAGGCATATTCTTCGGCATTGCCTTTACGGACGGCACTTTGCAGGTGCGTGTGTTGGAGAGCGTGGCGGAGTTTGCAGCGGAAGGGACGGAACTGCACCATTGCGTGTTTTCCAACTCCTATTTCCTTGAAAAGAACTCCCTTATCCTATCCGCCACCATTGACGGCAAGCGCATAGAAACGGTGGAGGTTTCCTTGAAGACATTGGAGGTGGTGCAAAGTCGTGGCTTGCACAATTCCAATACCGAGTACCACGACCGCATTGTAAACCTTGTGAACAGCAACGTGAACCTTATCCGCCAGCGGATGGAAGCGGCATAGTATCAACCTATAATACCCAATAGTATGGAAGTAAGAATTGAAAGCATGATTTGTCTGTGGGACGATAAAATCCCCACGATGTTCCTTGAATTTGTAAACCTCCTCACTCTTGCAACGAGTGAGGAGCAGTTAAGACGGAGTGTAAAGGACTTTGCCGAGAAGCACGAACTTGACAGGTTTTTCCTTTACGGCTTCGGCTCCCACCATTTCTACCTGCACCAACGCTATACGAGTGACCCCGAAATGGTGATGAAGAACAGAATTCTGTCAGTACATTTTTAACCACCCTAAAATCAACGATTATGGCAACACGAATGACCATCAACGGAATAAGCACCTGCACGGAAGCAGGTACGGAGAAATACGAGCGTTTCCAATTAGGTATCGGCAGACGCAAGCGGACACTTGTGCAGTACGACTACCGCCACCCCACAGACGGAGAGTTGTTCTCTTGTGTCAAACCCACATTGGACGAGTGCCGAGCCGCACGGGACAAGTGGCTCACGGAAAAGGAAGAAAAGGAGGACAACCGATGAAAGCAGCCTATCAAACGCTGATAGTGAAGTTCAGCCAGCCTATCAAAGTATTGGACGGCATCTTTGACGATGCCGAAGCGTGGGGAGTTGATACCCTAAAAGGGTGGATAGACGACTACGAGAGCAGCAGGTTTACCGCCATCAACAGCCATACGGCAGTCATCACAAGCGAGTACAATATGGAGTGCCTGATGGAATGGCTGAAACGAAACACCCCCATTGCCGAGATAACAGAATGTTAAACAAGTTGGCGGTGTCCGCACCGCCAACCTAAAACCAAGAAAAGCATGATAGCAAAGACGATTTTACAGCAGATAGGCGGCAGACGCTTTGTCGCCATGACGGGAAGCAAGGATTTTACAGACATGGGCAACGGCTTACGCATGAGCCTTGCGAGGAACAAGACGAGCGCAAACCGTCTTGACATCATCTACGATGCCGGCTTAGACCTTTACAATATGCGTTTCTACCGCAAAACGTTCAGTAAAAAGACATTCGAGTGCAAGACGAAGGACATCGAAACGCACGAGGGCATATACTGCGATATGCTGGAAGAAATGTTCACGATGGTAACGGGACTCTACACCCGTTTTTAAGTGGCGGCGGCAAAAGCCGCCCTACTTTCTTTCGGTGAGCATGATGGCGGACAAAGAAAGTAGCAAAGAAACCGCTGTCCCAATCTACGATAGTATTCACAAAAACAAGTTTCAATCATGGAAGAAATCAGACAAAACGGAAAAATCATCTTGCACAGCGATGACGGAATAAGCATAAAGATGATTTTCAAAAACCTCACGGGGAAGAATTTTCAAGGTCAGAAATATGCAGAGTATATCCGGCACATCGCAATCGGGGAGATGGGATTTTCGCCCGGCATCATAGAGCATTGCAGGGACGGTGAAGTAATCGGCAAGGGAAAAATCCCGAATGTATGAAAAGCGGAAAATCCGATGAAGTTGCGGCTTCATCGGATTTTCATTTGTCAGGCATTTGCCATGTTACGGAATGTACAGCAGTGCAAACTCCGCCTTTCTCCGTTTGAGCAGCATGGCGTGCCGTTTACCCTTGTAGTTGCAGAAAGCGATATATTCCCGGTAAATGTTCCTGTCGCCCGCCTCCAATTTTCGGATCAGCGTGCTTTTGGGTATCTTTCCGCTCCCCAAAAGCCGGTATGGACCGACATTGTAGGCGAGCGTGGCAAGGAGCAGACTGTCACGCCCGAACTTGCGGAACATGGCGCAGAACTTCCGCAAGTCTTTCCGCAGGAGCGCGTCCGCCTGCCGCTTCGTCATGGTGCGTGCCGAATACCTTTCCCCCGGCTGCACCTGATGCCCCCAGCCCACGTATGGGTGGTGTTTCTCCGAATGCCAGCCCTCGAAATACTTCGTACACCGAACCGCCCGCTCGAAAGGCGGCAGGCGGTAGATTGCCGCCTGCCCGTCCGTCCCCTTCTGACGGCTGTCCCGTGCGGACACGGAACAGACCGCCAGTAGCGAACAGAGGATAGCCATGAATACACGCATCATCTTGGCAGAGGTTTGTAATTGCCGATGGGGATGACGGTCTGAATGTCGTCCTTCACGTTCCGGTTGTTGAAGTTAAATTCCAATTCGTAGGAATTTTTGAAATTGTCCTCCACCACCACGATGAAGTTGTGCGCCTCGTCGCCCTCAGCCGTATAGTACAGCCGGAACTTCTCGTTTTCGAGCAGGTAGCGGTCATTGGGCAGGAAAGTGATGCCATTGTCCATCTTCAGCGTGCCTTCCCCCTCGAACTGGAAATACCGGATGGTGTAGAGCGTGTTGGCAAATTCGCCTGTCTTTTTCAGCTCACAGCGGATTTCCACCGTCTGCCCCTTTGTCACCTTGTTGGGTACGGGCATCGTTTCCACCGTGAACGGATAGGATTGCTGGATGTCCATGTCATCGTCACACGATGCGAGCGTGAGCGACACGGCGGCGAACAGGCAGAGTGCCAACGCCTTGAAGATGGATGTTCTCTTGTTCTTGTTGTTCAGTATGTTCATTGTCCTTTGATTTTTAAGTTATTGTTCATTTCTTTTTTTGCTGTCCGTTGCAGATACTCGTTCAAGTCCTTGCAACCGTCATAGAGTGCGGAACGGTCACAGACACGTCCGCCGTAGTGTCCTTTGAGGACTTCCAGCGTCCTCCGCCCGGATTCGTCACGGTCGAGGAAGCAGTCGATGCGCCCGTACCCGTCCAAGTGTTTCACCGCCTTGCCTACGTTGGCGACGGAGTTCAGCACAAGGCTGTCGCCATTGCCGCCTATGCCGAGTGTGTCAGCGGACAGAAAGTCCATGAAACCCTCGAACACGCTGCATACGTCAGAGGCGGTATCTTCCGGTTTTATCAGTGACACATCTTTGGGTGGTATGCAACCCTTAAAATAGCGGCTCCGGATTTCGTAGCCACCAGCCACGTTCGGGAAGCCAACTGTGAAATACCGCTTTCCACGCACGCCATAGTTCAGGCGGCAGCAGTGGCGGGATGCAACGGCATAAGGGATGCCCCGTTCCGCCAGATAGTCCGTCAGTGGTGAGCGGAGCAGCGGGACGGCTTCCACTCCCTCAAAGGCAGGTTCGGACGGTTCCGGCAGGTACAACGGCTTTTTCGCTGAGACAAATGGCATACGCACAGTTTCCGCTATGAATCCCGCCTGCGCCATGAAGTCACCGCTTCGGGCAAACTCCCCGGCAAGCGTGAAGATGTCACCGCCCTTGCCCAAGCCGAAGTCGTACCAGAGCCGTTTCGCCACGTTCACGCGGAAAGAGGGCGTGCGCTCATTGCGGTATGGCGCATGATACCACAGCTCGTTTCCGCTCCTTCGGACAGGCTCATGTCCCAACCGTGCGAGAAAGTCCGCGAGGGATATTTGCCTCATAGTGTCTATATCCGTCCGTTCCATGCGGCGCATCAGTTGATGATGAACTTTATACCCATGCCCCACTGCGTATGAAATTTCTTCGTGTCGCCACCCCACAGGCAACGCTCCCGGAGGTTGGCGAGCAGGGCGATACGGTCAGCCACGTAAAACTCCACGTCCAGCGTCAGCGCACCGCCATAGACGAAGGCGTCCCGGTCATGCAGTGTCGAGCCGTCATGCAGCACCTTTTCGCCCCAATTCACCGATTCATACCCGGCGAGAGCCGAAGCCCCCGCATAGACGAACACGATTTTACGGGCATCGGAAAGTATCTTGAAATAGTAGCCGCCTTCCGCCGTGAACTGCGCCACAGGTATGGAAGTGTCCTTGTAGGGGTTGTTCTTCAGAATATACTCACCTCCGAACACCCATTTATTACCCTTCTTCGTGTAGGTGGAGAGAGCCGCCCCGAAACTGTACCCGCCGTCGTTACCGCCGGGTTTGAAGCCGTCTGCCAGATTCGCCCTGACCTCGATACCCTGCATCTTCGGCAGGCATCGCTGGGCGTGCGCCTGCCCCGTGAAGAGTGCAAGCGACGCGATGATTATTGCGATGTGCTTTCTCATGGTCAGCGCACTTGGAGTTCGTTAATCGTGTTTGCACGTACCAAATCCTCATTTTCGATCACGAAAGACTGGTGGCGACCTCCGTTCTTCTCGTTCAGCTCCACCACGAGGCACTTGCCGTCGGGGATGGTGAACTTCGCCATCGTGAAGACCGTGCGCTCGCTTTTTTTGCCCGGCACGAACGTGGCGTAGTTCTGTGCGCGGAGCGGCAGGATGACACGCTCCTGCACGGCGGTACGCTTCGCCACCTTCTTGTCCACGATTTTCCATGTGATGTAGTCCACATCGAAAGGCACGTTGCTCTGGTTCCTGATTTCCGTGTGGAAATACAGAAGCCCGTTGTGCGTGTATATGCCTTTCAGAAGGTACTGGATGCCGAAACGCTTGCAGCCGATATGCTTCACCTCACGTTTGTTCTGCTTGTGGATGGACTTCATGATAAGGCGCACCAGCATCGGGCTTTCGCTGCCCAGCTCTTTCAGGTAGATTTCCTGCGCGTTGTTCGGGCGGTTCACCGCCTCGCCGTCATGGATGAAGTCGCACATCTCCACATTGAGCAGCAGCGGCTCGGCGGCGTACTTCACGTTGAAGGTGTAGAAACTCCCGTCCTCCGTGATGACAGACATGTTGGTTTCGTTCGGGAAGTTCCTCACGGTTGCCTTCACACGGATGACGTTCTCCGCTCCGTCGGCTTTGCCCGCGATCAGGTCGGGCGAGCCTAAATCGACATAGCGCACCTCCGCCGGGAAGATGACATGCACGGTCTTGTCGTAGGTCACTTCCAAGCCGTGCGGGGGAACCATGCGGTCAAAGCCCAGCTTTCTCGTCAGACCGTGATACAGGTCGCCGTCCGCCTCCTTCTGCGGATAGACCTCCTTTGTCAAGGTCGGTTGGTCACTTCCGTTGCTTTGCCCAACGGTTACGTTTTCCTGCGCGTTGGCAGTTGCGATGCCCATAGCGAGGGCAAACATCATGATTACTTTTTTCATTTTACTTTGGATTTTTAGTGGTAAATAAAAATTTGATTATTTCCTTAATTCACTCCTTGATAGAGCATGACCCTGTACCCGGCTTTCAGATGCACTTTGACGGTGCGCATCTTCTTGGCTATATACTGGCTCGTGCCTTGTATCAGCCCCTTGCCCAAGTCGGAGGCGAGCTGCGCCCCGGCATTGGTGGAGATGTTGATGCTGCTCCCCAGCGAGCCGCCCATGTTGGCGGCAACCTCCCGGACAGCGTTCATCTCCATCGAGTTGGGGATGAATATGCCGGGCTGTCCGTCCGTGTCATAGACCTCCAACTCCACCGGGATAACCGTACCGTCGTGTTCCAGCGAGGTGATTTCGATAGCGAGCCGTTCGCCCTGAATCTTGGCTGCGCCGACCACCACCGCATTACGGGGAATGATCCGGTCTGCTACCGCCATCGGCTCCAGCAAGCGCAACCTGACCGCCTGCCCGTCCGTCACGCTCTGCGCCCCATAGACACATGCCGGTATGGTGTTCCTGTCCGATACGGTTGTAATGCCCACCGCCGTGTTGAAACTGCGGTTGCGTTCCTGCGAGAAGGAAGCGACAAATTCGGCATTGCTCACGGGCTGTCCGAGCGAGGACACCACCTGATGCGTCACCTGCCTGACGGGTTTTGCCGTATTCTTTCCGGCTTTCTGCACGGGGGACGGCTCTGTGGTCTGTCCCGCCGCCTGCGTGCCGTTCTGACCGCCCATGTACTTCGCCGCCAGCTCGTAGGATTTTTCCATGAGTGCCACCTGCTCGTCCATCGTGGAGCTTCTCTCTTTTCCGCTTTCCAGTTCGGATTCGAGCGTGGCGATGCGTTCCAGCAGTTCGTCCATCTCCGCATTGTCGTTCTTCGGCTGCTCGTAGAAGTTGTCGAGTGTGGCATTGAGGTCACGGTAGGCAGCTGCCGAGGACTGGATGGTTTTCGGCGCGGGCTTCACCGCCTCTTCCGTTCCGCCGGGATTGGCAAGGTCGAAGTCGCTGTCCCCATCCGCTGCCGCCGTTTCGCGGTCGAACAGGTCGCCCAACTGCTGCATGGCGCGGCTGCGGTTCTCCTGCCGTTCCTCCATTGCCCCCTGCTCGTAGGCTTTCGCCTTGTCACCGATAATCCGGCGGTTCTCCTTGTCCGCGTCGGGCATCTCGATGTTGTAGCCGCTTGTTCCCGGTTCCTGCTCCTTGCCGGAGGACGGGGCGAATATCAGCCACATCGCCCCGATGAATACCAGCACCATAGCGGGAAGCACTATCATTTTCTGACGTTTCAGCCGTTGGGCTTCGGTCAGCGGCTTGCGCTCCTTCTTCGGCTTGTCGTTGCCGGGAGCCGTCTTGTTTTCGGGCTTGCTCTCCGTCTTGTTCTCAATCTTCGTTTCGTTCTTTGTCTGTTCCATATAAATAAGGTATTAAGTGATTTTCCGTTTTTTGCTGTACGGACAGTTCCACCTGTCCGGCATGGTCTGTCACCATCCGGCTACCGTCATTCCTGCCGATGTCATAGACGGCTTTACCGAAAGTGTAGAGGGCAAGCGTGGCGAATGCGGCGAGCATTGCCAGCACGATGCGCCTGCGTGTCTTCGGCGGCAAACCGTCCAGATAGCCCCTGAGCCTTGCCACCAGCATTTTCTTTTTGTCATGGAGTTTCCAATATGCGCCCCAAAATGATTTCTTGATTTTCTTCATATCCGTTTACCTTTTGATGGTTTGTAAATCCTTGTTCTCGATGATGGTGAATCCCTCGATGGTGAACCCGTTGGGGTTGTCGTCCGAACGAGACGAGTTCAAGAGGCGACAAGTGGTCACGAGGCTGCGCTCTGTGACGTTGCTCTGCCGGATGATCTTCTGCGTGGCGTAGGTCACGGCACGGTAGGGATAGCCGTTGAAGTCGCACACCACACTGTCCACTTTCAGCACTTGGTTGATGTTACCGGCGATGATGCGGTTGTAGTACCCTTTCTCGGCGAAGTCCGAATAGTAGTTGTACACGCTCTTGTCCGCCAGCAGCAACGCACGCTTCACGTTGTGTTCTATCGCGCTCTTTTCGGGCGAGAGCGTGAAAAACAGCTCGTGGAAGCGGCGCACATGCTCCCTCGCTTCCGCCGGACGGTTCTGCGAGAGGTCCTGCGAGAGTGCCAGCATCAGCGACTTGCCGTTATCCAGCACATAGATCTTTTCACGCTGCCGCTCCGCGAAGCGGTAGGAACTCCACACGCTCCATACCGTTATCACGGCGCACAGCGAGAGGAAGACGATACCGAACAGGCGTATCTGCCTGAACGATGATTCGATGTTTTTGAGTGACTTGAATTCCATTTTACTTTTTCCGTTTATAATTGCACATTGATTATTTCAGCAGTTTCCCGGCACGTCCGACCATGTTGCCTGCGGTAGCACCCGCCACGCTGCCCGCCATGCTTCCGGCGCGTCCCGCCATCTGGTTCACGTTGCGCCCGTAGCCGCCCATGCCCCCGGCTTGAATGATCCAGCCCGCCACCGTCGGAATGGTGAAGTAGCCGATGATGCCGATTATCATGAACACGATATACACCCCGTCGCTGGAATCCAGCGAGAAGTTGGGGTCGGTCTGCATGCGCTCGATGTCGCTCTGGAGCATCAACACCTGAATCTTGGCGAGTATGGTGCTGAATATGTCCGACACGGGCAGCCACAGATAGACCTGAATGTAGCGGCATATCCACTGCGTGAGCGTGCTTTGGAAGCCGTCCCACACCGATATGGCGAAGGCTATCGGACCGAGTATCGCCAGCACCACGAGGAAGAACGTGCGGATGGTGTCTATCACGAGGGCGGCGGCTTGGAACATCAGTTCCAGTATCTCGCGGAAGAAGTCGCGGATGCCCTTCTTCATCTTGTACATCCCCCGGTCGATATACATCCCCGCCATCGTCACCATGTCGGAGGGCGACCAGCCCAATTCCTCCAGTTGCTTGTCAAACTCCTCGTTGGACACGAGGTAGGCGGTTTCGGGATTGCGCACCATCGCCTCGTATTCCAGCCTGTCCTTCTGCTCACGGTACTTGTTCATGTCCAAAGTCTGCGTTTCGAGCAGTTTCGCCGTACCCTGCACGACGGGCGAGAGGACGCTGTTTATCGTGCCAAGCACCACCGTAGGGAAGAACATGATGCACAGACCGACGGCAAAGGGACGGAGCATCGGGAAGACGTCTATCGGTTCGGCTCTCGCCAGCGACTGCCATACCCGGTAGGCGACATAGAAGAGCGCGCCCAGCCCGGCGATGCCTTTCGCCACGCCCGCCATGTCGGCGCACAGCGGCATCATCTGCTCGTAGAGCGAGCGGAGAATCTGGTGAAGGTTGTCGAACTCCATAGGCTACCAGTATCTTTCGTTCATACTGCCGTACAGCCCCATGATGCGGTCAAGGTCGTTTTTCTTCTTCGCACGCAGGTAGCTCACGCTGATGTTCTTGTTGGTGTAGTAGCTCACGAGGTTGCGGTAACGTTTCATCTTGGAGTGGCAGCGTTCCACCACGTCCATGCGCTCCTTGTCCGTCATGGAGAGCGTGGTGATGTTCACCACGTTCTTCAGCTCCGTCAGCACGTCGTTGGATTCCTCCAGCAGCTTCGTGTACCCGAAGGCGATGGCTCCGAGTTCCTCCACCGTGAAGTTGTCGTCGCGCAGCATCTTCTGGAAGCTGGTCACGTAGATGTCCGTGATGTCGCCCACCATCAGGATGGTCTGCTGCACCTTGCGGGCGTCCTTGACCAGATTGTTCACCGATTTGAGGGC
>CANQQA010000014.1 GCA_947625885.1 uncultured Bacteroidales bacterium
TATTTTTTGTAATCCGCCATGCCTTTTTCGTCGTAGGTATAGGAGCCGTCGTCGTTTTTCACGACGAAGCTGCGACCGTACATGTCCCATGTACGCAACTCTTTCAGGTTGATGATCTGTTCGCCATATTGCTGGACGAATTTGTCTTTGTTGTCAAGGAAAAATACGTAGGGTTTGGCGTAGGGCGAATTTACATATGCCATGAAATAGCCGAACGTTTCTTTGTCGGTGAGCATGTCATCGCATTTCTTGTCGAGGTAGTCGGGCACGAGAGCAGCGAGCCGGTCTCTTTCCGAAGCCGCTGCGAGGACTTGGAAATATTCTTTCATGAAAGCGTCGCTACGTTCGCCGGCGTTGTAGCGGTCGGTCATGGTTTTGATGTTGTTGCCGGAGAGACCTGTGACGGTGCGTTTCAGAAATTCCTGCGCTCCGCAGAAGCCAACCATTTTGTGTACAACCTCTTCGGTTTTCGGATCGACGAAGACCATTGTCGGATAGGCGGTTACGCCGAATTTGTCTTTTTGGGCGATACCGTCGGGAGTTTCCATGTCGAGTTTGAGGCATACGAACGAGCCGTTGTAGAGTTCGCTTACTTCGGGGTCTTTGAAGGTGATTTTCGCCAGCTGTTTGCAGGGACCGCACCATTGGGTGTAGCAATCGACGAAGAGCAGCCGTCCGGCTTTTTTTGCTGTTTGGAGCGCTTCGGCGTAAGAACATTCGAGGAACGTGATGCCGGTCGTGTCAGCCGGCTGCTCTTGTGCCGCGATTGCCGTAAAGGGCAGAACGAAGGCAATGAAAGAAATCAATCGTTTCATATGGTTTTGTTTTTGAAGTTAGAATCCGCTGTTTTGTTTGATGACACCGTCGGAAATTTGGACTTCGTAATCGGGTATCGGTAATATTTTTCGGTTGTCGGGCAACCCTTTCACGCGCAGGTCGCGACCGGTGCGGATAAGGTCCCAACGGTAGTGTCCCTCCATAGCCAGCTCCCGATTGCGCTCCACGAGTACGGAGTCGATAAAGGCTTGTGCCGACGGGAAGTCGGCGGCGGTAAAGGCTGCCGGTTTCTGTTCCTCGGGGAAAGGTTTGCGGCGAATGTCGTTGAGGTGTTGCAGGGCTTCGTCGCCGATACTGCCGTCGATGCGCACGAGGGCTTCGGCGCGGGTGAGTTTTATTTCCGAGAGGCGAATGTACTGCACATCGTCGTAGCAGCCGCCGTTGTCGTATTTCATACAGGCTTTTTTGTCGGGCTGCGACTGGGCAGAGCCTTGTTGTATCAGGTAGGCGTCGGTTTCGCCGTATCCGCGCAGGTCGCCGGGCAGGTACGAGGCGATAAGCTCGTCGGCGGCGCAGAAGCTGGTTTTGGAGTATACATTGTTCCACCCGCAGGGAAATACCGCCGTGCTGATGCGGCTGGGCTGGAACAGTATCAATTCCGACGCGTAGTTGGCGGGGTCGGGATAGGTTTCGTTGTAGACGTTACTGGGGAAGATGTTGGTGCGGTGGTCGTTGTAGGCGCTGTTGAAGGTGATGCCCGATTGCAGCACTTCGCCGGCGTACTGCGCGGCGAGGCTCAACTCTTCGACATTTCCGGTGTAGGTGCCTTTGTAAAGGTACACGCGCGAGAGCAAAGCCCGTGCGGCGGTTGCCGATGCGCGGAAGCGACCGGCGGGTTCGTATTCGGTTTGCGGCAGGTCGGGTATGGCTTCGGTCAGGTCTTTGATGACTTGCGTATAGACTGCGCCCACCGATTCGCGCGCCTGCACTTTGTCGGGGTCGTAGCCGTCGTAGGGGGTGAGGCGCATTACCAACCCGAGTCCGTTGTCGTCGCCGGTGAGGGCGCCGTCGCCGTAGATGCAGAGCATGGTGAAGTATTCATAAGCCCGCAGAAATTTGGCTTCGGCGATATGTTGGTTCATCAAGGCAGGGTCGTAGTCGCCGAATTCGTTGATTCCCGCGATGATGTTGTTGGCGTAGTCGATAGCGTTGTAGCCAAGCGAATAGATGGTTTTGATGAAACCGTTGTGCTCGTCGGTCGTATATTCGCAGAGTTCCATCGGCGCAAGGGTCGAGGTGGTGCTGTGCACGTTTACGTTGTCGGTGCCCACTTCTGCCACGAGATGGGCGTAATAGAAGTTGGTGTAGTTGTTTTGGTCGTTGGGCGCGCCGGAAAGAAATGTACAGAGACGGGTATAGGCACCCATCAGAGCGGCTTGTGAAGTTTTGGCGTCCTTATAGACTGTTTCATCGACCATCGTGTTTTGGGGAGGATAGTCGAGCGAGCAAGCCGAGAGAGCCGATAAAGCGGCAATGAATAAAGTAAAAGAGATATGTTTCATTAGTTAGTCCTCCTGTTGTTAAAGTCCGATTCTTACTCCGAATTGATAACTGCGCGACGACGGCATCGTCAGGTTGTCGTAGCCGGTTGCCGTTGCCGATGAGCCGAATGCGCTGACCTCCGGGTCGATACCCGAGTAGGGGGTTACGGTAAAGAGGTTGGTGAGTACGACAAAAAATTTCAACTGGTCGAAAATTTTTGTTTTTTTCAGAGCGCGTTTGGACAGAGAATAAGATAATTCAATGGTTTTCAAACGAAAATAAGAACTTTTTTCGAGAAAGCGCGTCGTGGTGATAGCCGAGGTGTAGTCGGAACTGTTGATGATAGAGCTGTTTCGCAGACGTGGAATGTCGGTTTTTTGTCCGGGAATCTGCCAGAAGTCGAGAATATCGCGCGAGAGGTTGTTTGCCGATTCGGTGGCATAGGTGAGCAGTTGTGCCCGGGTGGAGTTCATCATGCGACCGCCGACGGAGAAGGTGAACATGACGTTTGCTTCGAGACCTTTATAGGTGAGAATGTTGGTGAAACTTCCGTAGAATTTGGGTTCGGCTACGCCATAGACGAATTTGTTGGCGTTCGAGGTATCGTAATTCGAGGCGGGAGGTACGGTGGTAAGGGTGCCGTCGGCAAGCCGCCACAGGGGGTCGCCGGTCATTTCGTCCACGCCGGCCCATTCGTGCAGGTACCATTGTGCCATGGGATAGCCTTCGGCGTAGTATTTGAACGAGCTGTTGGCTTGGTCGAGTTGGTTGCCTTCAAAATTGAGTTTCAATATCTTGTTGCTGTTGTGGGTGATATTGAGTATCGACTGCCACTTGAAATCTCGGGTAACGATGTTGTCGGAAATGATTTGTGCTTCAATGCCTTGATTCTGCATATCGGCGATGTTTTGCAGCTGGGTGGCGTAGCCCGTGTAGGCCGGTAGGTCGGAGGCGAAGAGCATATCGGAAGTGCGTTTGTAGTAATAGTCGAGCGTGAGCCGCAGCCGGCTGTCGAAAGCGTCGAAGTCGATGCCGGCGTCATAGGTAATTGTTTTTTCCCAATTGAGGTTGATATTGCTCGGTTGCGACATGGAGAGGAACTGTTCGCCGCCGTACGATGAAGCCGTGTTGAGCACGTAAATGGCTTGTGCGCCGTAGTAGCTGTTGTTGGCGTCCTGACTGGTCCACCCTACCGATGCCCGTATTTTGAATTCCTCTATCCATTCGGCGTTGTAACGTATGAAGTCTTCTTCGGAGAGCCGCCATGCCGCCGATACGGAAGGAATGTTGATGAAACGGTGGTTGCGGTTATAGCGCGACGAGCCGTCGAGCCGGTAGGAGACGCCGAACATATAGCGGCGCATCAGTTGGTAATTGATGCGGGCGAAAGCCGACAGCAGCGCCTGCGTGTCTTCGCCTGCGGCGTTCACACGGCGGGTTTGTGCGGCGCCGATGCCTTTGGTGTCGCTGCTGAAAAAGTCGGAGCCGGCAATCGAGTTGTTGTATTCGTGGGCTATTTCGTAGCTTTCGCCTACGACGGCTTGCAGGTAGTGGTTGTTGTTGAATACTTTGTTTATCGTTATCGTGTTGTTATTGACGATGCGGTATCTCTGCGATACGGTTTCCGAAGCCTGATTGTTGGGTGTCAGGTCGGCTACGGCATTAGGCAGTTCGGGCTTGAAGGTATTCGAGCGACCGTCGGATATGTTGATGCCCAGTTCGGTACGCAGTTCCAGCCATGGCAGTACGTCGTATTGCAGGTAGGCGTTGCCTATGGTGGAGATGTTTTTGCTGCGCGAAATGTTGTCGCGGGCGTAGGCTACGGGGTTGTAGTTGTCGTTGTTGCCTTTGGCGTTGAGGTCGTGCCCGTAGTAATATTTGCCGTCGGGTCCGTATATGGGAAGGTTGGGGGCGCGCAGTATGGCGTCTTTGTAGACGGTGGGGGCGTTTATGGCGTTGTTGTCGAGGAACGATATCGTAACGTTGGCGCCCATCGAGAATTTACGGGAAAGTTCCGTGTCGAGATTGAGTCGCGCCGAGTAGCGTTGCAGGTCGTTGGCGATGACGTACGATTCGTTGTTAGCGTAGGAGAGGCTTAGGAAGTAGCGCGTTTTTTCGCCGCCTCCCGATATGGAGGCGTTGGTGTTATGGCTTATCGCCGTACGGGTAATGGCATCGAGCCAGTCGGTATTGCAGCCGGGCGTATAAAGGTCGGAGGGATAGAACTGTTTGTATATCATGACGTATTCGTCGCCGGTGAGCAGGTCGGGTTTACCGATAGGGTTGTCGAGGCTCAGCGTGTACGATACGTTTACCGAAGTGCGGTTGTAGGCACCGCTTTTGGTGGTGATAAGTACGACGCCTGCCGAGCCGCGCGAACCGTAAATGGAGGTGGCGAAAGCGTCTTTGAGAATCTCTATCGACTCGATGTCGTCGGGGTTGATAGAGAGTAGCGGGTTTTGTTCGAAGGAGTAGTTGAGGTCGGTGTTGTTTACCAGTGAGCCGCCGCCGGTGGAGGTGCCCTGCATACTTACGGCGCTTATGGCGCCGCCGGAGGTCGATACCGAGTTGGCGGAACGGTCGGTGCCGTATATGGGTACGCCGTCGACTACATACAGCGGATTGTTTTCACCGATAATGGAGCTGACCCCGCGTATGGTGAGCAGGTTGGCGCCGCCCAAGGCGCCCGAAGAGTTCGATACGAATACACCCGGGGCACGACCTTGCAGCAGTTGGTCGACCGACATAAACGCTTTTTGTTCGTCGAGTTTCACCGACGATACCGAGCCGGTGATGTCGCGCCGCTCCTGTTTGCCGTAACCCACGACGGTTACTTCGCTGATGTTGGTGGTGGCAGGCAGAAGTTTTACGGACGCAACGGCGTCGGGCGAGTCGATGACGATTTTCTGCGTTTTGTAGCCGATGAACGAGAATCTGACGGTGCTTCCCTGCGGTACGCTTGTCAGGGTGAATGTTCCGCTGCTTGTCGAGAGCGTAGCTCCTTTGCCTTCGACGGCAATGGTAACACCTGCCAGCGGGGCGTCGTTTTCGTCGTACACCGTGCCGGTGATTTTGGGGAAAGTCTGTGCCCATGCCGTCCCGCCGAATGGCAGCCAAAGCGACAGCAGGCATAACGATAGAAATTTTTTCATACGCGGATATTTCGGGTATAAGTGGGTGGAGAGAAAATACCCCGCGCGCGGTTTTGTGCGGCGCGCGGGGTATGGAATAGGGTCAGACAGGAATTATTTCAGTTGGAATGCCCATGCGGCAAACGAGGATTCTATTTCGTCTATCGTGAAAGAATAGGGAGAATACGTCCCTACCTTCGTAAAGCCGCCAAATACGTAGGCGATGTCGTTGTTATCGACCACGACTCTCGGAGTAACGGTACCGGCGTAGTCGGGATTGATGCCTTCGACAGCCGTCCACGTCGTACCGTCTTCCGTGCGGTATATCGTACTGTTCATTACGAGGGCGCCGCTTTCATCGTAACGGCAGCCGCCGAAGAGGTAGGCAACGTTGCCGGCGTTGTTGGTAACGACGGTTGCACCGGCGATGGCGCCGACGGCAGTATTGTCGCTTACTTGGGTGAAAGTTTCGCCGTCTGCGGAGCTGTATACGGTTGCCCGGAGCATATCGGGGTCAAAAAAACCTCCGTTGCCGCCCATGGTGAATAATTGGTTGTTCAGTACGAACGTGGAGCCGTAACTTCTCAATGCCTCTCTGGCGCCTTCGACCGGAGTATAGGTTTCACCGGCGGATACATAAAGCCCACCGTTGTTAGCTTGGAGCTGACCATAAACTATTGTGTTCCCGCTTTCCAAGTAGAGTTTTTCGTTGAATACGAACGGCGTGGGACCGACGAATCCGAAAGTACCTATGAACACTTGGCTACTGAATCCTCTCGGATCGGTCGGGTCAAGAGCACCTTCAATGCTTTCGTTGTTCCATATAGCGCCGTCGGAAGTCGTCCATGTACGGAACGTCTTCAACAAGAGTTGCGACATCCAGCCGCCGGTTTCGAGTTCGGGAGCGTTGCCCTCTTTATCGGTACCGAATATGCGAACACCGCCCATGATATAGAGCTTGTCGTTGTAAACCACCGGCGAGGCTCCCATACCGCCGATGATTTCGGGGGTGGAGAGTTCTGTCCAGCGGATACCGTTGGTCGAGGTGTATACACCGTAATTGGCGGTCGAGTCGGTTAATTCGGCAGTGAAGGCATAGAATTTACCTTTGAAAAACGCCACAGAGTAGTCGTACGTGCCGGCAGGAATACCGCTGTTCCGCAAGTCGGCGGTCAGGCGTTTTCCGGTAGCGAGGTCGGCATCTTCTTCGGTGCAGGAAACCGTGAGCGCATACGTTTTGGTTTGACCGTCGCAGGTGGCGATGAGGGCTACGGGGCTGCTGAGGTCGAACGTATTGCCTGGGAGGGCTTTATCGTCGATGGTAACCGTGGTACCCATAGTAGCCGTTGCGGCAATCGTGCAGGCTTCCAATTCCGAAGACTGTGTAGTAACGGGCATCATTACGGTAATCGTGAGATCGGCTTGCGAAATGTCTCCTTGATGCGATACTCCTTCTGCGGTCGTAACGGTAATGTCGGTAATACCGAAAGCGGTCGCATCGTCGTCATCGTCGCAGCTTGTGAAACCGAGAACAGCCAGCGCGGCTGCAAACAGCATAACATTCAGTTTTTTCATACTAAAAAGATTTTTTGTTAAAAATAGGGTTTATTGTTTTGTTGTTCTTTTACATGGATATGGCGCTCATGGATAGGCTCTTGCGGGGTGCGGTTTTTTCAGGAGCCACGCCGTCGAGCGCTTTCTGTATCGTTTCGCGAATGGCATCGCCCCGCAGGTTTTTGGCATAGAGGTTTCCTTGTGCGTCAATGAGTACGATATGCGGAATGCCGTTGAAGCGGTAGTCGTTCATCAGCTGCTTGCCGCCGTCGGTGGCGTGTATTTGCAGCCACGGCATATTTTCTTCGGCAGCGGCTTTGCGCCATGCGGCATCGTCGGCGTCGATAGAGACGCTCAAAAATTCCACGCCTTTGTCTTTAAATTCTTCGTAATATTTTTTGAGATTGACAATTTCCTTGCGGCAGGGACCACACCAAGAAGCCCAGAAATCGACGAGCACGATTTTGCCTTTGAGATCGGAAAGGGCGAGTGTAGTGCCGTCGAGCTGCGGGTAGGCGAATGTCGGGGCGGGGTTGCCGTTGTCGAGCCGTGCACGCTGCGCCTTGTCTTGTGCCACCTGTTCGCGGTATTCCTGTATGGGAGCATATCCCGGGTGTGCAGCTTCGAGTTGGGACAAAACGGAGTCGATAAACGCTTTATCGGCGTCGGGGTTGAATGCCGGCAGCAATGCCAGCACGCTGGTGGTCGTGGCGTTATGTTCGGCAATGTGGCGCACGCGGGCTTTATATTCGTCGCCCAGATATTCGTAGAGCGCGCCCGTGATTTTTTTGCGGACATTCTCATCGGCACCCGACTGGTAGGCGGCGCGCGAGACGGCAATCATACCCTGATAGTTGCGGTAAGCGCAAAAATTGTATTGATTCATGAGTTCATTTTTTGCGCCGCCGCGTATATATACGTAAGGAGGATTTTTGATTTTGATGCGGGCGGTGTCGTATCCGCGGAAGTCGATTTCGAGATTTTCATCTTCCGCCCATATCTGTACCGACTGCCAGTGTCCGCAGTCGACGGTATAGACGCCGACTGAGTTTACCGGCAATCGGAGCGTGTATTCGTTGTTGTCGCCGATTTCGGCTTCGGCAAAAACTTTTCGACTCGTGCCTTCCTGCCGGTAAACGGTCATTTTGAATTCGGGCTGCGGGGCGGAATAGTTCCAATATCCTTTGTAGGTGAAAGCAACTTTTCCTGTAATGGTAATGGTGTCGGGGGCGGAGCATTCCGTTGCCGGTAGCTGTTTTTTTCCCGTTTTTTTGATTTTTGCGCCTGTGTCGCATATCGACAGCGACATGAGCAGAGCCAAGAGAATGAGGGATTTCATAATTACATGTATATTTTTTTGGATATAGTGCCTGTTTTTGTCGTTTCTTTTTTCTTATATTTGTGCACTCTGTCCGGTTTGCGCATTATGTTGTTTCAGTTATTGAATGCGCCGCAAAGTTATATATTTGTAAAAGAAATCCAAATCTTTTTCCGTAAAAAAGCAGATATTAAAATCTTTTTGATTTTACGTCAGCGTTTTTGCGAAATATTTTGAGTGTATGGCAGAAAAAGTGTATTTTTGTAATCGCTTGCCTATACCTGCAAATGCCATGCTCAGCGACTATTTCATCAAACAACTCTCCGAAAATCTGCCTTACGTGCCTACGGAGGAACAGGCGGAGGCGATAGCGCATCTCGCCGATTTCTTGTGGGACGACAATGTGCCGTCGGTCTTTCTATTGAAAGGGTATGCCGGTACGGGCAAGACGTCGCTTGTGGGTGCGCTAGTGAAAACGCTCGAGTCGTTCGAGCGGCGGTGCATACTGCTTGCTCCGACGGGTCGCGCCGCGAAAGTTTTTGCTTCGTATGCGGGGCATGCCGCCTATACCATACATAAGAAGATATACCGCCAACGGGTGTTTACGGGCGATTTCTCCGGATTCCAGTTGGCACACAATGCGCATAAAAACACATTTTTTATCGTCGATGAGGCGTCGATGATAGCCAACAGCTCCGGCGACGGCGTCGCTTGCGGGTCGGGGCAGCTGCTCGACGACCTTTTCCAATATGTATATTCCGGCGCAGGGTGCCGCCTGATTCTGCTGGGCGATACGGCGCAGCTCCCGCCGGTGGGGCAGGCGGAGAGTCCGGCTCTCGACGAGAAGTATGTGCAGCGGTACGGCTATCCGGTGTACGGCTGCGAATTGACGGGCGTGGTGCGGCAGAGCGAAGATTCGGGCGTGCTGTTCAATGCCACGCGCCTGCGGGCGGAGATGCGGCAGACGCCGCTCGCCCTGCCGAAAATCCGTCTGTCGGGATTTCCCGATATGCGCTACGTGCGGGGCGATGAACTGATAGAGGCGCTCTCGACCGACTACCGACGCGACGGCATGGACGAAACGATAATCGTAACCCGCTCGAACAGACGGGCAAATATTTTCAATCAAGGGGTGCGCAACCGCATTCTTTACCGCGAGGAGGAGCTCGTGTCGGGCGATCTGTTGCTGATAGCCCGCAACAACTATTTTTGGAGCGAGACGTACGAAAATCTCGATTTCATCGCCAACGGCGACGTGGCACGGGTGGTGAAGGTGCGCGGCACGTGCGAGATGTACGGCTTCCGCTTTGCCGACGTGGCGCTCTATTTCCCCGATTACGACACGGAAATAGAGGCGAAAGTGATACTCGACACGCTGCAATCGGAATCGCCGTCGCTCACGGCGGAGGAGAACAACCGCCTCTTTACTGCCGTGATGGACGACTATGCCGACGTGCCGTCGAAACGCGAACGCTTGAAGCGGCTGAAACGCGACGTATGGTTCAACGCCCTGCAAGTGAAGTATGCCTATGCCGTAACGTGCCACAAGGCGCAGGGCGGACAGTGGAGCAACGTGTATGTGGATATGGGATATATCCGCCCCGATGCTTTGGGTCTGGATTTTTACCGCTGGCTCTACACGGCATTCACCCGCACGACGGGGCGGCTCTCGCTCGTCAATGCTTCACAGGAATATCTCGAAGACAAACTGCCCGAATAACGGCGAACGGATTACAGTACGGGACTCATCAGCCGCACGAACGACTCGACCACCCGCGTGGTGCGCGGACGGCGTATCCATTCGCCCAACGAAATGTTGCGGCACTGCTGCATGTCGTCGATGAAAATTTGTTTCAGACGCTTCGCCGTGTCGGGGCTGTACATGAATGCGTTGATTTCGAAATTGTGGTCGAAGCTGCGGAAATCGAAATTGGTGGAGCCGACCGTTGAAAATTCGTCGTCGATGACGATGGTTTTGGCGTGCAGGAATCCCGCTTGATAAAAATAGACTTTTACGCCCGCCTGCAAAATGTTTCGCAGGTAGGATTGCGAGGCAAGCTGCAACAAACGGGAATCGCCGTGCGCGGGAATCATGAGGCGCACATCGACTTTCGACAGCGCGGCGACCTGCAAGACTTTGAGCAGGCTGTCGGTGGGGAGGAAATAGGGCGTTTGTATATAAATGTAGCTTTTGGCATTGGAAATGGCTCGGAGGAAAGAGAGGGCGATTTCTTTCCATTCGCCTAACGGACCGCCGGTGAGTATCTGTATGTCGGTATTGCCTTCGCATTTGATTGCCGGATAGTAAGCCGCTGCCGACAGAAATTCCTGCGAGGTAAAACTCCAATCAATGGAAAATGCTGTTTGCAAACCGTACACCGCCGTGCCTTCGATGCGAATGTGCGTGTCGCGCCATACGCCCCAACTTACACCGTCGCGGTAGCGGTCGGCAATGTTCATGCCGCCGATGTAGCCGACCTTTCCGTCGATAATCGCCACTTTGCGGTGGTTGCGGTAGTTGAGCTTGTTGGCGAGCTGCGGGAAGGTAACTTTGAAGAACGGGCGTATCTCCACGCCGGCACGCCGCATTTCGTCATGAAAACTCCTTTTCACCCGCCAGCAGCCCACATCGTCGTAGAGCACGCGGATTTTTACACCCTGTCGGGCTTTTTCCACGAGAATGTCTTTTATGGTATTGCCGAGCGAATCGTTGTCAAAAATGTAGTATTGCAGATGAATGAACGCGGTCGCCCCTTTCAAGTCGCGTATCAGTGCGTCGAATTTGCTTGCGCCGTCGGTGAATATTTCGATGCGGTTTTGCACGAAAAGTTTGGTGCCGCCCAGTTTGTAGCCGAGCTGTATCTGCTGTTTGCCTGCCGGCGACAGCGGCGACGATACGGTGGGGGTGCCCGACCCCGTATCGGACATGCGCTGCAAGATGCGCCGCTTGTGCCGCGAAATCATGCGCGTGTGGCGGTACTGCTGCCCGAAAAAGAGATAGAATATGAAACCGCCGATAGGGAGAAATACCAATACGACAATCCATGCAAGGCTTTTTACGGGATTCCGGTTTTCGAGTATGACGACGATGATGGTAAAGATTATCGTCAATACGAAAGCGGCGTAGATACTGTAATAAACCCAATCGCTCCAATTGTATGTCAGAAAATCGAGCATTGTGTTTTTGTTTGTCGTATGGAAATAATTTTGGCTAAGATAACGAAAAAAACGGAAAATGCAATACAAATGTTTGAAAAAGATAAAATCGAATGCGAGAATGCCGAAAAAACGGCGGCTGCCGTTGCGCGATGTTATAAACAGTTAAAAAAGGTTTTGTTCGGGTCGGAGATTAAACCTTTGCGGGGTACGGTTGTCAAAACGTCGGATTTTTTGACAAAGAATTTGTCTCGAAATGAAAAAATATATTTCGCTTCTCGTCTTTTTCGTGTGCGGACTCTCCGTTTCAGCCCAATGGGACGGCGGATTCGGCGGCTATCGACCGCCGCGGCAGGGCGATGCCCGCAGTGAAGCTCCCGACGATAAGGCGGAATATCATATTACGGGCAGGGTGCTCGACGAAAAAGGCGAACCGATGGTTGCCGTTTCGGTGCGCCTGCTGTCGGCAGCCGACAGTTCGCTCGTCGCCGGTACGGGTACGATGACCGACGACAACGGAAAATTTCTGCTCAATAACCTGAAACGAGGAAATTATTTGGTGCATCTCACCTTTCTCGGCTATAAACCGCAATATAAAGAGGCGCGGCTGTTGCGGGTGCAGCCCTCTGTCGAACTGGGTACGGTTACGCTGGAACCTGATGTGGTGATGTTGCAGGAGGCGGTGGTCGTGGGTGTCGTGCCCCCTGTCGTCGTGAAAGAAGATACGCTGGAATACAATGCCGATTCGTTCAAGGCGCAGCCCAATGCCGCAGTGGAAGATGTGTTGAAAAAGCTGCCCGGCGTAGATGTCGATGACGAGGGCGGCATCAAGGTACAGGGTAAAGAGGTGAAAAAGATTTTGGTCGATGGAAAAGAATTTTTCTCGGACGACCCGAAAGTTGCTTCCAAGAATCTGCCCGCCAGCATGATAGACAAAATACAGGTGGTCGACCGCAAGTCCGATGAGGCGCGTTTCTCCGGCGTCGACGACGGCGAAGAAGAGACCGTCATCAACCTGACCGTGAAGAAAGGCATGAAACAGGGCTGGTTCGGAGCGGCGCAGGGTGGCGGCGGTACGCGTATGGAGGAGTTCGACCCGATGTATGAAGTCAACGGTATCGCCAACCGGTTTGTCAATAGCAGCCAATTCACGCTTTTGGGCGGTTACAACAACACCAACAATCAGGGTGCGTCCGATTTGGCATCGTCGATGTTTCAGGGCAGCAACCGCATCAGGAGCGATGGCAGAGGCGAAGGAAAAACGGGTATGGTAGGCGGCAACTTCAATACCGGCAACGAATCGGAAACTTTCCGTGTCGGAGGTTCCGTAAACTATATGACGAGCAACCGGTATTATTGGAGCCGCAGCGAGCAGCAGAATTTCCTGACCGCCGACAGTTCGTCGTTCGACAATTCCCTTTCGGAGAACAGAAACATCAGCCATAATTTGCGCATGAATTTCCGTCTGCGGTGGGAGATAGATACCTTGACGGCGTTGGAATTCGCTCCGAATTTCGGATTCAACAAGTCGCTCCCCGACAACGAGAGCTATTCCGAAACGATGGGCGGATACCGCGATGTGGCGCTGGCAGAGCGCGACAGCGTGAACGACCAGCGCTCCATTTCGGAAGCCGACGCGCACGGATATAATTTGTCGGGACGGCTTAGTTTCAGTCGCGCTTTCCGAAGCGACCCGCGCCGGCGGTTCAGTTTCAGTTTCAATTACAGCGGCAACCGGAACGAAGAAGACGGAACGTCGTATGACCTCCTGAACCTTTATCGGCAAAACGTGCGCGACTCCATACGGAATCAGCAGGACAACAATACGCAAGACGGAAAGTCGTATGATGTACGCGCTACCTACGTGGAGCCGTTGTCGACACACTACTATTTGGATTTCGTCTATCAATACCGATACAATAACAACGATGCCGACGCTTATACATACGATATGGACGATACCGGCGGGTATGTGGTGCTCGATTCGCTGGGATTTCCCGTCGCCGACCCGAATTTAAGCGATGTGTCGCGCAGCCGCTACCAGACGCACAGGGGCGAAGTTTCGCTGCGAGGCGTCTATGCCAAGATGAATTTCAGCGTGGGCGGCAATGTGGAGCATCAGAAAAGGGAAACGCGTTATCTCTTCGGTCGCAACACCGACAACGACATTACGACCCGCACGTTCAATTTTTCGCCGTCGCTGCGTCTGCGCTACCGCATCAACAAAAACAAAAACCTGCGTGCCGATTATCGGGGAAATTCCACCCAACCGTCTGCCCGCCAGTTGCAGCAGGCGCCCGATATGTCCAATCCGCTGAACATCTATATCGGAAATCCCGATTTGAAATCGTCGTTCCGCCACCGCATAACGCTGCGATACAATGCGTACAATCCCGATACGTACCGGACGTTCTCGCTGAATGCCAATGCCAATGTTACGCAAAATTCCATCGTCGATAAGACTACATACACCGACGACGGCGGTCGCATTCGCACGCCGGTAAACGTCAAGGGGGTGTGGTCGGCAGGAGCATGGATTTATTACGATATGCCTTTCAAGCGAAATAAAAAATTCAGATTCAACAGCAACACCAATCTCAATTACCAAAATTCGGTGGGCTTTGTTTCGCTCGACCGCAAAGAGACCGACAAAAACGTTTCGCGCGATGTTTCGGTGGGCGAAAGGATGTCGTTGCGCTATTCGGCTGAACATCTGAATTTCTTTGTAGAAGGGAATTATAATTTCGAGTATGTGAACAATACGATACAGACATCGAACAACCTGTTTACTTCGCGTTTCGGTGCGCGTGCCGGTCTCGACTGCTTTTTCGATTGCGGTCTGTCGTTCGGGACGGATTGCCGTTACACGGGTACGGCAGGTATGGCAGAGGGATACAACCTGCACAAAGTGATTTGGAATGCGTCGGCTGCCTACTCTTTGTTGAAGAATAAAAGTCTGACCTTGAAGTTCAAGGTGTATGACATTCTGCAACAAAATTCGAACATAAGCCGTTCGGTGAGCGGTACGTATGTGCGCGACGAAGAAACGAATGCGCTTGGCAGCTACTGCATATTATCTGTGGCTTACCAGTTCAAAAAATTCGGAAAAGGCAGCGACGGCGAGATGCCGCGCGGCGGTTTCGGCGGCGGTCGCGGACCACGAGGATATGAGCGTTTTTAGCTTTGCTTTTTGATAGTGTTGTGAAGAAAGTCGGGAGTCGGGGACGATTTCCGGCTTTCGTTTTTGTATCTTTGCCGTCAAGAAAAAATGAAACGATGAAAAGAGGTGCGATAGCGTGTATGTTGTTGGTTGTTGCCGTCGTAGTGGCGCTCTTGTGGCGCGATTGCAGCGGCGGGAAGCCGGCAGCGTATCATTACGACGAAGGATTGGTTTTCCACACGGTGTATCATTTTACTTACGAGTCGCCGGAAAATTATCAGTCGCAAATAGAGGAGGAGTTGCAGCGGTTCAATGCGTCGCTGTCGCCGTTTGAGCCGCACTCGCTCATTTCCCGATTCAACAGCAACGATTCGACGGCGCGTGCCGACGGTTGGTTTACCGCTGTTTTTACGCGGGCAAAAGAGGTGTGGCAGGACACCGAAGGGGCATTCGACCCTACGGTGTCGCCGCTAATCAATGCGTGGGGATTCGGTTTCAAGAGCGGCATACCGGTTACTCCGGCGGTGGTCGATAGCCTGTGGCAGCTCGTAGGCATGGAGCGCGTTTCGCTCGCCGACGGGCGGTTGCGGAAAGACGATGCCCGCATGACGCTCGATTTTTCCGCCATAGCCAAAGGGTTTGCCGTCGATGTCGTGGCATCGTTTCTGCGGGCGCAGGGCGTTGAAAATTATTTGGTGGAAATCGGTGGAGAGGTGGCTGCCCGCGGACGGAATGCCCGCGGCGAATTATGGCGCGTGGGCATTGATACGCCCGATGAAAACAACGTCGCCGGAGGCGATATACAAGAGGTTGTCGTGCTCGACGATGCTGCACTGGCGACGTCGGGCAATTACCGCAACTTCCGCATCGTCGATGGTAAACGCGTGGCGCATACCATCGACCCGACGACCGGCTATCCTGCCGTGCATTCCCTCCTGAGTGCGACCGTGCTGGCGCCCGACTGCATGACTGCCGATGCCTATGCCACCGCCTTCATGGTGCTCGGGGTGGAAAAGAGTCTTGAAATTGCCGAGCGGCACGACGATATGGAAACCTACCTTATTTATGCCGTAGATTCCGCGGAGAGCGCCGTTGCCATGACCTCCGGCATGGAAGAGTATCTTTTCGGCGAGTGAACGCGCCGTTACAGAACAGATGTTTTTCCGTATAAGAAAAATGAAAGAAAAACTTTCCGTATTTCCGAATATTCGTTTATATTTGCAAGGCTTTTACAAAAAACGAAAAAACATGAATCAGTTATCAGACCGTTTGATGAGTCTCGCTCCGTCGGAGACGCTCGCCATGTCGCAGAAAAGCAACGAACTGAAAGCGCAAGGTGTCGATGTTATCAACCTGAGTGTGGGGGAACCCGATTTCAACACTCCCGACCATATCAAAGCCGCAGCCAAAAAGGCTATCGACGATAACTTCTCTTTCTATTCGCCGGTACCCGGTTATTTGGATTTGCGGAAAGCAATTTGCGGAAAACTCAAAAACGAAAACGGTCTTGATTTTACGCCGGAACAGATTGTGGTGTCCAACGGCGCCAAACAGGCGATATGCAATGCCGTGCTGTGTATCGTTAATTCGGGCGACGAAGTGATCATACCCGCTCCATGTTGGGTGAGCTACGTCGAAATGGTGAAGCTCGCCGAAGGCAAAAGCGTAGTCGTGCCGGCAGGCATCGAACAGGATTTCAAAATTACGCCGGCACAGCTCGAAGCTGCCATTACGCCGAAGACGAAAGCGATTATACTCTGCTCACCGTCGAACCCGACAGGCAGTGTCTATTCTCGCGACGAACTGAAAGCGTTGGCAGATGTGCTGGCAAAGCACCCGCAGATTATTATCATCGCCGACGAAATATACGAACATATCAATTATGCGGGCGGACACCAGAGCATCGCCCAGTTTGAAAACGTGCGCGACCGCGTGGCAATCATCAACGGCGTTTCCAAAGCCTATGCCATGACAGGCTGGCGCATCGGTTTCATTGCTGCGCCGCTGTGGCTGGCAAAGGCTTGCAACAAATTGCAGAGCCAATATACGTCGGGTCCGAGCTCCATTGCCCAGAAAGCCTCTGTGGCAGCCTTTGCCGGCGACCAAAGCTGCGTGGAGGTGATGCGACAGGCTTTCGAGCGTCGCCGCAACCTTGTGGTGGAGCTGGCGCGCCAAATACCCGGATTCAAAGTCAATGTACCGCAAGGAGCATTTTATCTTTTCCCCGACGTGTCGTATTATTACGGAAAGAAATTCGGCGACCGCATAATCAGCGGCTCTGCCGATTTGGCAATGTATCTGCTCGAAGAAGGGCATGTGGCTACGGTGGGCGGCGCTGCTTTCTGCGCTCCCGAGTGCCTGCGCTTCTCGTATGCCACTTCCGATGAAAATCTGGTGGAAGCCCTGCGCCGCATCAAAGAGGCACTGGCAAAGCTGCAATAATCCTCTCCCTACATTAAACTATTATAGTGGGTTATTCTGCGTGCGGATAAATTATAATATTTATGCGGAAAGTATCGGTAGTTATGGCTACGTACAATGGCGAGCGTTATTTGCAGGAACAGCTCGACACGATAGTTGGACAGACTTATCCGATATATGAATTAATCGTATCCGACGACCACAGTACGGACAATACGTGGAACATATTGGAGGATTATGCTTCCCGATATCCGTTTATACGGATTGTACGGCATGAGGGTGTGCGCGGTATCAATCATAATTTTTTCTCTGCCATACGGTTGGCTTCCGGCGATTTTATCGCTATTTCCGACCAAGACGATATTTGGGAATTGAATAAAATCGAATTGCAGATGAAGGCTATCGGCGAAGCGTTGTTATGTTCGCACAAAACAAAACCGTTTTCCGAAAATAACCTATTGGTGGATTATGATTCGCGGGTTCCCAACACCGGATTATTGCGGGTAATCGAAGTCTCTCCGTGTGCGGGTCATTCCTTGCTTTTCAGAAAAGAATTGTTGGAGCATTTTACACCGGTCGATGATTGTTTTTTTTACGATAGTCAATTGGTATGTGTGGCAACGGCTTTGGAAAGTCTGGTCTTTGTGAATGAGGTGTTAACGCATCATCGGCGTTTATTGTCTTCGGCGACAGTGCAGAAAAAATTCGGAAACAAGATTTCTTTTTCGGCAGTACGACAGGCATGGAAATTGTACCGAAAACATAAACCGGAGATGAAAAAGAGAGCACAGGTGCGAGAAAAATTTTTGAACGGCATTACCCCGAAAACGCCAGCCATCCAAGAGGGCATCAGGGTTTCCCAATTGCAGTACAGCTCATCATTTTTCGATTATTTACGTCTTACGGGTATTTATATCCGTCATCGGCAGGAAATTTTTTATACAAAAGAATCTCGTCCGCTGATTGCATTTATGCGGGCGGTATTTTTCCCGATACAGAGAGCTATTTACCGGCGGTAGCTTATTCGTCGATTTCGCCGGCGAGAATGTCACGCAGTTTTTGTCGGTCGAGCAGGGTGATGCCCTGCGACGAAAAGGCGATGATGCCGTCGTCTTGCAACTCGGTGAGTGCGTTCATGAAAATGGAGCGCTGTACGCCGAAGAAAGTGTATAAATCTTTTTGTTTGCAGAGTATCTGTATATCGGTGGCGTTGCGCTGGGTGAAACTCAGAATCCAGAACGCCAGTCGCTCTCTGATATTGCCCGACGACAGGGAGAGAAACGATTCGAGGCTTTTCTGCGACCGGCGGGAAAGTATGTTCAGCAGATTGATGACGATAATGGACTCCTGTTGTAACAGCCCGATGAACGATTGTTTGTCGAGCTGCATGATGCCGCAGTCGCCTTTTGCGCGGATTTCGCTCGGGTAGGAGGTGTTTTTTCCGAAAAAGTGGTTGGGAAACAAGACGTCGGGGGCGTGCAGCGTTTCCGATACCCGTATCTTTCCGCTTTTGTTCACCATCTCGGAACGAACGCTCCCCGATACGATAAATTTCAGGTGCGTGCATTCTTCTCCCCGCCGGACGATGATTTCATTGTCCGGATATTTTAAGAAATGGAAACGTGTTTTTTCGATGATTCCGGACATTTTTTCTCTGCTTACTCCCTGAAAAAGAGGAAGCTGTAATAAAATGTCATACATGCTGTCCATAGTCGTTCGTTTTTTAACAACTCAAAAATAATAAGAATTATCCAAATCTCTAAACAATAAACATAAAATCAATTTAATTGTTTTTGAAAAAATCTATTTCCGGCTCATTTTTTGTTAATGTATAATAGAAGTATGAATGGAGAAAAATTTGTGCCGATAACGTTTTTTGTATTTTTCTTTCTTTGTTTTTTACTATCTTTGTTCGTACAATTTAACCTTAAACCTGATGATATGAACGGAATGGATTTTTATTTCGATTTGCAGGAAACAATCAGCGCGTTCGTCGTGCTGTTCGCGGTGATAGATGTTACCGGACTTCTGCCCGTGTTTATCGATTTCCAAGATCGCGGCATGAAAATTTCGGCGCCGAAAGCCGCGTTGTTTTCTTTGGCGACGTTTATTGCGTTTTTATTTGTCGGCGATTTTATTTTGCAGTTGTTCCAAGTCGACATTTCGTCGTTTGCCGTAGCCGGTGCGTTGGTCATTTTCGTGATGGCTATCGAAATGATTTTCGGCATACAGATTTTCCGGAACGACGGACCCGAAGGCTCGGCAACGCTAGTGCCTATCGTTTTCCCGTTGATTGCAGGGGCGGGGTCGTTCACGGCATTGCTTTCGCTGCGGGCGCTGTACAGCCTGCCGAATATCCTCATCGCTTTGGTGATGAATATCGTCATCGTCTATTTCGTGTTGCGTTATTCCACCGTGGTGGAGCGTATTTGCGGTAAGGCGTTCGTGTATGTGCTGCGCAAATTTTTCGGCATCATTCTGCTGGCGATTTCCGTGCGCATGTTCGTGAGCAATATTGCGGAGTTGCTGCGGAAATTTCAGTAGTGTGAAAATGTGTATGTTATAAATGCACGCGAACAATTCGCGTGCGTTTTTTATAAATGGAGGTACAAAATCCGGAGAATTTGTTTAATGGCTGTTTTCTGGAAAAATGTCGGAAAAAGACGACGTTTTTTGAAAAAACAAGGATTTATAAGAAATTTTTGCCGAAAAATTTGGAATGTTGCAAGAAAATTTCTATATTCGGCAATTAAAAATTAAGGAACGACAAAGACCTCAAAAATATTGATAAAGATATGAGCTACTTGAAGTTTGATAAAGATTTGATGATAAATCTCGAACAATCTCTGCCGAAAGAGATGTTGCGTACCAACAAGTCGGGTGCTTACCATTGTACGACGATTGTGGGGTGCAATACCCGTAAACAGCACGGGCTGTTGGTAATACCCATTCCCGAAATGGACGATGAAAATCATGTCTTGCTTTCGTCGCTCGACGAGACGGTGATACAGCATGGCGCACCGTTTAATTTGGGGTTGCACAAATACCAAGGCGATTGTTTCAGCCCGAACGGACACAAGTACATTCGGGAGTTTACCTGCGAGTCGGTGCCGAAGTGTACTTATCGGGTGGGCGGTGTGATTCTGAGCAAGGAAAAAGTTTTCATTTCGCACGAAAACCGAATACTTATCCGCTATACCTTGCTCGATGCCCACTCCGAGACAAAGCTGCAATTCCGTCCGTTCCTCGCGTTCCGCAACGCCAACGCCCTGTGCGTGGAAAACGGAAACCTCAACCGCCATTACGACGTGGTGGAAAACGGTATCAGCTGCTGCCTGTATGCCGGCTATCCGACGCTGTATATGCAGTTCAACAAAGCGGCGGAATTCGTGTTCCAGCCCAACTGGTACAAGGGCATCGAGTATGTCAAAGATCAAGAACGGGGATATGATTACAAGGAAGACCTCTACGTGCCGGGCTATTTCGAGGTGCCTATCAAGAAAGGCGAAAGCATTATTTTCTCGGCAGGTGTGAGCGAAGTGAAATCGCGTTCGCTGACGGCTCTTTACAACAAGGAGTTGAGCGTGCGCACCTACCGCACGAGTTTCTACAACTGCCTGAAAAACTCGGCGCAGCAATTCTATTACAAACGCGGCAAGGACAATTATCTGCTGGCGGGTTATCCGTGGTTCGGCGTCCGTGCCCGCGATATGTTCATCGCCCTGCCGGGCTGTACGCTGGCGGTCGATGATGTGCCGATGTTCCACGAAATGATGGCTACGGCGTCGAAGGCGTTGGAAAAATGGATTCTCAAAGGCGAGCGCGATGCGGTAATCAAGGAAATAGACAAGCCCGATGTGCTGCTGTGGGTCGTATGGGCGTTGCAGCAGTACGCCAAGATGGTCTCGATAGAGGAGTGCCGCAAACGATACGGCGAATTGATTTCGCTTATCATCGACAGCATCTCCAAATCGAAGATACCCAACTTGTTCCTGCACGACAACGGCTTGCTCTACACCAACGGTCGCGAAACCGTCGTGTCGTGGATTGATGCCGAAAACTGGGAGAAACGCCCGATTATTCCGCGCAGCGGCTATTTGGTAGAGTTTAATGCTCTTTGGTACAACGCGCTGCGCTTCGCCGTCGAACACGTGTTCATCACGCCCGAAACAGCTGCTATTGCCGACCGGCTGACGACGCTTGCCGATACGGCTGCCGTATCGTTCAAAGAGATGTTCCTCAACGACTACGGCTATCTGTTCGACTACGTCGATACGAATTATGCCGATTGGAGCGTCCGTCCGAATATGCTGTTCGCCCTCTCGCTCGATTATTCTCCGCTCGACAAGTCGGAGCGCAAAAAAGCGCTCGATGTCGTTACGCGCGAACTGCTTACCCCGAAAGGTATCCGCACCCTCAGCCCGAAAAGCCACGGCTATTCGCCGACGTATCTGGGCAACGAGGAGCAGCGGGCGTATGCCTATTATCAGGGTCCGGCACGTCCATGGCTCATGGGCGCCTATGCCGATGCCTATCTCCGGCTGTTCGGACTCAGCGGCGTTTCGTTCCTCGAACGTATGCTTATCGGCTTCGAGGAGGAGATGTCGAACAACTGTATCGGCTCCATTTCGGAGCTGTTCGACGGCAACCCGCCTTTCACCGGTCGCGGCGCTATCAGCTTCGCTGCCAACGTGGGCGAGATATTGCGCGTTTTGAGTTTGTTGAAAAAATACGATCACATATAATAAACCGATTTTAATCATATACACATGAAAGCACTCATGTTCGGGTGGGAGTTTCCCCCGCATATTCTCGGAGGCTTGGGAACGGCGAGCTACGGTCTGACGAAAGGTATGGCCGAGTGCGGCGATATGGATATAACTTTTGTCATTCCCAAACCCTTCGGAGATGAAGACAAAAGTTTCGCGCACATCATCGGCGCGGGCAATACGCCCGTCGTTTGGCGCGACGTGTCGTGGGATTATGTTTCCCAGCGGCTCGGCTACTGCATGGACCCGCAGGAATACTATAACCTGCGCGACCATATCTACGCCGATTTCAATTATATGCACACCAACGATTTGGGCTGTATCGAGTTCTCGGGACGCTATCCCGACAACCTGCTCGAAGAGATAAACAACTATTCGATTGTGGCAGGCGTGATAGCTCGCACCTACGACTGCGACGTCATTCACTCGCACGACTGGCTCACCTATCCTGCCGGCATTCATGCCAAGCAGGTAACGGGCAAGCCGCTCGTCATTCACGTGCACGCCACCGACTTCGACCGCAGCCGCGGCAATGTGAACCCGACGGTATTCGCCATCGAAAAAGACGGTATGAACTGGGCAGACCACATTATCACCGTCAGCAACCTGACGCGCCGCACCGTCATCGAGAAATACGGCATCGACCCGGCTAAGGTTACCACCGTACACAATGCCGTAGAGCCGCTCAGTCAGGAAATTCTGTCGATACAGATGCCGCGCAACCCGAAAGAAAAAGTGGTTACTTTTTTAGGTCGCATCACGATGCAGAAAGGTCCCGAATACTTCGTGGAGGCTGCCGCTCAGGTGCTGCGCAAGACCGACAACGTGCGCTTCGTCATGGCGGGCAGCGGCGATATGATGGACAAGATGATACGCCTTGCGGCGCAGCGCAAAATTTCAGACCATTTCCATTTCACGGGATTCCTTCGCGGAAAACAGGTCTATGAAATGCTGAAAGCCAGCGACGTGTATATCATGCCGTCGGTTTCCGAGCCGTTCGGCATTTCGCCCCTCGAAGCCATGCAGGTGGGCGTGCCCTCGATTATCTCCAAGCAGTCGGGTTGCGCCGAAATTCTCAACAATGTCATCAAAATCGACTATTGGGACATCGACGCCATGGCAGATGCCATTTATTCGATTATCACCTATCCCGCCATGTACGAACAGTTGAAAACCGAAGGCAAGCGGGAAGTCGATGAAATAAAATGGGTGTATGCCGGCAAAAAGGTCATCGACATTTACCGGAAAGTGATGCAACGATAAAAATTTATTCCTTGAAAAACAAATAACAAGTATATGAAAACCATCTGTTTCTACTTTCAGATTCATCAGCCGTTCCGCCTCAAACGCTATCGTTTCTTCGATATAGGCAACGACCATTATTATTACGATGATTTCAACAACGACGAGATCATAACCCGTATTGCACAACGGTCGTATCTCCCTGCCAATCAGACGTTGTTGGAGATGATAAAAAATTCCAACGGGAAATTCAAAGTGGCGTTCTCCATTTCGGGCGTCGCCCTCGAACAGTTGGAAATCTATGTGCCGGAGTTCATCGACTCGATGAAAGAGTTGGCAAAGACCGGCTGCGTGGAGTTCCTTTCCGAAACGTATGCCCACTCGCTGGCATCGCTTCGCGACCCCGAAGAGTTTGCCTTGCAGGTGAAAGAGCATGACGACAAAATCGAACAGCTTTTCGGTCAGCGCCCCAAAGTGTTCCGCAACACGGAGTTGATATACAACGACGAAATCGCTTGTATGATTGCCGACATGGGTTTCAAAGGCTGCATCACCGAAGGTGCCAAGCACATTCTCGGGTGGAAGAGTCCGAACTACCTGTACAGCTCTGCCGCCGTGCCCAAACTCAAACTGCTGTTGAAAAACTACAAACTCAGCGACGACATTACTTTCCGCTTCTCCAATTACGAGTGGAGCGAATATCCCCTCACCGCCGACAAATTCATGGGCTGGATAAATTCCCTGTCGGAAACGGAGCAGGTGGTGAACCTCTTTATGACTTACGACACGCTCGGCGAATTGCAACCGCGCGAGAGCGGCATATTCGAGTTTATGAAAGCCCTGCCCTATTTTGCCGAACAAATGGGCATCACGTTCTCCACACCGACAGAGATCATCACCAAACTCAAACCGGTGGATACGCTTTCGGTCATTCACCCCATTTCGTGGGCGGACGAGGAGCGCGACACCAGTGCATGGTTGGGTAACCTGTTGCAGAACGAGGCGTTCGACAAACTCTATTCCGTTGCCGAACGGGTGCGCCTCTGCGACGACCGCCGGCTCAAACAGGATTGGCTCTACCTGCAAGCCAGCGACCACTTCTATTATATGTGCACCAAGTACCTCGCCGACGGCGCGATACACAGCCATTACAGCCCCTACGATTCCGCTTACGAGGCATTCACCAATTATATGAATGTGTTGAGCGACTTCATTGTGCGGGTGAAAGAGCAGTATCCCGATTCCATCGAAAACGAGGAATTGAACTCGCTGATTACCACGATACGAAATCAGGCATCGGAAATAGAGGTGCTGAAAAAATCGTTGAAGATAGCCAAAGAAGAGGTTGCGCAGAAAAAGTCGGGCGAAAAGAAAGCGCCGAAAGCAAAGGCTGCAAAACCGGCTCCCGCCAAACCCGCAGCCAAGCCGGCTGCTCCCAAAGCTGCTGCCAAACCGAAACCGGCAAAAACCGCTCAAAAGAAATAATCCTTGCGAAATAGAAACGAAAAAGCGACGGACCCCTCCGCCGCTTTTTTATTTAATCGGCGTTTAGCTTTCCCAAACGCATCACGATAGATGTTTGACTACGCCCCATTTTCGATGCAATATATTTGATACTCTTGCCCTCTTTGTATAGTTGTAATAAGAATTTGTCTTCATTGCGAGTCCATCGCTTATTGGCATTTTTGTGTTTTGCATAACTTTCTTCCGACGTTTTTTCGGGGTGTAAAAACTCATCGACAAAGACAGACGGAAAACGGCTGTCGTAAAGCACTATTGTTTTTATCTTTGCTCTTGTGAGGGCAACATAAAACAATCTTCGTTCTTCTCCGTATGGGAACCGGTCGCTTTTAGTGAGTACGTAATTAAGCACAGGGTCGTCGCTTATAAGGGACGGAAAACCGTATATATCTTTATTGCATTGCAAAAGTATTACATAATCTGCTTCGAGACCTTTTGATTTGTGTACGGTCAAGAATTCTATTTTTCGTCCTCCTATCATATAGTAGAATTTATCTCCCTCTTTAATGGATTGATACATAAAGGAGAGGTAATAATCGTCAAAAGAATAACGACCTAATAGAAATATGGATTTATTCGGTGGGATAGAAGATACTAATTCTCCTATTGTGTTGCAATAATCACTTCGGACATAAGGATAAAACTCCAATTCGGTTTTCATCTCAGGACTAAAAGAGCGGATATTCTTTTGTATTTGGGCTTTATTGCGTTGGATAAAATGGGAAGATAGAGATACCAAAGGCTCTCCGAATCGGTATGTAGTTTCAATCTTATTTATTTCTGTTGCACCGAAGTATTCGGGAAATTGATTAAAAAGAGACATATCGCTTCCGGAAAAGCGATATATGGATTGCCAATCATCGCCGACACAATATAATTTTGCAGGAGGATTTCCTTCTCTCAATACTTTCAAAAAGTTGTACCGGTCAATCGATATATCTTGAAATTCATCTACAATGATATAGTCATACTCGACAGGGTGCGAAGTACGGCATATATCGGTAGCTTGAAGAATCGCATCGGTGAAATCTATTTGCTTACGTATCTTTAATGCTTGTATATAACAATCATAAACGGGTTGAAAGATATTCATTATAATAAAAACACTTCGTTCATCATGAACAGTCTCTGCTTTTCTTAAAACTTCTATAACGGATTTGCAGCTTGATTTTATTAATGTAACGAAAGTAGCTACAAGCCGAATAAATGCTTTTTCTTGTTTGCTGTCTTCGGGTAAAACCAAATCATATAATTCTTCATTTGTTTTTTCGTGAATAGGCACTCCTGCATTATCTAATAATTTTCGGAGTTTATCGCTTATATCGGAATCAGAACAGAGAAAATCGGCACTCGAGGTTACCAGAAGTTGGGTGCCAAATTTTTTGTGAGCTACTTTCTTCCAAGTTATGCCATCGTTATATTTTTGATTGGCTTCTTCGTATGTGATATTTTTATCTTTTGCAAACCACACGGGTACAAGGCTATGCTCATCAATGCCGAAATGTTCTAAGTAGATACGCTTTGTTACTCCTTCCTGCTCAAAATATATTGAAAAATCGGGGCAATATTGTGAGTGCATTTCATCGGCTAACGGATATTCGTATGGTTCTTCATATCTGAATTTTATACCAAGTGATGATAAAATGAAACAGATCTTTTGCTCTTGTTCGCTTTTCACATATATGGCTTTACCGTCCATATCTGGAAATAAGGCTTTTAGTTGTACGTTTTTTTGTTCCGACAACATTTCTCTTCTTTCATCTTTGCGTTGCTCCCAATCGGTTTTGCTTGTTTGGTAATTCTTGAAATATTCTATAACGCTTTTTTTGAAAGCTGATTTTTTTAATAGATTGTGATAAATATCTATGAATAAAGCATCGGTATTATCACAAATAGATGGTTTGGTACCGGTTGCTTTTCCTATAATATCAATAGCTAATTTATGAAATGTATAACCTTTCAAACCCTCAGTCGCTATTCTCTCTGTGAGTTCGGCTGCTGCTTTATTCGTGTAACTAATGAGTAAAATTCTATGAGGCGCAACACCTTTAATTTCTGTTAGATATTTGACTTTCCCAACGATAGACGATGTCTTTCCGCTACCGGCACTGCTGACCACCAAACAATTGTCTTCTTCTGAAATGATTGAACGTCTTTGTTGCTTGTCTAATGGATATTTTAGACAATGGTCGAAAAAGTCTTTATGCGTATCGAGCAAAAAGGTAATAACACTGTCGTTATGCTGTTTTACAAGACGGTTGATAGCCTCAAAATCATTGATGAATTTGGATATAGTCTCAGAGGGAGTTATCTTAAAGATTTCAAGTTTTTCAAAAAGAGAATATGCCTCTTGAAAATATGGAGTATAGTAATTGATAAACTCTTTTTCTTGCATTGCAGAGATTATCTTGCCGGAAAAATTGTTGTTTAGATCGGTGGAAATATCTATGAATCCTTTTTCATTAAGAGCAGACAATCTCTCTCTTGTTTGCTCATAATTGGATTTATCGCTGTATGAAGATATGTGGTTTAATTTTTCTGAAAGCTCTTTGGACTTGTTTTTTAGACGTGTTCGTTCTATCGCTATTATAACAATTGAAATAGCAATAATACAAATTCCCCAAATAAACAATGTCTGCATATTAGAAAAAAGATTTACCGTTGAAACTGCCTTACATTGTATAGAACGTTAGAGCATCTTCATGATACTCTAACGTTTTGTTTATGACAGAAATTATAGTAAAAGACTATTTTCCCTTAAAAAAATCCATTATATCTTCATCTGAAGTTGCTTCATCTACAACTTTCAAAATTTTTGCAAAGTTTTCGAATTTATCAGCATCATAACCAATACAAGTTGTGAACGCTTCATCGCAAAAGAAAATCATTTCTCCGGGAATGGTCATTGTGCCTGCCCCATTAAGACTTCTAAATCTATGACTTACTGCCCAACCAGTAAATTCTCCTTTGTGGTATTTAGCGACATTTTCTTTTAGAGTAGCAAATTGTTTAGAAAGTTTCTTGGTATATTTATCTAAATCAGATTTGGCTTCTTTTTTTTCTTTTTTTGCTCGTGTATATTCTCCACGAGAAAATTGAGAAGAATAAACGCCAATAGGAGCCCACATATCCATAGAAGATTCGGCGGATTCAATTTTTCTTTCACAGCTGTTTATTTTAGATATCAAATCTTTGATTTCATCGCTGATTTCCATAATAGGCTCGATAGTAGTTACATCAATGAACATACTATCAACTCTTGTTGATATTGGCTTATAAGAATCGGGGTGATAGAGATAATCTTTAAGTGTTTCTTTAATCAATATCTCAGCTTTTTTCTCGTTAGAGAGTGTGCAAGAAGTTATAATTAAAGCGAGTAATACAATAAGTTTTTTCATAATCTCTTATTAATTATTTGATGCAAACGGTTTTATTTGTTCTCGAACAGGCTTGACAATGCTCGCCTAATGGCTTGGCGAATATCATCTGCTTCTGTTGAGCCTTGTCCTTCGGCAGTACAAGTGCATACCATTTGTTTTGTTTCGGCAGATATGAATTGTATTGTTACTTCTATTGTATAGCCCAAACCTCTATTATGCCGACCACTCTCTCCATAATTAACGATTAGAGTTTCATGGGATAGTTCGGATTTAAGTTCGGGCAAGATGATAAATCCTTCTGTTATCAGCATTCCTGCTATAACATCACTCGGATTGACACTTTTTGTTGTCGAAAACCCATATATTCCATATTTTCCCCCAAACGTTTCACCCGTACTCGAAGCAAGTCCTTGTGTAGTAGGAATATATGCATACTTAAAAGTTTCAATTGGGACGTTTCTGACAATAACAGGCTGATGAAGAGCTCTACAACTTACAAGCATTAAAAGGCAACAGCCAACAAGAAATGTTTTGTTAATCGTATTCATAAGCAATGAATTTTATATTCTCCGGGTACCAAAGTCCCTTTCTAAAATTTTGACTTTTTCAATTACAAGATAAGCATAACGCTTTTTTCGATATGTCTTGGAAAGGGTTGCCCCTTTCCAATTGCAAATATAGTAAAAAACGGTGATAGTCGTTTATTTTCAATGGATTTTTACGCATTCCATAGTTGTGTGCCTTCCATTTTGAAATGTTGGGCATCGTAATAGAGGCACACGGAAGTTAGTTTTTGATTGAGAGTATTCTTTATGATGGAGACGGTAGCCAGATCTGTCAAATCGTTGCCTTGCAAATCTTCTTTGATGTTATATATTTCCGGAACAAACAGCGATATGACGACATCGCTGAACTCGTCGAGCTGTCCGAACGGGGCTAAATCGGCGAGTGACGGTTGTTTTTCCCGTATGCCGCCTATCCGTTCTTCTGTCGGATAAATGTTGCTTGTCAAGATGATTGTGATTTTGTATTCTTTTGCGAGGGAATACAACAATTTTGAGCATCGCTCCGATATGCAGTAACGATTATCCCCGTCGTCGTCGATGGCTTGGAAAAGGTCGATAAATACGATTTCTACTCCTGCGGCGGCATATTCCCTTATGCACGCGGCGATGTCTTTGATAGGGGCAAACCGGAGAAATTCTATATCGCAGTTCGTTTTTTGCAGTTTGTCGGAATGTTTAGCCCAAATATCGGCAGGCGATTTTCGCACGATGTCGATGTCCGTATTGGTAAGCGCCGAAAAGAGCCGGTTGTAAAATTCGGATTCCAACGTGGAGATATTCAATATAAGCGACGGACGCGATTGTTTAATGGCAATGTTGCAGATAAGGGTGTTGAACATCTCCGCCCGACCGTTGTCCGCCCGTCCTTCTATCACAACGACGCTGCCCGGTTCGATTCCTTTCAGAACGTTATCGAGGGCATTTATGCCCAGCATGAGGTTTTGTGCCGAAGTGTTCAGCTCTTTTATGGATTCTTGAAGATTGTCGTATAGTTTCATGGTAAAATGGGTTGGATAATAATTTGTAAATCAATGTGGTATTAAAATAAATCGGTACCATACAAATTTACTGTTTTTATTTTTACGAAACAGCAATAGGGGGATAAATCTTTTGTAAAAAAGTAAATTCGATTTTGCGCTTTACACATCGCGGGGGGAATGTAAAAAAAATAACGACCGATTGCTGGAAAACTATATGCCGAATTGGCGCAATGTGCGTGTATCCATTGCCGGAGATTTTCTTAATAATTCACGGACTTTCTCAATATCGTCATCTTCAAGAATCCCGATATATTCAGCCTCGTTTTGGATACGCTCTTTCTTTATCTGTTTAATGGCATATCCGTCCACATACCGGTATTTACCGTCTAAAAATTCATATTTATCCGGATATATACATAATTGGTATGGCGCAATTTTTGCGGCAAAGTTGATATTGACATTTGTGTTAATCAACGACGCTCCGATATAATCACCGTTTGCATCAATGCCGACAATTACAAAATATTTTATTCGCGATTGTGCGCCTTGTCCTTTCGGGGTAACTTTATCTTGGGGATAAAATGTCATTCGGAAAACACTTCCGATACGGATTTGAAAGTTTTTTAGTCTTTCAAGGTCTCCTAATAACATATCAATTAATCATTTGATCGATTTCAAGACTTTCGGAAAGATAGGAGATCGTCGATTCGTCCGCTCCGTTTTCCCTCGCGATGTTTATATTATCCATCGTATGGTTGTTTGAGGAGTGATACGCTCTATACCATTCTTTATCGTGGGTGGCTTCCATCAATTCGGAAAACGCCATATCTTTTACCTGTAAGATTGCTTCATCGAGGCACTCTATGTTGGATTTCGACAGGCTTTCCATATCCGCTTTCTCTTTGGCAGAGAAGAACTCGTCTTTGAAATTTATGACCGATGAGAGGGTGTCGAGGGTGTGTTTATCGCAAAAGTGATACGCATCTTGCTGTCCTCGTGCAACTTTTAGGGCGTTGTATATAAGAGAGGGAACCGGTCCGAACTGCAATGCCGTAATGACATCTTTGAACAACGGTAAAGCATATCTGACAAAATGATATTTCTGGGCATAGAATGCCGTCTTTACGATATGATACACATCGCATCGTTCTTTCGGCATTTTGTCCAAGATGTACAGTAGGACTGCTTTAATCTTTTGTATATCAGACTCTCGCATCAGTTTTTTATTTCTTACCGATGCAAATATAATATCTTTTGTAGGTAAAAGCAAGTGTTTGTATGATTTATGTGAGTGCAGAGAAATAAGCAGAGGGGTAAATAATCGGTAAAATTTTGCGGTGAGGTAATGCCGATTCGGGTTTTGCGGGCGGGGTCAGTCGAGGAAGAGGTAGTCGTAGTGAATGAGGGGGCGCCCGCCCTGTTTGCCGATGAGCGTCCGTGCTTTCGTGCTGTCGCAGCTGATGCGCCCGACGCCTATCTGGCGGCTGTCGGGGGCGTATATCCGCACGATGTCGCCTTTCTCGAAATCGCCTTCGACGGAAGTTACTCCTACGGGCAGCAGGCTCGTCGCCCGACGGGAGAGCAGCCGCTCCGCTGCCTGTTCGTTGATGTGCAGTCCGCCTTTGGCAAACCCTTCGGAGTGGGCAATCCACTTTTTGATGCTCGATGTCGTTTTGTCCGAAGGAAGAAAGCGGGTACAGGGTGTCGCGCCGTCCCGACGGAGCAGGGCGGCGAGTACGTCGTCGCGCCGACCGTTGGCAATGATTACCTCGATGCCCTCCTGCGCCACTTTGCGGGCGATGCTGCTCTTGGTGAGCATACCGCCGCGCCCGAAAGCGGATTTCCCCGTCTGAATGTATTTGGAGAGGTCGGTGCGGCTTTCTGCCGATATTTCGGGAATAAGGCGGCTCTGCGGGTCGTCGGGGGCGCCGGTGTAGATACCGTCGATGTTGCTGAGTATGATGAGTATCTCGGCGTCCATCATGGAGGCTATCATGCCTGAGAGTTCGTCGTTATCGGTGAACATCAGTTCGGTTACCGACACGGTGTCGTTTTCATTGACGATAGGAATGACGCCGTTTTCGAGCATGACCTCCATGCAGTGTTTTTGATTAAGGTAGTGGCGGCGGGTGGAGAAACTCTCTTTCATCGTGAGTATCTGCCCGCAGGCGATGCCGTGTTCTTTGAAGAGTTCGTAATAACGGTTGATGAGTTTTGCCTGCCCCACTGCCGAGAAAAGCTGGCGTGCCGATACGGCGTCGAGCCGCCGGTCGTGTTCCATGCCCAGCTCGCTGCGCCCCGAAGCTACTGCGCCCGACGATACGAGTATCACCTCGATGCCCTGCTTATGCAGGGCAGCCACCTGATCGACCAGCGCCGACATACGGGTAACGTCGAGCGTCCCGTCGGGTCGGGTGAGTACGTTGCTGCCTATTTTTACGGTGATGCGTTTGTAGCGGGGCATGGCGGAATTATTTAGATTTGTCGCGTATTTCCACGCGCCGTATCTTGCCGCTGATGGTCTTCGGCAATTCATCGACAAATTCGACGATACGCGGATATTTGTACGGGGCGGTAACCCGCTTCACGTGGTCTTGTATCTCTTTGACGAGTTCGTCGCCGGCGCGCGATTTGTACTCTTTGGAGAGCACGATGGTGGCTTTCACCACCTGCCCGCGTATTTCGTCGGGCACGCCGGTAATGGCGCATTCGACTACGGCAGGGTGGGTCATCAGCGCGCTTTCCACTTCAAAGGGACCGATGCGGTAGCCCGACGACTTGATAACGTCGTCGGCACGTCCCACGAACCAGAAATAGCCGTCTTCGTCGCGCCAAGCCACGTCGCCCGTGTAATAAATGTTGTCGTGGAATACTTCGCGCGTGCGCTCCTCGTCGCGGTAATACTCCTTGAAAAGCCCTATCGGATAGCCCTTGTCGGTGCGCACGACGATTTGCCCCTGTTCACCCTCTTCGGCGCGGCGTCCGTCGGGCGTAAGCAAATCGACGTCGTATTGCGGATTGGGAATGCCCATAGAGCCGGGTTTCGGTTCTATCCACGGATAGGTGGCGATGGTGAGGGTCGTTTCTGTCTGCCCGAATCCCTCCATCAGTTTGATGCCCGTGATGCGGTAAAACTCCTCGTATACTTTGGGGTTGAGGGCTTCGCCGGCAATGGTGCAGTAGCGCAGCGAGGAGATGTCGTAGCGCGAAATGTCCTCGCGTATGAGGAAGCGGAATACGGTGGGCGGTGCGCAGAACGAGGTAATCCGGTATTTCTCTATCATCTCCAGCACGTCGGCGGGGGTGAACTTGTCGTAGTCGTAAACGAACACGTTGGCGCCGGCAATCCATTGCCCGTAGAGCTTGCCCCACACGGCTTTGCCCCAGCCGGTGTCGGCGAGGGTGAGGTGCAGGCTCGTTTCGTCGAGGTTGTGCCAGAACGAGCCGGTAACGATGTGCCCCAGCGGGTAGGTGAAAGTGTGCGCCACCATTTTGGGGTTGCCGGTCGTGCCCGAAGTAAAGTAGAGCAGCGATATGTCGTCGTTGGTATTGACGTGTGCCGGACGCACGAAAGGCGCGGCAGCCTCCGTGCCGGCGTGGAAGTCGAGCCAGCCCTCCGGCACCGACGGACCTATCGACACGCGGTATTTGAGCGAGGGCGATGCCTCCACCGAGCGATCGACGTGCCCGAGTACGATGTCTTCGCCCACTGCCACAATCATTTTTATATCGGCGGCGTTGCAGCGGTATATGATGTCTTTTTCGGTCAGCAGGTGGGTGGCGGGAATGCATACCGCGCCGATTTTGTGCAGGGCGATAATCGAAAACCAAAATTCGTAGCGGCGTTTGAGAATGAGCATCACCATATCGCCTTTGCCTATTCCTAACGAGGTGAAGAACGCGGCGGCTTTGTCGCTTTCCCGTTTTATGTCGGCGAAAGTGAAGTCGATGTGTTTGCCCTTGTCGTTCGTCCAGCAGAGGGCTTTTTTGTCGGGAGTGGTGCGCGCCCACTCATCGACGACGTCGTACCCGAAATTGAAATTCTCGGGCACCTTTATTTTGAAGTTCCGAATAAAATCTTCCTGTGAAGAAAATTTCGTCTGTTGCAAGAATTTTTCTACCATGATGATTTCTTTTTTACCCAGTTGAATGTATTAGAGAATGATGGCGAGAAAGCGCACCCGTTTTCCGTCGAGCGCCTTCATGCCGTGTGGGCGGTTGGCGTCGAAGTAGAGGCTGTCGCCCTCGTTGAGGGTCAATTGCTTTTCGCCGATTTGCAGAATCATGCGCCCTTCGAGAATGTAGTTGAACTCCTGTCCCGGGTGGGTGTTGAGATAAATCTCTTTGCTGTCCGACGGCTCCACCGTTACGATGAAGGGGTCGGCTTTACGGTTCATGAAGCCGGCGGCGAGCGACTGGTATTTGTAGGCTTTGGTGCGCTGCACGCTGGCACCCTGCCCGCTGCGGGTGAGGAAGTAGCTGTTCATGCGCGGTTCTTCGCCGAACATGAGCGCCGAAAGGTCTATTTCGTAACGGGTGCCGATTTGGTGCAGCACGCTGACGGGAATGTCGGTTTCGCCCGATTCCAGCCGTTCGTAGGCTTCGGGAGTCAAGCCGCATACGGCGGCAACGTCGGCGACCGAAAGGTCGAGTACTTCCCGCAAACCTTTCAACCGGTGGGCGATTTGTTTGATTTGGTCGTTCATAAACAAAATTATTGGAAACGATTTGTTCTGCAAATGTATGAAAAAACGGTAAAAAGCGACAGGAAAACAAGAAATATTCGTTTCTCCCCGATTCTGCTGTGCCGCTTATGAAAATAACTTTTATCTTTGCAGCATGGAGCGGGGCGAAAATACCGCTCCCGACCGGAAAAAACAGAGAAGATGAAACGTGTGCTTTGCCCCCGATGCGACGGGTATGTAACTTTCGACGAAACGCGGTGCGAGGCGGGCGAGTCGCTCCATTTGACTTGTCCCCACTGCGGGAAGAGCTTTTCGCTGTCGCATCAGGAAATTTCGGCGCAGGACGATGCCCCCGACTGCGGTCGCATCGTCGTGTTGGAAAACAACTGCTGCTACCGGCAGGAGTTTCCGCTCGCGCTCGGCGACAACGTGATAGGCAGGCGCAACAAGGGCACCGACGTGGATATTGCCATCGAAAGCAGCGATGCCGACTTGGAACGCCGCCATTGCATACTCAACGTACGCCCCGACAAGCAGGGCGGATTCGTCTATACATTGAGCGACTGCTCGGCGCGGTCGGGCACCTATCTGCGGGAGATCCGGCTCGGACGCCGCGACCGGATACGCCTCGACGACGGCGCTATCGTGTCGATAGGAGGCACGACGTTTATTCTTTACCCTGCCGGTTGCGATGAAGATGCAGAAGATTAAAAACCAAAAACAGATGAATATGGAAAACATCGTTCTTTTCGATACGCAGGCAAGCCATTGTGCGTGCCTCCCGATAACGTTCACCCGCGCGGTGAGCGACGTGCGCGTGGGCATCGTTACGATACGCGAAAAATGGGAGCGTTTTTTGCCGGGTGAATATACGGCGCTGAGTGCGGAGTATCTGGCCGTGAAATATCCTGCCGTGCCCGACAGGGCTTTGTTTGTGGCAGGCAATCTTTGCCCCGATGCCGACTTGGCTGCCGCCGTTGCCGCTTTGTCGGAGGGCGAAGCGCTGCTCGGCGCCGACGATACGCTGCTGGCTTATCGCGGCGACCGTGCCGGTTTCGACAGCAAGGCGTTTGCCTCGACACGCCGGTACGAAAAGGATTACACGGCGATACGCGCCGTATATGATATTTTCAGGGAGAACGGCAAAGAGTTGGAAAAAGACTTCCGCGCCATAACGGCGGGACGCACCTCGCAGCCGCTGCCCGCTTCGTGCCGGCTGGTCGGCGACCCGTGCTTTGCCGACGGTACGCCCAAACTTTTCATCGAGGAGGGGGCGACGCTCGAATGCGCTATTCTCAATGTGAAGAACGGGGCGATATACATCGGTCGCGATGTCGAAATCATGGAGGGTGTCGCCATTCGCGCGCCGTTTGCCGCCTGTACCCACGCCACCGTGAACATGAACGCCAAAATATACGGGGCGACGACGCTCGGTCCGCACTGCAAGGCGGGCGGCGAGTTGAGCAACGTGGTGATGTTCGGCTACTCCAACAAGGGACACGACGGCTATCTGGGCAACGCCGTTATCGGCGAATGGTGCAATCTCGGGGCGGACACGAACTGCTCGAACCTGAAAAACAACTACGCCGAAGTGAAATTGTGGAACTATACGGAACACCGCTTCCGCTCTACGGGGCTGCAATTCTGCGGCTTGCTGATGGGCGACCATTCGCGCTCGGGCATCAATACGATGTTCAACACGGCGACGATGGTGGGTGTGGGCGCAAATGTGTATGGTCCCGGTTTCCCTCGCACGATTATCGATTCCTTTGTGCAGGGAGGCGCCGAAGGCTTCGACTCGGTCGCTTTGTCGCGTGTCGAGGAGATGGCGGAGCGCATGATGGCGCGGCGCGGCAAATCGCTTTCCGATGCCGACCGTGCTGTTTTGCAGGCGCTGTACGACCACCCCTATCCGCCGAAAGCATAAAGGTGTCGGCAGGTCGTCGGGCGAAAAATTTTCGCCGATGAGGATATAAAAAAATGCAAGCGTCTTTTTCGGAGGCGCTTGCATTCTTTTCCGATGATTCTTGTTTAATCGAAGTATATGTATTATCTCTTTATCTGCCTTGTCGTCATCAACGGGGTCGTTTTTTTCGTGTACGGCATCGACAAGAGGAAAGCGAAGAAATCCGCACGGCGCATCTCGGAAGCTGCGCTGTTGCTGATGGCTGCGCTGGGCGGCAGTGTGGGGGCTTGGTTAGGAATGAAAGTGTGGCATCATAAAACGCTGCACAAAAAGTTCAAATATGGCGTTCCCTTGATACTGTTGGCTCAAATAATAGCTTTGTTGCTATTGTTTTATAATTGATTATCAATTTATTGTGCAAGAAGCCGGCGGGCTACCGGCATGACGTTGGCAGGTCATCGGACGAAAATTTTTCGCCCGATATAAAATGCAAGGGTCTTTTATTTATTCAGACTTGTTTAATTTATTCCAAATATCGTAAATCCCTTCTTCTCCCTCAAAATAGTTGTGTTGTTCATCGCGTTTGAAGGTTTCACCATTTGGAACGATGATAATATTGTTAGAATCAGGATATTCGCATATATCATGCCCGATATAAGTGCGTATATCAAGGAATATACACGGTTCTTCTGTATGATTGTAAAGTTGATGAGCGCCCGTTTCTCCTGCTTCGAAAAATATAATATCGCCTGATTTTACTATTTCTACGCCTTGGGGAGTACGTAATTTGGCTGCACCTTGTTGGATAATAAATAATTCCTCAGCATAACGATGAAAGTGATAGGCAGCATTACACTCACGAGGATTGAGCTGTCGTACATCGAAATTGAGCCATTTGGGGGTAATTCCCATAGCCTCTCTTGTCTTATCCGTTAGTAGCCTAAACCCATCTATTTTGTTTGGATTGGGTTGGAAATCTTTGACTTCACTCTTTATTATCGTTGCCATATATCTATTTGATTAAAATTATTTTAGTATTACTTTATCTCTTTTCGAAATAACATCGAAACGCGCTTTTGCCGAAAGTCGATATCGTCTCTCTCCATTATAAACTTTTGCGATAGATATAAGTCAAATAGTCGTTGGAGTTGGTCTTCCACTCGTCCGACTTGTATTCGGCGACTTTCTCAAAGCCGTGGCGGGCATAGTAGGAGTGGTTGCACGAAGAGTCTGTCCAGAGGTAGAGTTTCTCGTAACCATCTCTCTTTGCCCCTGCTACAACCTCGGCAAGCAACTGCTTATCGCAACCCTGCACGGCAGATAGAAAGAACGACAAATATAAATCCTTGTCTGCCTGCATATAGCGATAGACTTTTGGCGAGGTCTTGCCAAAATAGTCGCGCAGAGCTAACGCCGCCTCGCGCTGTTTGTCGTTGAATGTGGGCATTAGTTCATCAATCCACTCGTTGTAACCGTTATCCTGCTTGATATTGCCCGCAAGTATGCAGCCTGCCATCTTGCCCTTATCAGTAATTTTGAAGGCATAAGGTGCACCATACCAACCATAGCGAATGATATACTCGCACATTAGCAACCCAAACTTCTCATCTTGACCATCGGCAATGTAGTTCACTCCCCACACAGGATAGGCAAGGTGTGAAGCCTCACGAATATCTTTTTCGGTAAATTCTTCAATTTTCATAACTCTTTTTTTCGAGGCAAAAGTAATTTTTTATTTATTGTGCGAGAAGCCGGCGGGCGACCGGCATGACGTTGGCAGGGGGACGTCCGGCGGCTATCTCGCGGCGCATATACTCCATGCAAGGCTCAGCGTGGCGGAAGAAAGCGTGATAACCGGAGCAAAGGTAGTTGAGTCCGGGTTCGCCGTCGGCAGCGGTGGCAAAACGGTTTTTGGGGCATTCGCCGTGGCAGGCGAACAGGTAGCTGCACTCGCGGCACTGGCGGGGCAGGGCGTGGCGTTTCTGCCGACCGAATTGCTGCTGACGTTTCCCGTAGAGCATTTCGACCAACGTGTGCTGTCTGATGTTGCCCAACCGGTATTCGGGGAAAACGAAATGGTCGCAGCTGTAAACGTCGCCGTTGGCTTCCATGACTGCCGCATGGCCGCAGTCTTCCGACATGGAGCAAACACCGGGCGGCATGCCGCACCAGTTGGCTAACGTGGCGTCGAACAGCTGAACGAAAATTTGCCCTACGTCGCTGACCACCCATTCGTCGAAAATCCGGCAAAGGAAATCGCCCCATTGCTGCGGACTGACGGAGTAGCCGGCAAGCGGAGCGTCCGTGTCGGCGGGAGCGGCGAGCGTGCGACCGTCGTCGTAGGAGAGAAGCCGCTCGACGACGGGGGTAAATTGCAGGTAGTGCGCGCCGATGTCGCGGAAGAACCGGTAAAATTCCAGCGGGTGGTCGGCATTGCAGGCATTGACCGTCGCCATGGCGTTCCAATCTACGTCGTGTTTTTGGAGCAGGTCGATGCCCCGCATGACGCTCTCCCACGACGGTTCGCCGCCGCGGCTGCGGCGGTAGCGGTCGTGCAGCTCTCGGGGTCCGTCGATGGATATGCCTACGAGCCAGCCGTTATCGTGCAGGAAGCGGCACCACTCGTCGGTAAGCAGCGTGCCGTTGGTCTGTATGGCGTTGTCGATGTGGCGTCCGCCGGCATAGCGGCGTTGCAGGTCGAGCGCCTTTCGGTAGAACGACAGCGGGCGCAGCAGCGGCTCGCCGCCGTGCCAAGTAAAGAGCACCTCTTGCATTGTCTGGCTTTGAATGTAGTCGCGGGTGAATTGTTCCAACAGTTCGTCGCTCATCGGTCGGCAGGCGGCAGGGTTTCCGGAAAGTTTCTCTTTTTCCAGATAATAGCAATATTCGCAGGCGAGGTTGCACCGCGCACCGACCGGCTTTGCCATCACGTAGAGCGGTTTTCCAAAGGGCGCTATCATTTTTTTTCTTTATGATGAAAAACGGCGGTTGTCAAAACTCTTCTCCCGCCAGCGGCCAGCAGGGCGAGGGTACGTGCTGCCGCTGCATTTCCTCGTCGAACTGTCGTACGAGGTCGGGATATTCTGCCGCCAAGTCGTGCTGTTCGCCCGGGTCTTTTTCCAAGTCGTACAGCTCCAACGGTGCGCCTTTTTTGATGGTAACGCATTTCCATTTACCGCAGCGGGCGGCGCGCTGCTTGCCGGTGAACTCCCAGTAAAGCAGACGGTGGTCGGTGTCCGCCTGCCCGCCGTAGAACAGCGGCAGAATATTCATGCCGCTATACCCTTGCGGCAAAGCCTGTTCGGTGCCTGTAAGCGCGGCGAGGGTGGGCATGATGTCGGGAAAATAGACCGTATTTTGCAAACGTTGCACAGGTACGCGCCCGGGCTGATTGACGATGAGGGGCACCCGTATGCCCCCTTCGTAGAGCTGCCCCTTGCGGCCGCGAAAACCGGCGTTGCAGTTCAGTTGTTCGAGCGGAGCCTGAATGGCGGCGCCGTTGTCGCTGGCGAAGATGACGAGGGTGTTTTCGCGCAGACCCAGCCGGTCGAGTTCCGCCAGCAATCTGCCTATGGCTTCGTCCATGTGGGTAATCAGAGCGGCATAGCGTTTGGTGTTTTCGTCCCATTGGGCTTGGTCGTCGTACCACGAAGTGTCGTCGATGTTATAAGGTTCGTGCGGCGCATCGTAGGCGAGGAAAAGGAAGAACGGATTTTCGCGGTTGCGGTCGATGAAGCGAATGGCATCGTCGGTCGAGAGGTCGGTGTTGTGAATCACGTGCCGGTCGTGTTCGTTGGCGGAGATGTTGATGAGCGAATCGCCGTGGAAACGCCAATAGGGATAGTAATAGGGGTCGTTGCTGTAAACGGTGGAGATGAGCCAGCCGTAAAATTCGTCGAATCCCCGATGATGCGGCGCTGCCGTAGGGTCGTAACCGTCGAGGTGCCATTTGTTTACCAGACAGGTGCGGTAGCCTGCCGACCCGACGACGGTGGCGAGGGTGGTGTCTTCGGGTTGCAGGTTGGTGCGTCTGACGACGGAGGTGTCGCCGCGCGGCGTGATTTTAAGTCCCGTCAGACCGCCGGCGGTGCACATATTGTCGCGAATGCGCCCCTTGCCGCTGTGCATACCCGTCATCAGCGCGCAGCGCGAGGGCGACGAAATGCCGCTGCCGGCGTAGCATTGGTCGAATCGGGTGCCCGTGCGGGCAAGCTCGTCGATGTTGGGCGTTTTCACGTAGCGCGAACCGTAGCACGACAGGTCGCCGTAGCCCATGTCGTCGGCGAGTATGAAGATGATGTTCGGACGCTCGGGAGTAGCCTTTTTGCGTCGGGATTGGGAATTGCACGACACCAGCGACAGGGCGGTAACGGCAAGGGCGGTATGTTTCAACAGATGGTGTCCCATTTTCTTTTCGGTCGATTAAGCGAGTATAAAGGTAGCGATAATTTTCCGGCAAAAGAAAAAACCGTACATTTTTTTAGTGATAAAGAGGCGTTTGTTGCTTCTCTTTCTTTATTTTTGTACAAGCATTCAATAGAAATGAAAATGGAACGGGACAAAATAGAAATACGCGGCGCAAGGGTGCACAACCTGAAAGCCATTGATGTCGATATACCGTTGAACAAGATTGTCGGGGTGGCAGGCGTGTCCGGCTCCGGCAAGTCGTCGCTTGCACTGGGCGTGGTCTATGCCGAAGGCTCCCGACGCTATTTGGAGGCGTTATCGACCTATACCCGCCGCCGTATCTCGCAGGCGTCGAAAGCCGACCTCGACGATATTCTCTACGTACCTGCCGCCATTGCCTTGCGGCAGCGCCCGGGTGTGCCCGGCATTCGCAGCACGTTCGGCACGGGTACGGAGCTGCTCAACAGCCTGCGCCTGATGTATTCCCGTTTGGCGAGTCACCGCTGCCCCAACGGACACTACTGCCCGCCGACGCTCAACGTGGCGGCAGGTCGCGAAATCGTCTGTCCGGAGTGTGGTGCGCACTTTTTTGCCCCGTCGGCGGAAGAATTGTCGTTCAACAGCAGCGGCGCATGCAAGAAGTGCGGAGGCATAGGCACGGTGATGACGGTCGATGAAGCGACGTTGGTTCCCAATCAGGATTTAACGATAGACCAAGGCGCTGTCGCCCCGTGGAACTCCCTGATGTGGACGCTGATGATCGACGTATGCCGCGCCATGGGCGTGCGCACCGATGTGCCTTTCAAGGATTTGACGCCCGAAGAAAAAGAAATCGTCTATCACGGTCCTGCCGTCAAGAAGCATATTTTGTACAAGAGCAAAACTTCGGAGGTGTCGGGTGAAATGGATTTCACCTATTACAATGCCGTCTATACGGTGGAAAATGCCTTGTCGAAAGTCAAGGACGACAAGGGTATGAAGCGTGTCGAGAAATTTCTGAAACAGGATATATGTCCCGATTGCCGCGGCACCCGTTTGAACGAAGCAGCTCTCGCGCCGCTCATTCGCGGCATCGATCTGGCGCAAGCCTGCGAAATGACACTTACACAGCTCGACGAGTGGGTGAGGGGCATTCCGGCGTGGCTGCCCGAAGAAATGCGCCCCATGTGCGAAAGCATCAGTCAGTCTTATTTCGATACCTCCCGCCGGCTTCTCGAACTGGGGTTGTCGTATCTCAGCCTCGACCGCGCCGGCGCGACGCTTTCCACCGGAGAACGCCAGCGCATGCAGTTGGCGCGCTGCGTCCGCAACCGCACCACCGGCGTGATATATGTGCTCGACGAGCCCTCTATCGGGCTGCACCCCGTCAATATCGTGGGACTGGTCGGGGTGATGAAAGATTTGGTGAATGACGGCAATTCCGTGCTGCTGGTCGATCACGATGTACAAATTCTTCGCAGCGCCGACCGGCTGATAGAGTTAGGACCCCAAGCCGGCGCCAAGGGCGGGGAAATCATCGCGCAGGGAACGGTGGAACAAATCGAAAAAAATCCCCGCTCCATGATAGCGCCGTTCCTTTCCGCCAAGAGGATGGCGGCGGTGCGCCAACGTGCGTCGGAAGCCGAGATGTTCGCCGCCGGCGCGATAACGATGAAGACCGGTCGGATTCACACGGTACACCCGCTCGAAGTCCGCATTCCCAAAGGGCGCATGGTGGCGATAACGGGCGTTTCCGGTTCGGGCAAGACCACGACGGTGCTCGAAAGCCTTGTGCCGGCGCTTCAATCTTCGATACGCGGCGAAAAGCTGCCGGAGCACGTGGAGAGCATCTCCGCCGAAGGCATCAGAAATGTGAAGCTCATCGACTCCACGCCCATAGGCGCCAACGTGCGCTCTACGGTGGCAACCTACGCCAACGTACACGACGACCTGCGCAGCCTCTTTGCCAAGACGTCTGCCGCCAAGTCGGCTTCGGTGAAGGCGGGCGATTTCTCGTACAACACGGGTGCGCTGCGGTGTCCGGTGTGCGACGGAACAGGGACGGTGAGTCTCGATGTGCAGTTCCTGCCCGATGTCGATATTCCGTGTCCGGAGTGCCATGGCTCGCGCTATGCGCGACGGGCGGAAGAGTTCTGTTTGGAGACAGCCGGCGGAAACACTCTTTCGCTGCCCGACTTGATGAAAATGGACGTTGCCGATGCCGCCAAAGCCCTTGCCCGCTACAAGGTATTGAAATCGCGCCTCGAATCGCTCGACCGCATAGGTCTGGGGTATATTACGCTCGGCGAAGCCACCACGAGTCTTTCGGGCGGCGAAGCCCAACGGTTGAAACTGGCTGCCGAAATGGGGTGCCGACAAGACGACAGCCTGTTCGTTTTCGACGAGCCGACCATCGGTTTGCACCCGCTCGATACCCGCACGCTCATCGGAGTGTTTCAACAGCTGCTCGAACTCGGGGCGACGGTTGTCGTCATCGAACACGACCTCGATGTGATTGCCAACTGCGATTACGTCATCGACCTCGGCCCGGGCGGCGGAGAAGAGGGCGGCAGAATCGTTGCGCAGGGTACGCCGGAACAGATTGCCGCCAATCCGGCGAGCATAACCGGCAGATTTCTTGCGCTCTGAAAATTTTGTCGGAATCGTTTTGCCTATCAGATAAAAAACCGCTCCGAACTGCTTTGGGCAATTCGGAGCATTTCGCCGTGTGACCCCGACAGGACTCAAACCTGTGACCTTCAGAACCGGAATCTGACGTTCTATTCACTAAACTACGGGGCCGATTCGGTTGGCAAAAGTAATAATTATTTGTAGCTTTGCAAAAAGAATTTTTGTAAAAACATCGAAAAATGAATGTACGCATCGACGAGAGTTGGAAAAAACGGCTGCAATCGGAATTTGAGGCGCCTTATTTCAAAGAGCTTACCGATTTTGTGCGGCAGGAGTATGCCACAACGCGGGTTTATCCGCCCGGAAGCCAGATGTTTGCGGCTTTCGATGCCTGCCCCTTCGAGCAGGTGAAAGTGGTTATTTTGGGGCAAGACCCGTATCACGAACCCGGACAGGCGCACGGGCTTTGCTTTTCGGTGAACGACGGCGTGCCCTTCCCGCCGTCGCTGCAAAACATTTTCAAAGAGATACACGACGATTTGGGCACTCCCATACCCACGAGCGGCAATCTCACCCGCTGGGCGCAGCAGGGCGTGTTGCTGCTCAACGCCACGCTGACGGTGCGCGCGCATCAGGCGGGGTCGCACCAGAACAAGGGCTGGGAGCAGTTTACCGATGCCGTGATACACGCACTGGCGCAGGAGCGGGAACATTTGGTATTCATTTTGTGGGGCTCGTATGCGCAGCGCAAGGGCGATTTCATCGACCGCAGCCGCCATTTGGTGTTGCAGTCGCCGCACCCGTCGCCACTCTCGGCGCATCGCGGATTTTTCGGAAACCGTCATTTCAGCCGAGCCAACGAATATTTACAGGCGCACGGCATAACCCCCATACAGTGGTAACGCTATGGAAAAGGTCGATGTAGAGAGTCGGGCAGCTCGTGCCCGCGAATTGTTTACGGCGGGTTACAATTGTGCGCAATCGGTGTTTTTGGCATACGCCGATGTGTTCGGTATGGACGCGAAAACGGCTGCGCTGGCGACGGCACCGCTGGGCGGCGGCATGGGACGTCTGCGCGAAGTGTGCGGCGCGGTGAGTGCGGCGTTCATGTTGTCGGGTCTGAAATATGCCTCCGCCGACCCGCAGGACAAGGCGGCGAAGACGCGCTGCTATACGGTGGTGCAGGAGCTTGCCGCCCGCTTCCGCAAGGAGAACGGCTCCATTATCTGTCGCGAATTGCTCGGGCTGCCTGCCGGCGCCGATACTCCGGTGCCGTCCGACCGCACGGAGGCTTATTACCGTCGCCGTCCTTGTGCCGACTATGTCGCCACTGCCGCCCGCATTATCGGCGAAAAACTGAATGAAGAATAATTTTTGCGCCGGTATCTCGATTTCGGACGCGATAAATAAAATGACGAAGGCTCAAACCTGTTACGGGTTTGAGCCTCCACCATTAAAGAGATTTTGAGATTAAAACGTTACTGCCGGTCGGGAGCGGGTCGCGAAGCACGGGCTTCCCGCATTTTCTGCATTTCGGCTTGCCAACGGGTGTACTTTTCTTCGCCGAGAATTTTTTGGATTTCCTGCTCGCGCTTTTGGGCGTTTTCCTGTAACTGCTCTCTGCTCAACGGGGCGGGAGTCTCAACATCGCCTTGCGGACGATCGTTTTTCGGTCGGGCTTTTTGTCCTCCCTCCGGACGCGGCGGACGGTTGCCCTGTCGCTGCGTGCGCATGAATTGTTGCCGTTCCTGCGCCTCTTGCAGGTTGAGCTCGTAGAGCGCTTTGTATTGCTCGTCGGTGAGGTCGAGCGTTTTTTTCATTTGGTCGGTTTTTGCCTGCGCTCTCATTTCGGGCGTAGCGTGTTGGGGTTCGTGTCCGCGTTGGGGACGATGACCCTGCGGGTTTTGGGCAGACAGGCACAAAGCGCTTGTCAGGAGCATGGTCGATAGCAAAATCTTTTTCATAATCGTATGTTTTTTAAGTTTGTATCGATTAGACAAACGGCTTGGCAAAGGGTTTAACCGCTTCGGTCGAAAGGCGGATTTTGTCGATAAACCCGCCCGCCCTGTCGATGAATCGGCAGGGCGGGCGTAGATATATTAAAAGAGATTTTTGCCTAAGAGGGCTTATTGTTCACCTAAATAATACGAAGGTACTGGCGATTGGGGATAGCCTTGACTGCGTTCGACGATGTAGCTGCGGTAAATGGGGTCTTGCATGAGGGTCGTGCGCCGGTCGACGGCAGGAATGCAGGTGGAGTAGATGCGGATTTCGTTGCCGACGGCGGTAACGATTTCTTCGCGCCAGTCACCCGTGATGTCGCCAATCAATAGTACCATGCCTTCGATGCCCTTAGTCAGCGTCGCGCCGCCCCATTTGATGATGCTCCGGCGGCGCATCGTTTCGCGCAACAGGTCGCCGTCCCACCATACCCAGTCGCGGCAGGGCGGTATGAGCTTCGAGTCCGAAGTCAGGGATTCGCCTTGTGCCGTCAGCAGGTAGCGGGCTTCGCTGCCTCCTTTGCGGTCCTCCGAAGCGAAGCACTCCAATCCGGCATGAGCCGGGTCGATGTCAGCCACCATGGCGTCGCCTACATGGAACGTGTTGTGCCCGATGTTCCACACCTGTTCGCCCGTTGCGGCATCGACGCAGCAGACTCCGCGTCCGTCTTCATGGTGCACTTCGACGCCGAACAGCACTTCCATGCCCGGACGTGCGGGGTCGATGTCCGTCAAATAGATTTTGTCGGGGTGCCCCACGCCTGCCGACCACAGCAGCGAACCGTTGTCGTCGAGCATACAGGCGCCCAGCAGTATTTCATCGCGACCGTCGGCATCGACGTCGCCGACTACCATGTTGTGCGAACCTTGACTGCGTATCACGGGATTTTCTTCATCGCCGTCCCAGCGCCACAGGTGGGTCAGTTTGCCGTCGTGCAGCTGCCATGCATCGACCAACATCGCCCGATAGGTGCCGCGAGCGGCGAGAATTGCCGGCGTGCGTCCGTCGAGATATGCCATGCCTATCTGGTGGCGGCTCTGCCGGTTGCGTTCGCCCAGACGCCAAGAGCGTTCAGGCCACGGCGCGCGGTCGATTTCCTTGCCTGTTTCGCCGTCGAGTACGAGCAGGTATTCGTGTCCGTTCATTACGTGGTGAGTGGAGTCGCGCGTGCCGTCGGGGCAGATGCGCAGGGCAACCTCTGCCCGACCGTCGCCGTCGAAGTCATAGACGGCGTAGGGCGAATACCACACGCCCGGTTCCACGCCTTCGCCTAACGAGTAGCTCCACAAGTGCGTGCCGTCGTGCCGGTAGGCGGAGATGGTGTAGACGGAGTCGAAATGGATTCCCTGTACACCCGGGTCGACATTCGTGGCGGGGGTGCGGACGACGAAATCGAAGATGCCGTCGCCATCGAGGTCGCCGATGCCGAGCTTGCCCACGCGCCCTTCGGTCTTGAAGGAAACGTAGCGGGGCGATTTTTGCAGCTTGTCGAAATCGGCTGCCACCCACGGCGAGGATTCCTCGCTAACGGTTTTCGGGTCGCTGTCGGCGCGGATTACCCGATATTCGGCAACGCCTTTGACGGGATTGCGGTCGATGAAATCGGTCGTTTGCGTTATCGGTTTGTTTGTCAGTCGTTTGGATTTTCCTCCCACTCTCCGGTAGAGGTGGAAAGCGGCGGTTTGCGGGTCGTCGGCAAGCAGCCGCCAGCTGAGGTAAATACCTTTGCCGTCTTCCGACAGGGCGGCGGTCAGTCCGCGTCCCAACTTTTCGCAAACCCGTTCTGTGGCATAGCCTTCGACAAGCGGTTTCACCTGATGGCTCGGGTGGAGCACTTCGTAGTTATAGACCCGTTCGCGCGGGTCTTGGGCGAACAGGCATAGGGCGCTTGTCAATAGAAGGGTAGATAGTAGAAATCTTTTCATGGTATAATTTATATTGATTTATCATTAGACTTGTCCGATCGTAAAAAGTTTAATCGTATCGACCGTATCGTGTGTTTTTTATAAACGTGCCCGCCCTGCCGAATCATCGACAGGGCGGGCACATCTATATATAAGGAGAATCGTTGTCAGTTGTTTTCGCCGGAGGTGTCGATGATGCCTTTCGCGCTTTCCAAGAAAGAGAGAATGTAATCTATCTCGGGGCTTCGCGACACGACCTCTTTGATACGGAGTATGCCGTTTTCGAGGCTGGTGCCCGACGAGTAGACCTGCCGGTAGGCGAGGGCGATGTTTTCGATGGCTTCGTTGCTGAAATTGTGCTGACGGAGTATGTAGGCGTTGATGCCCGCATATTTGATGGGGTTGTGTGCCGCCAAGATGTAGGGCGGAATGTCCTTGTCGCTGCGGCAGCCGCTTTTTACCAGCGCCCAGCTTCCTACCCGACAATTGTCTTTGATGATGACACGACCGGCGAGTACGGCGCAGCTGTGTATGTGGCAGTTGCCGGCGATGTCGCTGTCGTTGCCCAAAATGCAGGAATCATCGACGCGGCTGTCGTGCCCGATGCGGGCGCCTTTGAGCAGGTAGTTGCCGTTTCCGATGACGGTTTCGCCTTCTGGGAGAGTAGCCCGATTGATAATGGCGTATTCGCGGATATAGTTGTTGTCGCCTATCTGCAAACGGGTGGCTTCACCTTTGAACATGAAATCCTGCGGCTCCGCGCCGAGTATGGCGCCCTGAAACACCCGATTGTTTTTTCCCATCGTGGTACCTGCCAGCACGCTGGCGTAGGACATGATTTCGCAGTTATCTCCGATAACGACGTCTTTGTCGATGTAGGCGAAAGGGTGTATCGTTACGTTTTCCCCTATTTGGGCTTTGGAATCGACGTATGCTAATGGGCTGATCATAGTATGTACGTTTTTAAGGAATTATTTTTTTTCGTCCTCTATTTCACGACCGCCGCCCAAAGCATGGTAGAGACTTACGACGGCAATCATGGACTGGTAGGTGTCCGATACTTCCGACAACTGCGCGCTGAGCAGCGACTGCTGGGCGGTCAGTACTTCGAGGTAGGTCGAGGTGCCGAGCTTCATCAACGATTCGGTATATTCTACGGCATCGTGCAGGGCTGCCACCTGCAAGTGGCGCTGGGCGAGTATCTCGTTGTACGACTGGTATTGGTAGAGCGCGTCGCTCACCTCTTTGCCGGCGTTGAGTATCGTCTGCTGGAATCCGATAGCGGCGATTTCCTGTTGCGCTTTGGCGGCTTTGAGGCGTGCCAAGTTGCTGCCGTGATTGAAGATTGGCTGCACGAGCGAGGCGGCTGCCGAGAGCAGGAGTTTTCCCGGATTGATAATCGTGCTTCCGGCAGAGTTCGTCCACCCTGCTGAGCCCGAAATCACCAGATTGGGATAGAGCGCCGAGCGGGCGATGTTCGTCGAATAATAGGCAGAAGCCAGCGACATTTCGGCAGCTTGCACGTCGGGACGGTTTGCCAGCATCTGTACCGGCACGCCGGCGTGCAGCATATCGGGCAGCGTTTGGTCGTCGAATGAGCCGCGTGCAATGGTTTGCGGAGCTTGATAGAGCAGCGTCGAGAGGCTGTTTTCCGTTTCCCGAATCTGCCGGCGCAGTGCCGGAATGGAGGCGGCAATCATGCGGCAGTTGGCTTCGCTTTGGGCGATAGCGGCTTCGTTGGTCATGCCGCCGATTTTCATGTCGCGCATGGTTTGCACGCTTTGTTCCCACAAGAGGGCGGTTTCTTCGGTGATGGCGAGCTGCTTGTCGAGCATCAGCAGCGTGTAGTAGCCGTTGGCAATGGCGGCGATGATTTGCGTGCGGACGGCTTGTGCGTAGGCTTTGCTCTGTACGAGGGCGGCTTTTGCGTTCCGTTTGGAGTTCATCAGCCTGCCGAAGATGTCGATTTCCCAGCTTGCGGTAATAGGCACGTTATAGGTCCACGACGCCTTCTTGAGGTCGAAACTGCTGACGGCACCCTGCGGGGAGAGGGTGAACGACGGCAGGAATGCCAGCCGTGCAGCCTTGAAATCGGCTTGTACCGCTTCGACTTGCAACAGCGCGCTTTGCAGGTCGCTGTTCTTCTCCAATCCCGCACGGATAAGCGTTTGTAAAGCAGGGTCGGTGAAAATCTCCGTCCAATCCATGTCCCCGATATTGAGGCTGTCGTCGGGCAGCGCTTCGCCGGCGGGTATCGTGTCGCGGAACAGACCTTCCGTCGTTATATCGTCGGGACGTTGGTATTTTCGGTATATGTGGCAGCTGTTGAGCATCGAAGCCAAGACCATGCCGCATACGGTATATAGAATGATTCGTTTCATACTGCGTTTCGCTTTATTGTTTTTTCGATTTGGTATATTGCTCGATTTCGGCAAGAATATCTTTGTTGTCGAGGTCGTTCCATACCAGCGGTTTCACTTTTTCCTGAATGGTCTGGAATACGACGAACAATGCCGGCACGACGAATATCTGGCATATCATACCGATGAGCATACCGCCTACGGCGCCCGAACCCAGCGTGCTGTTGCCGTTGGCGCCGACACCGTGTGCGAACATCATGGGCAAAAGACCGACGACCATTGCCAAAGAGGTCATGAGGATAGGACGCAGACGGGCTGCCGCACCGCTGATAGCGGCATTGATGATAGGCATACCGGTGCGCCGGCGGTCGAGCGAAAATTCCACGATAAGAATGGCGTTCTTTGCCAACAGACCGATGAGCATGATCAAGGCGATTTGCAGGTAGATGTTGTTTTCGACGTCCATGATAGAGGCGAAGATGAAGCTGCCTGCCAGACCGAACGGTACGGAGAGCAATACGGCAAGAGGCAGAATGTAGCTTTCGTATTGCGCACTCAACAACAGATAGACGAATACGAAGCAGAGCATGAAGATGATAGCGGTGGTGCCGCTGCTCGTACTTTGCTCTTCACGCGTCATACCCGAAAATTCGTATCCGAAACCTACGGGCAGCGAAGAAGCTGCCACCTCTTGGATAGCTTTGATGGCTTCACCCGAGCTGTATCCGGCAGCGGGGTTACCATTGACGGTCATGGCGGTGAACATATTAAAACGCTCGATGACGTCGGGACCATATACCTTTTTCAGCGTAATAAAGTTGGTGATGGGAGCCATTTCGGCGCCGTTGCGTATTTTGATGTTGTTCAGACTTTCGGGGCTGACGCGCGCTTGCGGGTCGGCTTGTATCATGACACGGTAGAGCTTGCCGAACCGGTTGAAGTTGGAAGCGTATATACCGCCGAAGTAGCCTTGCAGAGCGCTCAATACGTCTCTCGGCGATACGCCTGCCCGTTTGCACTTGGCAACATCGACATCGACGAGGTATTGCGGGAATGTCGGGTTGAACGTCGTTGCAGCCGTAGATATTTCCGGACGCTTCATCAGTTCGGCGAGGAAATCTTGTGCCACCTGATAGAAGTTGTCGAGCGAACCGCCCGTCTTGTCTTGCAGGTTAAATTCGAAACCGTTGCTGATACTGTAACCCGGAATCATAGGCGGCGCGAAGCAGAGCACGCGGGCGTCTTTCACTTCGAGAGCGCATCGTCCGTAGATGACGCCGATGACCGAATTGACGTCCATGCCTTTGCCTTTACGTTCGTCCCACGGTTTGAGCTGGACGAAGAAAGAGGCGTATGTGTTGCCTTCTCCGCCGATAAGGCTGAATCCCAAGATACCGGTCGTACTTTCGACGGCGGGGTGCGACATGAGTATTTCATTGACTTGCTGCACGACGGCTTCGGTGCGCTCTTGCGAGCTGCCCGGTTGCAAGTCGATGGTAATCATGATAGTACCCGTATCTTCGTTGGGGATAAGTCCCGTCGGGGTGGTGTTCATCAAAACGATAAGTGCGGCGATGCCCACGATGACACCTGCAAACGAAAGTTTTTTGTGTTTGACGAAGTGCGATACGCCGACTTTGTATTTGGAGAGCAGCGAATCGTAAGCGGCATTGAACGCCGTTTGGAAACGTTTTGCCATAGAGGGCTTGCCCTCTTTTTCGTCTTTATGCGGTTTCAGCAGGACGGCGCACAGGGCAGGACTCAGCGTCAAGGCATTGACAGCCGAGAAGCCGATGGCGATTGCCATCGTCAAACCGAATTGACGGTAGAATGTTCCTGATGTTCCCGTCATGAAGCTCACGGGAATGAACACCGACATCATGACCAATGTAATGGAGAGAATGGCGCCCGAGAGTTCGCCCATGGCGTCGATAGCCGCTTTACGCGGCGACTTGTAGCCTTGGTCGAGCTTGGCATGGACGCCCTCGACGACGACTATGGCGTCGTCGACCACAATGGCGATAGCCAGCACGAGTGCGCAGAGCGTCAGCAGGTTGAGGCTGAATCCGATAAGGAACAGTACGAAGAACGTACCGATGAGCGATACCGGAATGGCAATGGCGGGAATAAGCGTAGAACGAAAATCCTGCAAGAAAACATAGACGACGAGGAATACGAGCAGGAATGCCTCGACGAGCGTTTTTGCCACCTCATGGATAGAGGCGAAAAGGAAGTCGTTGGCATTCATCGACACCAAGAATGCCATACCTGCCGGCAGGTCTTTGCTCATATCGTCGAGCAGTGCGGTGATGTTTTTGATGATTTCGGTGGCGTTGGAACCGGCGGTCTGATATACGATAGCGGTTGCAGCGTTGTGTCCGCTCATGAAGTTTTTGTAACCGTAAATCAGACGGCCCAGTTCGATTTCGGCAACATCTTTCAGGTAGAGAATCTGCCCGTCGGGGTTGGCGCGTATAATTATGTCGCCGAACTGTTCGGCAGTCTGCAAGCGACCTTTATACGTAAGCACGTATTGGAACGACTGGTTGCCTTGGTCGCCGAATTGACCCGGAGCGGCTTCGATGTTTTGTTCTGCCAGAACGGCGGTTATGTCGCTCGGCATAAGACCGTATTGTGCCATCACGTCGGGTTTGAGCCAGATGCGCATGGAGTAGTCCGATGCCATGACGCTGGCATCGCCTACGCCCGGAACACGCTGTACCTGCGGAATGACGTTGATTTTCATGTAGTTTTCAAGAAAATCGAAGTTGTAACGGTCGTCGGTACTGTACAGAGAGAATACGACCAGCATACTCGTCTGGCGCTTCTCCGTAATCACGCCCACTTGCGTAACCTCCGCCGGCAGCAGACCTTGCGCTTTGGCAACGCGGTTTTGTACATTGACCGCTGCCATATCGGGGTCGGTGCCCTGTTTGAAATATATGGTGATGGTGGCGGAGCCTGTGTTGGTGGCGGAGGAAGTCATGTACATCATGTTTTCCACACCGTTGATGGCTTCTTCCAAAGGTGCGATGACACTGTTGAGCACCGTTTGGGCATTGGCACCCGTGTAGGTGGTCGATACCTCTATGGTAGGCGGTGCTATGTCCGGGTATTGGGTGATAGGTATGGATACTAATCCCAAAGCTCCCAATATGACCATGAAAATGGAGATGACGGTCGAGAGTACCGGACGGTTGATGAATCTGTCTAACTTCATATCTTTTTACCTCTTTGCGAAGTTGTTTATTAGTTGTTCGCGGCTACTTTGATGGCGATGCCGTCTTTGAGGGTATTGACGCCTTCGATGACGATGCGGTCGCCGGCTTTCACACCCGAAGTAACCATGTATTCTTTTCCGTTGTCGATAGCTGAAATGCCCACTTCGGTCGATTTTACCGTAGAGCTGTCGGTGAGTACATAGACGAATTTTTTGTCTTGTATTTCAAAGGTGGCTTTTTGCGGTATGAGTATGGCTGCATCGTTTTTCATCGGAATCATGATGACGCCGCTGCCGCCGCTGCGCAGCAGTTTGTCGGGGTTTTTGAAGGTGGCGCGCATGACCGACGAACCGGTTTGGGCATCGATGATACCGCTGACGGTTTCGATTTTACCCTTCAAGGGGTAGATGCTGCCGTCGGAGAGCCGCAGCGATACGGCAGGGAGTTTGCTCAGGAAATTGTTTGCTCCGTATTGGTTTGCCATTTCCAGAATCTGACGCTCGGTCATGGAGAAATAAACATACATTTCGGAGTTGTCGGAAACGGTCGTAAGGGGTGTTGCCGTCGAGGGCGACACTAAACTGCCCACCCGGAAAGGAATTTCGCCTACGACACCGGTGAGGGGGCTGGTTACGCGGGTGAACGAATCGTTGTTGCGGGCATTGACCAATTGGGCTTCGGCTTCTGCCAACTGTGCTTTGGCGGAGGCATACGAGTTTTGCGCCATTTGCATTTCGTATTCGCTGATGATGCCTTTGCGATAGAGTTCCTGTTTGTTTTCGGCGGTGAGGCGGGCGGTCTCGGTGGCGGATTTTGCCACTTCGACGTTGGCTTCGGCTATTTTCAGCGCGGCTTTGTAGGGAATCGTATCGATGACGAAAAGCACGTCGCCCTTTTTCACGAGGGAGCCTTCATCGACGCACAATTCCGTGATGAAGCCGCTTACGTTGGGGCGTATGGCTATGTCTTGTTTTCCTTTGATGGCTGCCGGATAATTGCTGTACCATTCCATTCCGGAAGGTTCCAAAGTCTGAACATGGTATTCGCGAGCGAATCCTCCTTGTCCCTGCATGCCTTTCCCTCCACAGGAAAACAGTGTGGCACACAGTGTTGCGTAAGCAACGGTGCGGATAGAAAATCGGATTGATTTCATAATCACGTTCTGTTTTTTTTGTTAACTTATAGAGAATTATTTTTTTACCTTATTATTCTTTCCTTGTCTTTGCGAGAAAATGCCCTGTCAGTAAGGTGTTCACGACTGTAAAAACAGATGCAAAGGTAGCGATAAAGTTTGTATGGTAGATAAAAATAATAAAAATAAATCGAAAAAATAATGAAAAGACAGGGAAATAGTTGTCGAATCGAAAGAAAATATCTATCTTTGTGTAGATTTTGGTGTACCTATATGGCAGACAGTCCCCGAAATGTAATAGACAGTTTGCATACTCATGTAACTGAATTGATAACCCGCCATGAGGCATTGCGCGAACGGTGCGAAAAACTGGAAAGCCGATTGCGGGAGCGAAACAATACAGTGGAGGAGTTGAAAAAGAAACTGGAAGGGATAGAGTCGAAATACCGGAATCTGCTTATGGCACAAGCCGTTGTTTCCGAAAAAGGCGATTTTTCGGAAGCGCGCAGCCGATTTGAAAAGTTGGTGCGGGAAATCGACAAGTGCATCTCTTTGTTAAACGATTAGATGCGATGGACGATAAACAAAGTAAACAACGAATAACTGTTACGATAGCCAACCGGTCTTACACCCTGACCGTATCGAGAGACAAACTCAGTACACAGGAACCTATCGCGCGGGGCGCCGCCGAGGAAGTGGGACGACGGTACAGAAAATATCAACAGCAGATGTCCCAATCGAAAAACGATACGCAGGACTTTCTCTCTTTTGCGGCGTGGGATATCGCTTACGATTATCTGTTTCTGGAAGCATCGAAAGATGCCGAGATTCTGAACGGAGAATTGCTCCGTATAGACAAGGAACTCGAAAGCTATTTGCAGACTCCCGAGCCTGAGAACGGGATAGAAGATTGATTACAAACATACTGGATAACCCGCACTGCAACAATATTTTCAAATATTGATGCGGTGCTTTTTTTAACTAAAAATTACGACAATATGGAACCTATATCATTAGTGATAGGAATTGTGGCAGGACTTGCCGTAGCGCTGCTGCTCTGCTTTGTAATCTACAAAGTGCGTTTGAACGGGCGCACCCGTTCGATTCTCGAAGAAGCGAAAACGGAAGCGGAGACGATAAAGCGCAATAAAATGATGGAAGTGAAAGAGAAATTCATTTCCATGAAAGCCGACCTCGAAAACCAGCTTGCCGGACGCAGCGCCAAAGTGCAGTCGGCAGAGGCGAAAATACGGCAGCGCGAAATGCAACTCAACCAACAGCAACAGGAGTTGCAGCGCAAAAAAACGGAAACCGACGCCGTGCGCACCAATCTCGATGCGCAGGTGGAAATGGTCGAGAAGCGGAAGCAGGAGCTGGAACGCCTGCATAAAGCCGAAGTAGAAAAACTCGAACACATTTCGGGCTTGTCGGCAGAGGAGGCGAAAGAGCGCCTTGTCGAGTCGCTCAAAGAAGAAGCCAAAACGCAGGCGGCGTCGTATATCAACGACATCATGGACGAAGCCCGTATGACGGCGAATAAGGAAGCCAAGAGCATCGTCATCAAGACGATACAGCGCGTGGCTACCGAGACGGCGATAGAAAATTCGGTAACGGTATTCCATATCGATTCCGATGAAATAAAGGGTCGCATAATCGGTCGCGAAGGTCGCAACATACGCGCCCTCGAAGCGGCTACGGGAATCGAAATCATCGTGGACGACACGCCCGAAGCCATCGTGCTTTCGGGATTCGATCCGGTGCGTCGCGAAATCGCCCGTCTGGCTCTGCACCAGTTGGTAACGGACGGTCGCATACACCCCGCCCGCATCGAGGAGGTCGTTGCCAAAGTGAAAAAACAGGTAGAAGAAGAAATCATAGAAACCGGCAAGCGCACGACGATAGATTTGGGCGTACACGGTCTGCACCCCGAACTTATTCGCTTGGTGGGCAAGATGAAATACCGCTCGTCTTACGGACAGAACCTGTTGCAGCACTCCCGCGAAACGGCGAACCTCTGCGCCATCATGGCTTCGGAACTCGGATTGAACCCGAAGAAAGCCAAACGCGCCGGACTCTTGCACGATATAGGCAAGGTGCCCGACGACGAGCCGGAATTGCCGCACGCACTGCTGGGTATGAAGCTGGCGGAGAAATACAAGGAAAAACCGGAGATATGCAATGCTATCGGGGCGCACCACGACGAGACGGAAATGACCAGTCTGCTGGCGCCTATCGTGCAGGTGTGCGATGCCATTTCGGGCGCCCGTCCGGGTGCCCGCCGCGAAATCGTCGAAGCCTACATCAAGCGGCTGAACGATTTGGAACAGTTGGCGCTTTCTTATCCGGGCGTATTGAAAACGTATGCCATACAAGCCGGTCGCGAGTTGCGCGTAATCGTGGGCGCCGACAAGATAGACGATTCCGAAATCGAAACGCTGTCGTCGGAAATAGCCAAGCGCATACAGGACGAAATGACCTATCCGGGACAGGTGAAGATTACGGTAATCCGCGAAACCCGTGCGGTAAGTTTCGCCAAATAAACACGAAAGCTCATTTTCTTTTGTCCGGCGGGGAGGCGGCATGACGTTCGCTTGCCCGCAGGGCGTTGCAAGACAGGAAGATTATGGACAACAAACAATCCGATATTGCCCCCAACAATGTCCCCGTGCCGGAGACGTCGGCGGCTGTTTCGCCCGACTTGTCGGCGGCAGTCGTGGCGCAGTGCGGCGGGAAGCTCGGCTGCTGCGACTGGCTGGCGGACATTCCGGAGTCGCACGACGATACGGAAATGGTGGAGGTGCAATTCAAGAATACACGGAAAGGCTACTATAAAAACTCGGCGCATCTTCGTCTCGAAAAAGGCGACATCGTGGCGGTGGAAGGAAATCCCGGACACGATATAGGCGTCGTTTCGCTTACCGGTCGGCTGGTTTTGCTGCAAATGCGGAAAAACGGCGTGCGGCTCGACAATCCCGATTTGAAGCGGGTCTACCGGAAAGCGAAATCCAACGACCTCGAAAAATTCAAAGAAGCCAAGTCGCGCGAACACGATACGATGCTCCGCGCCCGAAAAATTGCGGAAGACCTGCATCTGAACATGAAAATCGGCGATGTGGAGTATCAGGGCGACGGCAACAAGGCGATATTTTATTACATTGCTGACGACCGTGTCGATTTCCGGCAGTTGATAAAAGTGTTGGCAGATGTTTTCCACGTGCGCATAGAAATGAAACAAATCGGTGCGCGGCAGGAGGCGGGACGCATCGGCGGCATCGGACCGTGCGGCAGGCAGTTGTGCTGTTCGTCATGGATTAGTAATTTCGTGTCTGTTGCCACCAGTGCCGCCCGTTATCAGGATATTTCGCTCAATCCGCAGAAGTTGGCGGGGCAGTGTGCCAAGCTGAAATGCTGCCTCAATTTCGAGGTCGATGCCTACGTTGAGAGTTTCAAGCGCCTGCCTTCGCGGGAGATACCGTTGGAAACGCAGGAAGGAACTTTCTACCATTTCAAGACCGATATTTTCAAACGGCAGCTCACCTATTCGTCGTCGAAAGAGGTGGCAGCCAATTTGGTAACCGTCGATGCTTCGCGGGCGTTCGAGGTCATCGCCCTCAACAAGCGGGGCATCAAACCCGAAAAGCTGGCGATGGAAAGCACCGAACCTGTACGGAAAGAGTTTGAAGATGTGGTGGGACAGGACAGCCTTACCCGTTTCGATAAGAAAAACCGTCAGGGCGGCAACAACCGAAAAAAGAAAAACCGCAACGGCGGCGGTGCCCAACGCTCTGAAAACAACAGGGAGCAGCAGTCGGGCTTCAATGCGCGTGGCGAGAATCGGCACAATCGCCGCCACAACGGAAACAACAACAATAATAAAAACAACCGGCGTAATTTTACGAACGATGATAATGCTGCGCCCCAACAACCGACCGATAATCAATAGCTGCTGCATTTTGTTGCTCTCGACGCTCGTGTTGGCGTCGTGCCGTTTCGACGGAAACAATATGCAGCGGTATGAGTCGGTGCCGGTATCGGGGTGGCTTGCCGATTCGCCGGTGCGTATGGAGGTGCCTGTTTCCGATACGGTCGGAGTGTACGACGTGGCATTGCGCTTGCGATATACCGATGATTATCCGTACAGCAACTTATGGCTTTTCGTAACGACGGTGGCGCCCGACAATACGGCGTCGGTCGATACGGTGAACATTCGTCTGGCAGATGAATACGGCCGATGGCTCGGCTCGGGAATCGGGGCTTCGATACAATATGAATTTTTATATCGGCAGGCATTCCGATTCGACCGGTCAGGGCTTTGGCATATTGCCATACAGCAGGGAATGCAGGATTTGGAGTTGGAGGGGATAACGGCTGTCGGCATCAAAGTTTCAGCGTTATAGAGCTCCTTTGGAAGATAAATTTATTTTTTCAAAAAAATAGGGAAAGCAAATATCCACCGAACAAGAAAACTCTTAAATTTGTTTAAGAGAAAAAGCCCGAGAAAGGGGAGGCTGTAAGGGAATGGATAAACATGTTTTGACCGATTATTTGGTCCGTAATCAAAAGGAAATGTATCAATGGGCTTACAATTTGACGTCGGATTGTGAAGAAGCCCGCGATTTGCTGCAATCGACAATGTTGAAGATTCTGGCGGCTTGTCATGCGTATAAGGAGGAAATCAATCTGGACGGGTGGATTTACACGGTGATGCGCAATCTTTATTTCAATGAATACAACCGTACTGTCAGGCAGTGTCGTCTGCCTGACGAACAGTGGGCACGGATTGAAAATTTTTCTTTCGATTTTTTATCGTCGGAGTCTTCCGATGCGGGTTGCGATGTGCGCGAAATACATGAAGCCGTAGAGTCGCTCCATGAAACGTATAAAATTCCGTTTTCTCTTTATTTATCGGGATATAAATATCACGAAATCGCTCGCAAGATAGGCATACCCATCGGCACGGTGAAAAGCCGTATTTACGTTGGCAGACAGCAGCTGCAACTGACGTTGAAAGATTTTAAGGAGTAACGGATTATTCCGTTTCGACGGCAGCGAGGGCTTTTCTCTCTTTCCACTGACGGTAATGAATGACGCCGTAAGCGGTGAAGAAATAGAGCAGGGTAAGCCCCCACAGACTGTAAAATTCTTCCTTGACATCGGGCATCGTAGCGCCTTCGGAGCTCATGCGCAAAAATCCTTCCACGCCCCATGTTGCTGGAATGAAGCCGCCCAATACCCTCCACACGAGCGGCATTCGGTCGTAGGGCCATGTAACGCCGCTTACAAAGAGGAATACCATGGAGGTGAAGACGATAACCAAAAATACGCTTTCACGTTCGCGCACCAGTGCCGATAGCGTTATGCCGAAGAATATCGACGAGAGCAGGAACGGCAGCAGGAAGATGTATATGTTCCATTGATTTCCGAGCTGAGGATAATCGAACAGCCACGGAATGATGTGCAGCATATACATTACCGTCATGATATAGAGGCTGTAATAGCACGCCGATTTTCCGAACAGCAGGTGCCATACGTTCTCGTGCGGGTTTTCGGGGGAGAGTTTCCTGCGTTCGTTTCGTCCGCCGGCGAGCAGTCCGATACCCAAAATGATACTTTGCTGCAAGATAACTATCAGCAATGCCGGCATAATGAACGAGGCAAATCCACCCGTCGGGTTGTAAAGCACAATGGAAAATCCGGGTATAGGGTTGGTTGCCATGTCGATTTGTTTCGCGGTGGCACCGACCAGCTTTTCGCTCTGCAACTCCTTGCCCATGTCGAGGGTTACTTCGGTGAGTGTTGCCAAAAAGTTTTTGTAATTGATGAGAATGCTCATATCGGAATAGAACAGAACGGGACTTTGCTCGCTCTGTACCACCTTTTTGCTGAAATCTTCCGGAATTTCCATGATGCCGTGGCATACGCGGCTGTACATCAAGTCTTTTGCCTCGTCGAGATTGGCGCAGTAAGAGATGATTTTCGTATTGGGCGAAGCATCGACACGCCGACACAGTTCCCGACTCAGGACGGTTCGGGAGTTATCGACGACGGCAAGCGGGACGTCCCGTACTACTTCCGGATTATAGATGAATGCGTATAGCAGGGGATAGGCGAAAGGTAGCACGAAGAAAAACAACATTGCACCCATATCCTTGAATACCGATATGTATTCTTGCCGCCAGATACGAATGGTGTCTGCCAACCCGTTTTTCAATGAAGCGAAAAATCCTGTTTTCATATCGGTATATATTAAGGTATGTAGACTTGCCGGCGCAGTGCTCTTTTGAGCAGCGGCAGGAAACAAAGTGCCAACAACGGATAAACGAGGAGCGCGAGATAGTGAATCCGGCAGTAGTAGAGCGGAATGCTGTTCAATGCCTGATCGACGTAGATGATGAAGTAATGCCGCAGGGGCAGAATGTCGGTCAAGAGATGGAATGTCGAGTACATGGCTTCGGACGGGAATGAAAATCCCGTGAGTGAAAACGATACGACTCCCAGCAGCGAGCCGGCACTCAGTGCGAGGCGCAGCGAAGGAATGATGCTGAAAAAGAGTACGCCCGTGCCCTGTATTGCCACAATGAAAAGGAGCATTGCCGTCACCATGGGCATGATGCCGTTTTGCAGCGGAAATCCGCAATAGCCGTAGAGCAGCGATTGGCAGAATATGCCCATGACCAGAAAGATGAGCGTTTGCGGCAGCAGCTTTCCGATGATTGCCAAGAGAATATTGTTGTTGGCGGTATTCAGCCATTCACGCGATGTTCCTTCTTTGATTTCGGAACCTATCGAGAAAATGGTTATCAGAAGTACCAATACCTCCAATATGCCGGGCAGAAAAGTGTTGTTGAGATATATGGAGTAGTTTGTCCACGGGTTTCCGAGCGCGTGCATATCTACCGTAATGGGTTGTATCTGCGGCATGATGTCGCGTTCGTATTCGCCTTTTGCCAACAAGGTTTGTTGCACCGCAGCACCGGCGGCGAGCGTCGTCATGGTGGTGAGGCTCTTGTATATCAATGCGCTGGGAATGAAGTAAACGCTGGTAGTGAAGTAGGGTATTTGCGGTTGGCGGTTGGCATAAAGGTCTGCTTCGAACGATTCCGGAATTATCAGGAATCCGAACAGTTTTCCCTGTTGCATGGCATGGCGGGCTTCGGAGAAGCTCACATACCGGGTCGTAACATCGAGCGTTTGGTATGTGGTAAGCTGGCGGGTCAGGTTGCGGGAAGTGGCGCTGTGGTCGAGATCGACGACGGCGGTGGGCAGCTTTTCGGGCAGACCGTTACCCAACAGCGAGAGAAAAAATACGTAGCAGAACAGCGGCGCGCAAATCATGATTATCCAATAGAGCGGACGCGACACCAATATGTGCCACTCTCTGCGCATCACTTTCCACAAAGTACCGAATACCGTCGCTTCTTTTTCCATGTTGTACAGCCGACTCTATTTTTGTATCAATACCGACATACCCGGTCGCAGGTCTTTGATGGCAGCGGTGGGGCGGGCTTTGATTTGGAACGTGCGGGCATCGTAGCTTCCGGTAGCTTTGGTGGCTCTCCATACGGCATAACTGCCCATGTCTTTTATGAAATAGATTTTGAGTACGGCTTTTTCATTGCCGAGTGCCGGTATGGTAACATTTATTTCTTTACCCATCGTGAAGTCTTTCAACAGCTCTTCGCGCACGTTGAACGTTACCCACATATCGTCGAG
>CANQQA010000015.1 GCA_947625885.1 uncultured Bacteroidales bacterium
TGGTTGCAAGCAGCCAAATCCATCCACAAATCGTGTCGGCAAAGTAAATTCATTTTTGAGAAATACGCAATAGTCCGGCGCGTTTTTTATCGGATTCGTTTTTTTATTTTACCTTTATGCCTGAAATATTTTTGTCCGTTAAACCTTTCCGATCGGATTCAGTCTAAATCGCGATTATCGGAAAGAAGAAAAATATCGCTGAAAACGAGAATGTATGTCATCTGCCTATAACGAAGAAGTCATCGTTGCCCGACTGCAAGACCCGCGCCATTGCCGCGAAGCCTTTACGCAGGTGGTGAAGCAGTACAGCGAATCGCTTTATTGGCAGATACGCAAAATGGTCGTTTCGCACGACGATGCCGACGACCTGCTGCAAAACACTTTCCTTAAAGCGTGGCAGAACATCATCTATTTTCGGGGCGATGCGCGGCTGTCGACGTGGCTCTATCGCATAGCGATAAACGAAACGCTTACTTTCCTTGCCCGGCAGCGTCAGCAAAACAATGTTCCGCTCGACGGCGAAGACTCTTTCCTGATAGAGCAGCTCGAAAGCGACGAATGGTTCGACGGCGATGAAGCCCAGCGTCTTTTGCAGGAGGCAGTCTTCCGTCTGCCCGAGAAACAGCGGCTTATCTTCAACATGCACTATTTCGATGAAATGAAGTATGAAGATATTTCCCGTATTCTCGGCACCTCCGTCGGTGCTTTGAAAGCCTCGTATCATCATGCCGTCAAAAAAATCGAAGAATATTTAACGTCCACAAATTAAACCTTTTGTTTACGATTCAGTCTATTATATATCAAATATGAAGAAAATGAAAAACGAAATCTGGCAAAAAATCAATCGCAGGCACGGATTTACCGAACCCGGCAAAGACTACTTCGAGCGATTCGCCGCACGCATGGAAGAGCAGCTGCCGGAACTCGAATTTCCGCAAAAGCCGAAAGTGACCCTTTGGTCGCACATACAGACGTGGGTCTATATGGCAGCCATGTTCGTGGGTATCGCTTTGATGATACGGATATTTTCACCTGCCCGCAATCAAGACGACTTGCTTGCCAAAGAACAGTCGCAAGAGGCGTTCTATGACGAACTTATTTGGACGTCGTGTGTCGATAACGGCGACGTGTATGTGTATTTAGCCGATGCGTATGACTTATAAAATCAACGATATGATGAAAAAATCCATTCTTTCGGCATTTATTTTCTGTCTGTGGGTTTCCATGCCGTTGAGCGGTGTTGCACAAGAGTATCTTCTTACCGTAGCCGAAGCCGAAACCCAACTGAAAGCGGCGCAAGAAGAGTATAAAAAAGAGAAAGCCGCCGTACAGGCGCTGCCTAAAAACAAACAGGAGGAGGCGCGTAAAACCTTGCGGGAAACAGGTCGGAAAGTAGGCTATTGCAAAGTCGAATTGTTCAAAGCCCGCAAGCGTGATTTTTTACGGGAGCAAGCAGGCTTGTCGGAACAGGAAGGCGCTTATTTTTTCCCTCTTTATGAAGAGTTACAGACCGCAATATTCAAGTTGCACGACGATGCCCAACGCACGGTCAAACGTTTGTTGCGGAATAAGGACAATAGAAAAATTCCCGATGCCGAATATCTGGCTGCTGTGCAAAAACGCCTCGATGCAGCGACAGAGGAGGCACGATTGCAAAGCGAATATTTTGAAAAATTCAAACGGATATTGCCGGCTGAAAAGTTGCTGCGGGTATATGATGCCGAGTCGCGTTTCTCTTTTGAGATGATGCGCAAGCAAGACGAAAAATCTCCGCACCGGTAGAATATAGGGAGGAGAGTAGAAAAGAAAGAGGATTGTTATAGGTAAAAAAAAGCCCGACCGTCGGTCGGGCTTTTTTTATGATGAAGTTTATTGACTGATGATAGCGAGGAATTCTTTGGTCGCTTCGTGATTGGGGTCGATAGCGAGAATTTTGTTGCACCAGTCGATGGTTTTCGTGAATCTGAAAGTGGCTTTCTGTTCCTCCGGCAGCGTCAGATATTTGTTGTATTCTGCCATGTAATCGAAGTTTGCCATGTAGGTATAAGCGTCGATAAGGTCTTTTTGCAGACGGGCGGTAACAGCAGCCGAAGGCGGCGTTTCGGTATTGTTAAGGTCATTGAGAATGACTTCGATGGTTTTTTCGTAGAAAGGAATGGCTACGCCGGTCTTGCGTTCGGGGTCGAGCAAGGCAGAGGAAGTGGCTCTCCACATGTGTCCGCGATAGTCTTCCGGAGCCTTTTCCACCACGATAGCGAAGAGGCTGTCGGCTTTTGCAGCTGCAAATGCCGTTTCGGTCTGTTCGTTGTTTTGGAAAGCCCGCGATGCAGCCATGTAGTAGTAGCGACCGCCGACGAAGTAGTCTTGCGTTTTTGCCTGCTCCAAAGCCTCCAATTGGTTGATGTATTTTTCGTTTACTTCGGCGCGGCGCAGGTATCTGCCGTTTTTGGAGAGTGCGTTTGTCAGCTCTTTGTAGTTTTCGAGACGGGTCGGGTCGATTTCAATGGCTTTTTCGAGAGCATCGAGCCCTTCATTTATACGTCCGGTTTCGAGGCACAATTTGCCGTATTGCACATAGTCGCGGCTGTTGAACTCTGCGTCAGGTGTGGAGAAGAAAGCGTCGGCAGCTTTCAAGGCTGCGGTATAGTCTTTTATTTCATAATTGTTGTACATCGCCAGACGTTTCAACATCAGATTGTCGGGGAAGCTCTTCAACAATTCTTCCGTCAGGTCCAGCGACTCGTCATACCGTTTGTCGTAGTAGAGTAGGGCGGCATAGCGGGGACGGTCGGTTACGAATGCGTTCGGGTTTGCCATATAGACCTCGTAGGCAGTTACGGCGTTGTTGAATTGGTCGGCGCGGTAGTACGATTCGGCAAGTTCGCGTTGGGCGATAGCCGAAGTAGGACGCATGGCGAGGAGTTTCAACACTTTGTCGATAGCCATGTCGGGTCTGATATGGAAATAGATACCGGCATATTTGATGTAGGCTTCCACGCAGGCGGTGTCGTACCAGTCGAATGCCAGTTCGTAATTTTTGCAGGCATCGCCCCAGTTTTCTTTGGCAGCCTCTATATCGCCGAGGAATACGTAGTAAGGAGCGTAGTCGGCGAGATGGCTTTCATAGTATTTGTCTTTGATTTCCTCGAAAGGCAATACATTGTCGTGGTAGGCTTTCAGGTAAGCGAGAGCCACGGCGGGGTCTTTCTTGGCACCTTTGATTTTGAAAGCCTCTTTCATCATTTTATCGCCGGCTTTTATGGCGGCTTTTACCGATTTCTCGTCGTTGGCTGCGGGTTTTCCCATAGCGACTTTGCCCCGACCGATGTAGTTGAGCGGGAACAGGGGGTCTTCCGTAATACCCAGTTCATAATACATCAATGCAGAGTCTTTGCTCGTGGGGAAAGCGATTTCTCCGAGGTAGTAGTACGATTCCGTTTTGTTGGTTTCGGCATCGTTCAGCGTGCGTTCCAAAATGATTTTGGCGCGGTCGGGTTGTCCCGATTTGAAGTATTCGATTCCGTCGGCATAGTTTTGTGCGAGGAGCGGAGTCGATACGCCTCCGATGAGGAGGAGGCTCGATACTAACAGTGTTTTAGTTTGCATAATAGTTTTTGTGTTTATGTTATAAATTTTCTCTGATATTGACTACGCGCAGCGGTTGTGTGGCAGGCAGTATTCCCGATTTGAGAATGATGCGCTGCCCTTTTTCCGAGCTGACGAACGAGGTGAAACCGTAAGGAAGGCTTGTGCGGTTCGAGGTGCATATCATGTAAATGTCCCGCCGCAAGGGGTAGGTCTGCATCGCCAAATAGGCTTGGAACGGCTGGTAGCTGTTCCCGTTGAAAGCGATGGGGTCGGAGCTGACGAGCATCACTTGTATCCGGTCGGAGAAAGAGAGATGGGTCGAGTCGTCGGCATTGCCTATCCAGTTTGAGCCTATCACGCCGATAGCGTTGGGCACTTGGGTGATATATTCGATGACGTCTTCGTTGTCTTTCCGTGCTTTGATGTTGCCGGCAAGTGAATCGCCTTTGCATACCTGTTCGATGATGTGGCGTACGGTGCTCGAATTGGTGTTGTCGAATACCACTTCGAGTTCGCCCATGCGGGAGTCCGGATATATTTGGTTCCAGCGAGTCGTTTTTCCGGTGAATATATCGTGCAGCTGCTCCATCGTAATCAGCGAATCGGGGTTGCTCCGGTTGGTAATGAGGGCGATGCCGTCGATAGCGATTTTCGATATTTTCGGGAAGAGCTTGCGACTTTTCAGGGCGGCGATTTCGTCGTCGGTAAGGGAGCGTGTCGCCACGATGAGTTTTACGCTGTCGGCGAATAACTCGTTGAACGCTTCGACTTCGGTGGTGTATTTCGGTATGATGTCGGCGTTGGCATAAAGTCCTTCGAATACTTCTATTTCTTCTTGTATGATAGGTTTGAGGGTTTCATCGACGCAGATGGTGATGATGCCCGAAGTGGTCGTCTCTTTCGGCAGTGTGCTTTCCGGACGTTTCTCTCCCCGACAACCCGTCAGGACGGATAATCCCAAACATAAGGTTCCGATAAAAAATAGCGGTGCTTTCATCGAATTATAGCTGTTTGACGAAACGATAACTGCGGAATATGGCGTATGCGGCGAATATTCCTGCGAATATATAACGCATCGCGGGCTTGAATGTTGCCTCGAATATGGGAGAAAACAACAACAAATAGACCATGCCGAAATATACCACCAACATGACGATACCGAAGATAAACCCCATGCGACTTATTTTTGCCTTTGGTTTTACATCTTCATTTTCAGACTGTTGTATATTCTCTTTTTCGTCCATTTTTCTGAATGGGTGTTGTCTCCGTCTTTTCGTTTTTTCACATCACGGCTTCAAAGATAAATAAATATTTTCGATAAAGAAATAAAAAGGTGTTACTTATATTTAATAAGCAACATTTTGGTTTTCAAAACAGCACTTTTGCAAGGAAGCTGCGGAAAATGAAAACTCCGTGCAAACAGATTGTTTGCACGGAGTTTTCAGAAAATAGGATTTCGTATTATTCGAGGCGGAATGCTACGGGAACGTTGTAATAAACGTTTACGGAGTTACCGTTTTGACGACCCGGAGCAAAACGCGGCAGGCTTTGAATCACGCGAACGGCTTCGCGGTCGAGCAGTTCGTGTACGCCGCGCAATACGGTAACGTCTTGTACGTAACCGTCTTTGTTTACGACGAAGCGTACCGTTACGCGACCTTCAAGACCTCTTTCCACCGCGATTTGCGGATATTGGAGATGGTCGTGGATATACTTCATCAACGCTTCTTCTCCGCCCGGGAACATAGGCATTTCCTCTACGGCGATATATACCTCTTCTTCTTCGACTTCGGGGGCGATGAAATCTTTGAAGTCGGCAATATCCTGACCGTCGATTTCGTCGTTACCTTTTACGTCGGCTACGGAAATGGCTACATTGCCGCGTGCTGCCAATTCGTCCTGTGATTTGATTTCATCTTCTTCACCCACTTCTTCGTCTTTCTTGATGACGGGAGCGGTAAATTTGATAGAACTCTTCAAAGGAGGCGGAGGGGTGGTCGGACGCATGGCGGGTTGCAATTCCTGATTCCGTTTGATTTCGGCATCGGGCAGTTTCGCCAGCGTGGTTACCTCCGTTACAACGATTTTATTTTCTTTTTCGGGTGTGATAAACTTGATCAACATCGGGAGTACGATGACCAGAATGACACCTACAACGACAATCAATGTCGCCATATTGTGCCGTTTGGCAGAGCCTTGCCGCATGCTGTATGCGCCGTAGGCTTTGTTTCTGCCTTCGAAAATCAATTCACACCAATCTTTGGAAGTTAAATCTATTTTTGCCATTTTCTTTCGATTTTATGTGAATCAACATTACATCTGATCTCTATCAATTTGATCGGTGAGTTCACCCTTCTTTTCGTAGTTTTCGACCAACCATTCATCGCCTTCGGTGATATCGACGATTGCATATTTGTTGATACTGCAAATGTGCATTTCATCGAGCGCATCGACAAGGTTTTTGTAGGTAGAGTCGTCGGTTGCCTTGATGATGACGATAGGTGCGGTTTTGGCGTCTTTTATTTCGCCTGCGCGCTTGTCGTATTCTTCATCGGACATACCGGTGTCGATTTTTTCTTTTTTCAGCTCGCGTATTTTTGCTACTACTTCTTGGTTACGACCCAACAGCATGGCGCGCAGACCATCGTCGGCGTAAGAAGTTTCTTGCAGAGAAGTCCAATCTTCGTAGTTGGGTTCTCCCGTATAGTAGTACACGCGGTCTTCGCCACCGAGAATAATAGTGATAGCGCGGGAGGCTGCCACTTTATCCCGTTCCTGCTCTGTCAGTGTTTTGTCGTTCGACGGCATACTGATTTCCATCGTCTGAGGTTTGCTCATGGTGGTACAGAGCATAAAGAAAGTGAGGAGCAACATATTCATATCGACCATAGGGGTGAAATCGACACGAATATTCATCTTTTTCTGTTTGCCTTTCTTCTTGCCGCCGTCTTTTTGTTGTACTTCTGCCATAATTCTTACATTCTAACAGTTATTAAAAATCGCCGGCAACGCTTTTGAGCGTGGTTATCAGGTTATAGCGGTTTTCGCGAATATCCTGCAACGACGACATCACCAAATGAATCTTCGAATAAGGCGTGTTCGAGGCAGCCTTGATAGAGATTCTTACGTCGCGATTGGCTTTACGGGCGGCTTTTACCCATGCCTTGAATTCGTTGCTCGGGTTGGCGGTCGAGTCGATAGGCACGCCGGTGCCTTGTGCGACCATTATTTTCTCTTGGTCTTCAAGAGGCAGGTCGAGCAACGCTTTCAGTTGCGAAAGGGGTACGCCGAAGAAAGCGGATTCTTGGAAGTTGACCAACTCTTGGTCGGTAAATTCGTATCCGTATTGTTCTGCAACATCTCTCAGCATGGCTACCCGGATAGCGGGACCATCTACTCCCATAAAGATTCGTCCGTCCGCTTCCACCAGAATTTGGAGAACGTTGGTCTCGGGAATTTTAATTTCCGAAACGGACGAAGGTACGGCAATCTGTACCGGTTCCGGTTCTACGAAGGTAGAGGTCAGCATGAAGAAAGTAAGCAGAAGCACGGTTACGTCGCTCATCGCGGTCATGTCGATGGCGGTACTCTTCCTTTTTACTTTTACTTTTGGCATAATCTTACTGTTTCAGAAGTTGTTTTCGATTACTTGCTGTGGTTTGCTGCGTAAGATTGTACGATGGAGAAACCTACTTCGTCGATGGCGTAAGTGATTTTGTCGATTTTGCTGGTGAAGAAGTTATACGAAATAACAGCGCAAGCACCGGTTGCGATACCGAAGGCGGTATTTACAAGGGCTTCCGAGATACCGGTCGAGAGGGCTACGGAGTCGGGAGCGCCGGTTGCGGTTGCCAGAGCGGCGAACGATTTGATCATACCCAACACAGTACCGAGAAGTCCGACGAGAGTACCGAGGGTGGTCATGGTCGCGATGACGGCGAGGTTCATTTCCAGTGTCGGCAATTCGAGAGCGGTAGCTTCTTCCACCTCTTTCTGTATGCTGGCGAGTTTCTGCTCTTTGGTCAGTTCGTTGTTGCCTTCCATTTCGGCGTATTTTTTCAATACGGAGGTTACCACGCTGCCTACCGAACCTTTTTGTTTGTTGCAGAGCTGTTGTGCTTTGTCGAGGTCGTTGGCTGCGAGAGCGGCTTTCACGTTGGCAACGAATTTGGTGAGGCTGCCTTTACCTTTGGCGGTCATGATGGCGAATGCACGTTCGATACTCAGCACCAATACGGTGAGCAGCAACGTTTGCAGCACAGGCACGATGACACCACCTTTGTAGATAGTACCCAGCAGGTTGCCCGGAACAGGCTCGCTACGGGTTTCATCGGTAAAGTTCGATACATCTCCCAATACGAAATTGTAGATACAGAGTGCGATGATGAAGCATACGACGATTACGGCGAATGCCGATTCAATACCGCGGAATCCTTTCGATTCCTTTTTTGCTTTTTGAGCTTTGGGTTGTTTTGTCTCCATAATAAAAGATTCTTTTTTTGTTGGTTTACAATTTGTGAATTTTTATGTTATTTGTTTCAAAATACTTTATGGTTGACAGGCAAAATTCAAGACGTGAAAGTCGGTCGAGACAAAATTTGACACACCATTACCCATGTCGGCGACAACGGAAATCGTTTCTGTTTGACAGCGTTACATGGTATCAGTCAAGGTCATTCGCCTGCTTTGCGATATGCTTTTATCGCAAAATGTGCCTCAAATATAGAATTTCTTTTTCAAAACAAAAAAAAATTGGCGAAAAAAATATCAAGGGAAAAAGAGACTTGTACCTTTTTTACCCGATGTAACAAATTATATTTATTCATTTTGTATCTTTGAAGCCCAGTGTGTAAAAAATGAAAACGGAGATTTTGACACCGGAGTTTGTCCGGAAAATTTGTGCGGTCGCCCGCGAAACGGGCCGGTTTCAGCGGCGCGAGCGTCTGGTGTTCGACCCCGCGCGGGTCGAGGAGAAGAATCTGCACGACTACGTTTCGTATGTCGATAGGGAGTCCGAGCGGCGTTTGGTTGCCGCCCTGTCGCGCCTGCTTCCTTCGGCGGGATTCATTACCGAAGAGGCTACTGCCGCCTATTCCGGCGAGGCATGGTGCTGGATTATCGACCCGCTCGACGGCACCACCAATTACGTGCACGGCGCATCGCCCTACGCCGTGAGCGTGGCGTTGGCACATCTTACCGACGGCATAGTGGCAGGGGTCGTTTACGAGCCGTGCCGCGACGAGTGCTTTTGGGCGTTGAAAGGCGGCGGGGCGTATCTCGACGACCGCCGCATCGGCGTTTCGCCGGTCGCTGCGTTGGAGGCGGCTTACATACACGTCGGGCTGCCCTACGATGCCGTGCGCCATGGCGCTGCGGTGTCGGCGTTGCTGCACCGCTTCTACGGCAAGGTGGGCGGCGTGCGCATCTGCGGCTCGGCGGCAATGGATATTTGCGACGTGGCGGCAGGACGGGTCGATGCCTATGTGGAGCCGGCTCTGCACATCTGGGATATAGCCGCCGGCATGCTTGTTTTGCGCGAGGCGGGCGGCAGCACCGTCGATTTTTCGGGCGTCGACTGGCTGGACGCCGCTCCCGACCCGCAGGCATGGGCATCGTCGCCTTTCGATGTCGTTGCCGCCAATGCGTCGTTGCAGAAAGTGTTTTTGCAGGCGGTGCGCGAATGTTTATAAATATTCATGCGGTATGCAAAAGGGGGCTGCATGACGCACATCATGCAGCCCCCCCTTTTATATATAATATATAATGTGTATTCGGGGATTACCTCATTTTCTCTTCCAGTTCCACCAAGGCGTTGGCTTTTGCCACGGCTTTGGATATGTGGTCGCAGATATACTCTTCGCCGATGATGCGGTCGAGTTTCGCTTTCCGCAGCGTTTCGTGCACGGTCGGGTTCACGCCGGAGAGAATGACGCGAATGCCCTCGCGGTGCGACGATTCCACGAGTATTTGTAAGTTGTGCATACCGGTGGAGTCGATGAACGGCACGCGGCGCATACGTAAGATGCGCACTAACGGTTTTTCCCGCATGCGGCGCATGAGGTCGTCGAATTTCGTGGCGACGCCGAAAAAGAACGGACCGTTGATTTCATACACTTCCACGCCCTTGGCGATGTTCAGCGTTTCGTGCTGCGACACCTCCGTGCCCTGCGCCACGTCGAGTTTGTCGCGCAGCACCGATATTTGCACGTTCTCCGATATGCGGCGTATGAACAGCAGCACGGCGAGCAGCAAGCCTATTTCTATGGCGATGGTGAGGTTGAACACGACGGTGAGCAGGAAGGTGGTGAGGAGTACGGCGACGTCCGATTTCGGGTTGCGCAGCAGCGAGCGCACCGTGCGCCACCCGCTCATGGTGTAGGCTACGACCACGAGCACGCCGGCGAGGCAAGCCATGGGTACGAGCTTTATCAGCGGCATAAGCAGCAGGAAGATTGCCAGCAGCACGACGGCGTGTACGATGCCTGCCACCGGTGTGCGACCGCCGTTGTTGATGTTGGTCATGGTGCGGGCTATCGCGCCGGTAACGGGAATGCCGCCGAAAAACGGCACGACGATGTTTGCCACGCCTTGTCCTATCAATTCGGTGTTGGAGTCGTGGTGGTCGCCCGATGCACCGTCGGCTACCGTTGCCGACAGCAGCGATTCGATGGCGCCGAGTATGGCGATGGTGAATGCCGGCGGCAGCAGTTGGTTGATAGTCGTCATGTCGATGTGCAGCGGCTGCGGGTCGGGTATTTCGTTGCTGATGTCGAAACGGTCGCCGATGGTTTCGATGCCCGTTATCCCGCAATACTCTTTCAACAGATACACGACGGCGGTCATTACGATGATAGCCACGAGCGAGCCCGGAATCTTGCGCGATATTTTCGGCACGAAGACGATGAGCAGAATGCTGCATACCCCTACGAGCAGCGACATCGGATTCATCGTGTCGAAATGGCGGAAGTAGGTTGCCCATTGCGACAGGCAGTCTGCCGGCAGCTTCTCGATAGAGAGTCCGAACAAATCCTTGATTTGCGTCGTGAAAATGGTGAGGGCGATACCGCTGGTAAACCCGATGACTATCGGGTAGGGGATAAACTTGATGACGGCGCCCAGTCGGAACAGTCCCATCATCACGAGTATCGCACCCGCCATGGCGGTGGCTATCGCCAGCCCTTCGATGCCGTAGCTCTGAATGATGCCGAAGACGATGACGATGAACGCTCCCGTCGGTCCGCCTATCTGCGTGGCGCTGCCGCCCAACGCCGATACGATGAAGCCGCCCACGATAGCGGTAATCAGACCCTTCTCGGGCGACACCCCCGATGCGATACCGAATGCGATTGCCAGCGGCAGCGCCACGATACCCACGATGATGCCCGCCATCAGGTCGTTTACGAATTTTTCTTTGGAATAATGCCTCAGACTCTCCGCGAGCTTCGGGCGAAAGTCGATTTTCATAACCTAATACCTAAAAAATAATACCTTGAAAATTTGAAGCCGCAAAGGTAGCGCTTTTTTCGCTACGATGTACCGCCGCCCTGCAAATTTGGCGTAAAAAAACGCGGCGCGGTTTCCGAATACGCTGTTTTTTCAACGAATCAACCCTGCCGGCGGCACCCTTCTCGCAGGAGAAAATAGGCAAATGATATTTTTTAAGGAGAAAAATTTGTTGGAAAATTGTTTAATTATTATATTTGTCCGCAAATACACCTCTTTTGAATATATTACATTACTGCGTGAGAACCCTTGAAAATACTGGAAACTCTCTTTATAAAACTTTGATTATGAAAATGAAAAAATTGACTATCGGATTTTGCGCCGCTATGATTTTGTTGGCAGGCGTGGTCATCACCGCTTGTCGGGACGAAGAAGAGGGATTCGGCGGCAGTACTTCGACCGAGGTAGCCGACCGCATCGCTTCGTTGGAAACACAGGTGGCTTCGTTGCAACGGAGCATTTCCTCCTTGACGGCAGCTTCCGAAGCCGCCGATGCGTCGCTTCGTGAAGAGTTGGAAAAAACAAAAACCGCACTCGAAACAGCGAAAGCGGAACTTCAAAAAGAGATAGACGCCGTTGCAGGCACTGCCGATTTTGGCAGTCTGGCAGAGCGGGTGAAAGCTCTTGAAAGCGCTGTGCCCGCCAATTACAACGAGCTTTCCGCGAAGATAAAACAGGTTTCCGACAAGCTCGACGGCAAATCCGATACAATGGAAGTGCAGGTGATGCTCGACGAGTTGAAAGCCGAGTTCGATGGCGCCATTGCTGCTGCCGATACCAAAATAACGGCTTGCGAAACGGCTATTGATTTTCTCGAAAAAGCGGTAGAGCGTATGCAGACTGTCGTAGACGGAAAAGTGGATACTTCCGATTATGAGGATTTTGTGCAGCAGACCAATAAAGATATGCAGGAAAATCTCGAAGCCCTTTCGGTTTTGCAGAGTCTCTGCGCCGGATTCGAGGCGGGCGAAAAGATAAAAGAATATATCGACGAAGCTGTCGGAGACGTAGCCACCCAGCTCGGTGTGCTTCAAGAAACATACGCAACTTTTGCATCGGAATACGGAACGTTCAAAACCGAAATCGACGCTAAGGTGGCGTCAAATACGACAGAATTAAATGCACTGAAATCGCTCATCGAAGATTTGGACACCATCAACGGAAAAGTCGGAATTGGCGATTTGCTCAAAGTGGAAGAACGTATTGCCTTACTGAACAGTCGTGTCGATTCCTTGAAAAACAACGACCTTACTTTGAAACAAGTAGAGGAGCAATTTAATAAAAGCAATACCGCGTTCTTGAACGGAGTGAACGGCATCATCACCGATGCGCTCGGCGAAGGCGGTCTTATCACCGCTGCTATTGCCGACAAAGCCGCAGCCTTGCAGGCTGATTACCAAAAACAAATCGACGACCTTTCCGCGCGTGTGGGCGTGCTCGAAGGCAAAGTCGATGCCCTCGAAGGCAAAGCCGATGCCATGTTGAAACGCATTCAATCGCTGGTATATGTGCCCAAGACCACCGACGGCAAGATACATATCGGTATGTCGTACATTGCCGAAATCGGAGCCGACGGCTCCGAATCGGGACCGCGTATGGAAGTTGCCACCACGAAAAAACTCGAATACCGCGTATCTCCCGCCGGTTTGCGCGACAGCCTGCTTTTATTGTACCAAGTAGATAAGGACGCATTCTCCTTCTGGCAGGAACACGTTTCGCGCGAACACGAATCGGAAGTGAAAGCCGCCGGTATATTGCGTACTTATATGGCAAATACCGCTACGCGGACAGCCGAACCGAGAGAAGGGCATGACGGTCTGCACGAGTTCAATATCCTGAAACTCGAACCGGGCAATAGCGCCGGTACACTGTTGATTACCGTCGATAACGAGCACGATTTCACCCACGAAGACCTTGCCGTGGCTCTTTGTATCCGCCACGAAGATACGAAGACCGGCGTACTGACCGAATACTCGACGGCATATACACCGGTGGTGGGCGAGGGCACCAACCTTATCAACCGTTTCTATCTGGCGAAGAAAGATGAAAACGGCAACTATACGAAAGTCAGCCGAACCGACCGCATTGATTATACGCTGATTTACTCTGACCGTACGCCGATAACGCTTTTGGGCGATTACGAGGTCGTTTACGACAATGGCGAAACGGTGATGTCGTTGGAAGATGCCAAAGCGAAATACGAATGGGATGCCGAATTGACCGGTAATACATTCCGAACGAAAATCGGTGGTACAGGTACGAATGGTAATTTCGAGGGTTGTTATGCCATCACACCCAATCCCAATACGGTGAGCCTTAATACATCTCTGACCTTTGCTTTGACTAATTCATGTACGGAGAGTAATCTCGGTCACTCATGGTATTGTAAGGTCTATGGAGCAAAAATTGTCAACAAGAAGGGAACAGCGGTTACGATTATCTCCGATATTATGGTGCAGGTTACAGTCGTTCCTGCCCAATATAAAGTTACTGCTGAAGTAAAATGGAACAGCGATAAATTTTATGAGGGAAAAAACAAAAACTGGACGACGGAAAGTTCAATCTATACGACCTCTCCGGCAACATTGACCTATTCTCAGGGTGGGCAAGATCTTCAAGCCGGCAATCTCCCGGGCAGCGTCTATAAGAATCTTTTTGCCGACGGACATCCATGGAATTTGACCAATCCTTGCGACAGTCTTCGCACAGAGAAGTTGTCGGTTACGTCCAAAGTAATAAATGGCAACCAGCTGGCATTCGACGTACAAGGTTTCGTATGGTGCGAAGATAAGCACAATATCAGTATGGCACGTATCGGCGGCAACAAAATCCCCACTTCCGGCAAAGACAGTATTTCGGTAATCGGAACACTTAATTTTGTCGGTCCTTCCGCCAAAGATTTGGTACTTAAGCTGGGTGAAAGTGATGGCGATGGTGACGACTACAAGCAGCCGATAGAAATGTCTACCAATAGTAAAACCGGATACGAAGGTGTGGGTAACGGGTCACCCTACGCTTTGCTCTATATGGCGGTAACGAAGGAGTTTATGGCTAAGAAGTATATCCCCTTGAACAGAGAATTCTTCCCGAATGGAAATATACTTAATGCTTCCTATACGCAAGTCAAGGTGGACAGTGTAGCATGTGTGAAACAGCCTTCTGGTAATGGTGGCGGAAGTGTTCCCGATACATTGAAATTGGAATACTACACGAAGCCGGGAGGACGTCCCTCGCCGATGCTCCGCTCTATCAACGTGAAAGATCCGGAAGATGCTCCTAAGATCAGCAGCATTAACGAGGAAACCACCTATAAGACTTCTACTCCGATTAAGATTGCCGTCGCCGATGGTCCGACTATCCAGATTTACGTAACGTTTAAGTTTGTGCCCGAGAAGACTGAATGATTGATGAGACGGGCGGTGTGAACATTCTTCACACCGCCTTTCGGAAAAATTAACAGCGTAAACAAGACAATTGTATTCGATTCTTTATCGGTAACTCGAAAATAAAATGGGTTACCGATAAAGAATCGAACATTTTTTATATCTTTGTGCTGTAATCAAACATCAATATACCGACCCGCGGCTTTGCGGGATTTTCCGCACGCCGCTGCCCCTGTCTACGGGCGCGGAGCAGTAAGCGTGGGCTGGTTGGAGTAAAAAGGCGTTTCGTCCTCCTCTTCCTCGGAATCTTCCGATTTCTTTTCTTTGGGTTTGTTCTTCACGATTTCGCGCGGTTTCTGTTCGGTGAGCGGCGTGGCATACACGTCCCATGTCTGCTCTACGTCCCAGTTTGCCCGCAGGGCGATGTTGCCCGGGTAGTAAAGCACCGTTTCGGGCTGTCGCTTCTCCTTGTAGTTGCCGGTGTCCCATACGCCGTTTCCGTTGGTGTCGATGCAGAGGCGCATGTAGTAGGTGCCCGGCATAAGGTAGCGGAAAATGGCTTTGCCGTTTTTGACGCTGCTTTTATAGCGCGGCATGTCGGAGTCGTTCAACAGTTCGGCGAAAGCGCCTTCCTCCACGCCTACGGTTTTGACGATGAGGGAGGAATACTCCTCGACGGTGCGCACCTTGAATCGGTGCTCCGACGTGTTGGTCGATGTGCCGTAGATGCTTTCGGCAGCCAGCGAGTCGAGTGTGAGGCGGTATTCGCCGCCGGGCTTCCATTTATGATGCAGGCGGTAGGTGCGCATCGAACCCGAATCGGGTGCGAACGTATAATCCGTTACGGGCGTCCACACGGTGTCGACTTTCAGGTCGAGGTGCACGGCGTCGGGCGCGAGCCGCTTCACCGGTTGGTCGAAGGTATAGACGGGCACGGCGGGAATGTCGAGGGTCGAGCCGTTACGGTTGGCGATGTTCATGAACTCGACGGGCGGCGGCAGAGTATCGTTGTCTTTGGGCTTGCGCTCTTTCCGCGCGTTCTTGTTGCGGAATATCCATGTCATCGTGTCGTTGTAGAGCGATAGCTGCTGTGCGGAGTCGGTACGGTAGTAGGCAGCGGCTATCAGCAAAGAATCTTTTCTGTAGACCAGCGAGTCGCGCAGCCAGTAGGTAATGGTGTCGCAGGTGGCGCTGCTCTCGACGACAGCCCAGTCGCCGTCGGCGAAATCGAGCGGCGTGATGCGCGGCAGCGAGTCTTGCGGCGCCGAGAAGTAAACGGTCACTTTCCGGCGGTCGGTGCGCTCGTATTTCTCGAAATAGTGCGATTTGAAATTTTCGTTGAAGGCGCGCAGCACGAGGTCGTCGGGGTAGTAGTGGGGGCGCAGCGCCGTAATCATCGTATCTATGGTTACGCTGTCCGCCCATATCGTGTCGGTGCGCCACTCCATTTGCACGGTCGGTACGATGAGCGAGTCACCGAAAGCGATGTCTTCGGCGGGATTGTCGAAAAAGTAGTTTCGGTTGCCGTCTTTCAGGGCGAAAATCCGGTAAGAACCTTCGGCGATGTTGTGCACGGTGAAACGCCCGTAGGCATCGGTGCGGGCGATGCGCAGGAACGGCAGCGACGTAAATGCCGTATCGTCGAGGTTGGCATAGATGCCCACCATCATGTCGCTTATCGGTTCGAGGTTGGAGGCGTTGAGCAGCGTACCCGCGATTTCGAGCGTGTCGATGTGGTCGCCTGTCGAAAAATAGAGGCTGAAAGCGCCCAGCTCGTTTTTTTCGTTGTTGTCGGCAATGGCGTTGCCGAAGTCGATGGTGTAAGTCGTGTTCGGCAGCAGCGAGTCGTTGAGTATGACGCTCACCCGCCGTCCGCTCGTCATGATGCGGGGCATTTTGCTTTGCGGGGGCGAGATGATTACTTTTTCGTTGGGATTGTCTATTTGAATAATTTCATCGAAATCGACATTGACCTTGTTGCTGTTGTAGTTAAGAGTCCCCGGCTCCGGGTCGCATTTTTTTACGACGGGCGGCGTTTCGTCTTTCGGACCTCCGCCCGGACGCCCGATGTTCGCACACGAAAAGAGTGCGCCCGCGAAAAGTATGCCGGCGCCTGCCGCCGCACAGGCGTGCAGAAACGAGTGTCGTCCGGTGTATTTCATAGACAGGGAAATTGGAAATTTCCGTACATAACAACACGCAAAGATAGAAAAAAGCTCCCGTATCGCGGCAGAAAAAAGATTCTTTTGCGTTCGGGCATGACAAAATTATTGTAATTTTGCAGACGTTACCGAAAAAAGCCATATATTTGCACCTTAATTGAAAACCAATAAAATAATTATCAAAAACATAAAGTACAAATTACAATGCAAAACAAAGGATTTATAAGAGTTTTAGCAGTTCTGCTGGCATTGGTATGCCTCTTTTATATCTCGTTTTCGTTTGTAACCCGCCATTACAATCAGAAAGCCGAAGAGATTTCGAACGGAGACCCCGAAGCCTACAAGAACTATTTGGATTCGATGGCGACCGAAAAGGTCTATCTCGGATATTACACGCTGAAACAGTGTAATGAAATGGAAATCGGTCTGGGTCTCGACCTGAAAGGCGGTATGAACGTCATACTGCAAATTTCCGTCGCCGACGTGTTGAAGTCGTTGTCGAACAACAACCCCGACCCGAAATTCAATGCGGCGCTGGCTGCCGCTACGGCAAACCAGACCGATAACGACGACTTCCTTTCGGTCTTCGTCAATGAATACAAAAAACTCGACCCCAATATCCGGTTGGCGTCCATATTCAGCACTTTCCAACTGAAAGAGAAAATCGCCCCGTCGGCATCGAACGACGAAGTGCTTTCGGTGTTGCGCGAGGAGTTGAACAGCGCTATCGACAACTCTTATAACGTGCTGCGTACCCGTATCGACCGCTTCGGCGTGGTGGCTCCCAACATACAACGCCTCGAAAGAGACGGTCGCATCTTGGTGGAGCTCCCGGGCGTGAAAGAACCGGAACGTGTGCGCAAACTCCTGCAAGGAAGCGCCAACCTCGAATTTTGGGAAACGTATAACCTGAGCGACCTGTATGCCCGTCTGGTATCGGCAAACGACCTGATAGCCCGTGCCGAAAACAACGGCAATCCCGTCGTTGCCGAGGAAGAGACCGAAAACGGCGAACTCTCGGAACTGACCCAACAGAGCAAGGAAGAAGAGTTGTGGCGACGCCAAAATCCGCTTTTCTCGCGCTTGCAGCTGAATGTGTCGCAAAACGGACAGCCGGCAGCTTCGCCCGCCGTGGGTATCGCCCACCATCGCGATACGGCTGCCGTCAATGCCTATCTGGCTTTGCCGCAGGTGCGCGAAACATTGCCGTCGAACGCCGTGTTCTACTGGACGGTGAAAGCTATCGACGAGAAAGAACAATACTACCAACTGGTGGCTCTGAAATCGAGCACCGGCGGGCGTCCCGCTCTCTCGGGCGATGTCATCAACGATGCCCATGAAGACTTCAACCCCGTAACCAACGCTCCCGTCGTAAGTATGCGCATGAATGCCGAAGGCTCGAAAATATGGGCGCAGCTGACGCGTGAAAACATCGGCAAATGCGTGGCTGTCGTTCTCGATGAACACGTTTATTCTTTCCCCGTTGTCAATAGCGAAATTCCCAACGGACAATCCGAAATATCCGGCGGCTTCACGCCCGAAGAAGCCCAAGACTTGGCAAACGTGCTGAAAACCGGTAAAATGGCTGCCAGCGTGAAAATCGTACAAGAAGAGGTCGTAGGTCCGTCGCTCGGTCAGGAAGCCATACGCAGCGGTGTCATCTCCTTCATCTTCGCGCTGGTATTGCTGATGATTTACATGATAAGCGTTTACGGCGTCGTTCCCGGACTGGTTGCCAACTGCGCCCTCATCGTCAATATGTTCTTTACGATGGGTATTCTGGCGTCGTTCCAAGCCGTGCTTACCCTCTCGGGTATCGCCGGTCTGGTGCTCTCGCTCGGTATCGCCGTCGATGCCAACGTGCTGATTTATGAACGCACCAAAGAGGAGCTGCGTGCCGGCAAGAGCCTGAAAAACGCTATCAACGACGGTTACAAAAATGCTTTCTCCGCGATTTTCGACTCCAACCTCACTTCCGTGATTACGGGTATCATACTCTTCTATTTCGGTACCGGCCCTATCAAAGGATTTGCCACGACGCTGCTTATCGGTATCGTCTGCTCGTTCTTCACGGCCGTGTTCCTCACCCGTCTTTTCTACGAGAGAGGTCTCGACAAAAACTGGTTCAAGAAACTGTCGTTTACCACGCCGCTTACGCGCAACCTGTTGGTCGATAATCATCTCAATTTCCTCGGCGCCCGCAAGGTCGGCTATATCGTATGCGGTGCGCTGGTAATCATCGGCTGCGTATCGTTCGCCCTGCGCGGAATGAGTCTCGGTATCGACTTCTCCGGCGGTCGCAACTACATCGTGCGCTTCGACAAACCGGTGAACACCCAGCATATTGCCGACTTGCTCAAACCGCAGTTCGGCGATAACATTCCGACGGTCATCACCATCGGCGGCGACAATCAGGTGCGTATCTCCACCAACTACCGCATCGCCGAATCGGACGACGCAATAGACGAGGAGATATTGACGATGATTTACACCGGTCTCAAAGACGAGGTCGGCGGAAAAGACCAAAAGGCATTCGAATCGGAAAATGTCATGAGCATACAGAAAGTGGGTCCGAGCATCGCCGAAGATATTACCATCGGCGCCATTTGGGCAGTGCTTTTCTCGCTGGTGGCTATCGCCCTCTACATTCTGTTGCGTTTCCGCGATTTCGCATTCAGTGTCGGCACGTTGGCATCGCTGGCTTTCGATACGGTCATCATCATGTCGTTCTACTCGTTGTTCTACGGCATGCTGCCTTTCTCTATGGAAATCGACCAGTCGTTCATTGCCGCCATTCTGACGATTATCGGTTACTCGGTGAACGATAAGGTAGTGGTATTCGACCGCGTGCGCGAGGTGATAGGGCTCTATCCCAAACGCGACCGTCGCTTGGTCATCAACGACGCTCTCAACAGCACGCTGGCGCGTACCATAAGCACCTCGTTGAGCACTGCACTCGTGTTGATTTGTATCTTCATTTTGGGCGGCGACACCATTCGCAGCTTTACGTTCGCCATGCTGCTCGGTGTGATTACGGGTACGTTCTCGACCATGTTCGTCGCCGTGCCGGTGGCTTACGAAATGATGAGAAGAAAATTGCCGAAAGCCGAAGAAACTCCGGCTGCATAACGCAATCTCCGTATAAATAAAAAGCAGCGACCTCGTGCGAGGTCGCTGCTTTTTATTTATACGGATTGACTCTATTGTCGTTATTATCCGAAAACATTTACCTATTTGCTATAATAGGACTTGGCGATTCCCATTTCCAAACCTCTCAATTCCGCCAGTCCTCTCAGTCGTCCGATACAAGAGTAACCCGGATTGCTTTTCTTTTTTAAGTCATCTATCATCTGATGCCCGTGGTCGGGACGCATCGGTATGGAGACTTTGCGACGCTGCTGCAATTCGAGAAACGCTTTCATGACATGATACATATCGACGTCGCCTTCCAAATGGTTGGCTTCATAGAAATTGCCTTCCTCGTCGCGTTGCGTGCTGCGTAAGTGCACGAAATTGATGCGGTCGCCGAACCGCTCCATCAGGGCGGCACAGTCATTGGCGCTGCTTACGCCCAAAGAACCGGTGCACAGGCACAGCCCATTGCTTTTGTTGGGGACGGCATCAATCAGAGCCTGAAAATCTGCGCCGCAACTCATGATACGCGGCAATCCGAGTATGGAGTAGGGCGGGTCGTCAGGGTGGATAACCAACTCGATACCGCTCTCGTCGGCAACGGGGCAGATTTCGCTGAGAAAATAAATCAAGTTGGCGCGCAGCTTTTCGGGGGTGATGTCCTTGTAGCGGTCGAGCTCTTTCTGAAACTGTTCCAATGTGAAACTCTCTTCCGAACCGGGCAGACCGGCAATTATGTTGCGCACAAGCTGTTGCTTGTCGTTTTCCGTCATCTGCTCGAATCGTGCTTTGGCTTTGACTTTTTCTTCGTCGGTGTAATCGGCTTCCGCATCGGGACGTTTCAGCAGGAAGAGGTCGAAAGCGATGAAAGCGGCACGTTCAAAACGCAAGGCACGGCTTCCGTCGGGCAACTTGTAGGTCAGATCGGTACGTGTCCAGTCCAACACGGGCATGAAGTTGTAGGTAACGATTTTCACGCCGCATTTGGCGAGATTGCGGAGACTTTCCTTGTAGTTGTCTATATATCGGTGGAAATCTCCGGTCTGTGTCTTGATATGTTCGTGTACGGGTACGCTTTCGACGACAGACCAGCGGAGTCCCACGGATTCGATCATCTCCTTGCGTTTCATGATTTCTTCCACTGTCCACACCTCACCGTTGGGAATGTGGTGCAGGGCGTTTACGATGCCGGTGGCTCCGGACTGTTTGATGTCCCACAGGCTGACAGGGTCGTTAGGTCCGTACCAGCGCCAAGTTTGTTCACAAAGTATCATATCGTAATTTTATGTATGTTTTTATTTTTCTTTCCGAAAGGAGGTTTTTATCCTGCGGAACGAAAGAAATGTCCTACGGAATGGATTTCGTCAGATAGAGAAAGCGTCGAACCCGCCGTCCACTACCGAGAGTGCCCCGGTTACGAAGCTGGAAGCGTCGCTGATGAGATAGTGAATAGTTCCGAACAGTTCTTCCGGTTCGGCAAAGCGTCCGCACGGCGTATGGGCGATGATGGCCTTTGCGCGGTCTGTGTATGAACCGTCAGGATTGGTGAGCAGCGCACGGTTTTGGTTGGTGAGCAGAAATCCCGGAACGATGGCGTTCACACGGAGTTCGGGACTGAATTTGGTCGCCAGTTCGGTTGCCATATAGCGGGTGTAGTTGCCTATGGCAGCCTTGGCGGAACCGTAGCCTACCACCCGTGTCAGCGGACGGAGCGCAGATTCGGAACAGAAGTTAACAATGGCGCCTTTCTTGTTCTTTGCCATGACTTCTACGAACACCATGGTGGGGAGTACCGTGCCGAAGAGGTTTAGGTCTACTACCTTGCGGAATGCGTCGATGTCCAGATCGAGCACCGTCTTGTCCGGTGCGATGGTGGCGCCCGCCATATTGCCGCCTGCGGCATTCAGCAGCACGTCGATGGTATCGAAACGTTCGAGTATAGCTTTCTTGTTTTCTTCCAGTATTTCCTTGTTCAGTACGTCGGTTACGAGAAACAGCGTTTCGGACTTCTTGTTGAGTTCGGCTTCCAGTTCCCTGCCCGCATCTTCCACGCGGTCCAGAATTACAATCTTGGCGCCTTGCTCTGCCAGATAGTGGGCGATGTTTCTCCCCAGAATACCGCAACCGCCTGTTATGACGATTACTTTGTCTTTAATGTCGAATAAGTTTTTCATATTATTATATTTTAATATATATTTTACGTTTATATAATTGATAGCCGATTATCCAATTAATAAATACGAAAACCATTGCATAAGCGAGCGAAGCTCCGTATTCGCCTAATATAGGTTCGAACATTACCTTATATAGAAAATCCCGAATACTATAATTCTCTCCGTACCATACTATCGGAATAATCTGCAAAAGTTTTCCTAATACGCTTCCTAACACATACATAAACAAAGGATTAATGCCGAATGCTTCAAAAAAACGGCTCCATTTCTTATATCCTTTCACATCAATAATCCAGATGAGCAATGCCAAAGAAGTCGATGCAAAACCACACGTAACAAGCACGAATGTAGGCGACCATATTTTCTTATTGATAGGGCAGCCGTAACTTAATAAGAATCCGGCGAAAGTAAAAATACACCCTACCAAGAAAAGCCGAATAAGATAGATACTCAATTGTTCGCTTCGATTTGCTGCAACGTATTTACTGTTTCCGAACAGAAGCCCTCCAACCCAAAAGCCTAACAGAACATGAGCTATGGAAGGAATCGTACTTAATATACCGACCGGATCGATACCATGGTCATTTTGTAAATGGGTAGCCGTTAAGACAGCATGATCTACAATGGAGCATACATTGGATTTATTGTACTCGAAACCATTACCGCACAATAAAATGATAAAATATCCGATAAGTAACGAGAAAGCAAGGTAAGGAATACGGCGATGTTTAATATTTAGGACAAGAACGGCACAAATACCGTAACAGAGGGCAAGCCGCTGCATCACACCCGGGATACGTAAATGGTCGAATGTCCATACCGAATTCCAAAGCCGCATACCCGGTCCGATATCTTCCGCAGGCTTTATCCAATATTCACAAAAATTACCGAACCAATTTAGTGCCACACCTATAAAAAATAGAATTAACGTACGTTTCGCTACTTTCAGAAGAATCGGAAAGCGGCATTCAAAATTATATTTTTTCAATGATATATACATCGAAATCCCCATGATAAATATAAAAAAGGGGAATATCAAGTCTGTCGGCGTCAATCCGTTCCACGGAGCGTGGAGTAACGGGGCGTATACATACTTCCAATTACCGGGATGATTTACCAACGCCATACCTGCAACACTGATACCCCTTAAAATGTCAAGGGCGAGAATTCTTTTATTTACTTCCATTGCGTTACGTTAATCAGACAATTTATTTATTCGAAATTCTCTATTTTGTTATACCTATTTCACCCTACGTAAAGTATAAATGTAAGTCCGGTATCAATCACTTCCATCTTGTGGAGGACGGAATACCGGACTTACCTATTTAATCACTGCCTATAAGAACGCTTCATTATTAGAAGGCACCGATTTGTTTGATGCAGCGGATATAACGTTTATCAGTTTTTTCTTTTTTAGGTTCATCACCAACTCCTCCGATATAACGCTTGCCTACTCTAATGTAAGAACCGTATTTATCACTAAGTTCTGTACTTCCCCAATACTGGTCTCCGTTATCAGAATCTGCGGCAGTATTCAACTTAGTGCCGCCGTGGTCTTCCAATACCTTATCGAAAGCTGCTCGAGCTTCTTTTTCGTTCTCTGATATTTGTGCCGGTGTTTTATTTGTAGCCTCATCAAAAGTTGTTCCGTTATAGGCTTCGAACAGGGCTTTCAGTTCATTGATGGCGGGCCAATACCAATCGTTCACGCAAAACTCTAATGCCGGTACATTGCTGTCGTTCGCTTCTCTCAACTTTTTGGTGTTTTCATACCCATTGTCTTCGTCTTCCACACCGTATGCTTTAGCTTCAGTACTCCATGCCAATGTGGTTTCCGAACGTGTCAGACTGACAATCTTGGCTGTCTTTCCATCTTCAGACACCCAGAATATCACACCTTTCGTATCATTGTCTTCATAATATGCGCCTACTTTATACTCCGGTACCTCCGGTACGTCAGGAGGAGTCACGGCTTCAGCAGCTTTCTGGGTAACGGTTATCACGTCGGAATACTCCTTACCGTCGAAGCCCGACACATTAACAGTAACTTGGGTGCTTCGGGGATTTGTGTCCGTATTTTCCGACAAAGCCTTTATCACGACCGTATTACCTTGAACTTCTGCCGAACACCATGCATTGTCTTCCGAAGTTGCAGAAATCAAAGTCCCGTTCGTTACCGTTACCGTTACGGATTGTTCGCTATTCGCCGTATTTTCCAATTCCACGTCTTTCTTGTCCAGCGTGATGGAAACTTCGATAGGTTCAGGTCCGGGTTTGTAATTGCCTATAGCCTTGACACAACGGATAAAGCGCTTTGTTCCGGTCTTTTTACATTCACCGGCTCCCATGTTCACAGCAAACTTGCGGAACCGCACATTACATCCATATTGGGCATAGCTTTCACTCGAATTATCTTCGGTGCTTGCCCAGTAAGATTCACCATTGCCCTCTGTAGAAAGATCCAACGCGGTACCTCCCTGCTCCGTGAATATCTTGTCAAATTTCGCACGGGCTGTCTTTTCTTGTTCATTGCCGCCTACTTCTGTCGATGGCTCCTCTCCTTCGGGTGTTCCGTTGTAAGCATTAAAGAGATCGACCAATTCATTGACAGCCGGCCAATACCAACCCTCGCCATGGGCATCACAAAATGCCAACGCGGGAATCGAGCCATTCTGTCCTTCCGCACTGTTGCGTATCACGTCGGTATTAGCTTGTCCGTCTACTTTTGAATAAGCACCGATGAAAGATGTTCCTTCCGTAGACCAAGCACCACCCAAACGATCCAGCGAAACGGCTTTGGCTATTGTCGGATTCTCCTTGTCTACCCAAAATATCACACCGACTGCTTTCCCGTCTTCATAGTAGATATCGCCTATTTCATAGCTATCTCCCTCGTGTTCAAAATAAGGAGGCATGGTGATAGTAATCGTCACTTTTTCGTTTCCGATGTACAAGTCAACGGAGCCGTTACGCTCTGCACCGGTATCGTTTTTCTGATAGGTTAGTGTCAGACAGTGTTTTGATACGGTAGCCGTCAGCCACTCTTTACAATAATCTGCCACTATTGCCGTCACATTATCTGTATTGGTCGTCATCAGAATGTCCGTAGAACCTTGTTGTCCACTCGGCAAGGTCACATTGGTTTCATCAATAGAGAATACGATCTCTTCTACTTTGTCATCGGTACATGCCTGTATGCACATACATAGCATAATGACACTCAATAATTTAATAGTTGTTTTCATTGGATTTGGATTTAAGTTGTTTTATTAGTTCCATACATCTGTTTGCGGGAAGTTTTCCGCTCCCATCAATAGTATCTGGTCGCTCGGGATAGGCCATTTCTCATGTTTACCTTTTATAAAGTTATTACGGGCTTCTGTATAATCTTTGTCCAAATAAGGATTTTCTTTTTGCGATTCGCCCGAATACTTCGTGCAATAATCATACAACAACCCCAAACGTTTCAACAGAGACCAGCGAACACCTTCAAAATGAAGCTCTCGAGCGTATTCGTCCAGAATATCCTCCAGTGTCAAATCTCCTGTAAAGGGAGGATTGCCGGCGCGTTGATACGTCATGTTGTAATAGTTCAGCGCCGGAGCATTCTCGCCTTTGTGGAAATGAGCCTCCGCACACATCAGGCAAGTTTCTGCCAGACGATAGACAATCAAATCGCGGAAACTCGACTGACGTGTAGGTAAGTCCTCATTAGTCCAAAAGTCTGAATGTTTGACGGACATGGGATGCAAGTTCCGGCAATAGTTGCTGCCGGCAGCCTCCGGAGCGATGACTTGACCGTATTTCGGCGAATTCGGGTCATTATACGTAAAGTCATGAATAAATAACTTCTCCTTTCGCGTATCTGTGTCGGAATATAAATCAAATAGATGTTGATTGGGGAATACACGACCAAAGCCATAGCCGCCATATTTGCTGTCGCATACGCAGCCCTCTATGCTGCGATATTGGGAGGTTACATACACCGATATCGGATGGCCTCTCAATGTAGAGCCGCTAACCGTTCCGCCTCCTCCTACATTCTTGGAGAACTGGTAGGCAAACAAGACTTCCTTAGAACGAAGATTCTCACTGGAAAATACCGTTTCCGTGTTTTTCTCCATACCATAGTAGGCTGTACCGTCTCTCACCAAAATGTCTTCACACTGCGTGATGGCTTCGTCCCAATCTTCTTCCCACATAGCCACTTGGGCACGTATATGTTTCGCCACTGCCTTGGTGAAACGACCATACATCACGCCATTGTTATAGGTGGGAATTTCCCAGCCCAAGCAGCGAATAGCCTCATCGAGATCTTTTTTTATCACTTCAAACACTTTTTCTTTCGTTGCCGGCGTATATTGACGGTTTAGATTATCCACCTGTGTTGCTTCGGTATTCAAATAAATCCGTTCATAGCGTTTCCACAGCTCGAAGAATGAACGTCCGCGGAACAGTCTCGCCTCGCCATAAATGCTCTCGACGTCCTTATCATCGAGCCCTAAACGTTCGGCAGCCTCGATAATCTCATTAGCTTTTTCTATCAAAGCGTAATGAAACTTCCAAAAGTCGCTGACTTCCGGAGAATCGGCATTCAATTGGTCCAAACGAGCTACACGGGCACAGTTTCCGGCACGAAACAGAATAATGTCCGTATCGAAATCGAAAGTTTGCAGCAGATAAACGATAGATGCCTCGTTCGAATCATCGACCGCTTTATCCCGTTCGGATACATAGAGACCTATAATGGCTCTATTCAGCCCATCTTTGGAGGTGTACAGGTAATTGGTGGTTACCCTTGTTTCCGACTCCAAGTCCAACAGATGATTACATCCTGTCAAAAACAAGCAGAAGAAACCTGCGATAAAATATGATATACTCTTTTTCATGACGATTACTTTTTTTAGAATGACAGATTTACACCAAATACATATTGCTGAGACTCCGGATATGCGCTCCCGAGCACCTCCGGACTATAAGACCGAACGTTGGTGAAGGTCAGCAGGTTGGTACCTGTAACATATAACCGCAGTTTGCAATGCAACTTGTTCGCTAATTTTTGAGGCAGTGTGTATCCTATCTGCAAGGTACGCAGACGCAGGTAAGAGGCATCTTGATATGCACATGACCGCAAATACGGAATCTCTCCGGCAGAGAAAGGACGGGGAAATTCGTTTGTAGGATTGTCGGAGGTCCAATAATTCACCTTTATTCCGTTATTTTTGCCGCGCAAATCACCGCCATATTCACCGTTATACAGCAACGGATTGAGAATATATCCGCCCGAGACGGCATACCAGTCCATATACAAATCGAGGTCTTTCCATGTCAAATGGGTAGACAGCGACACGGTAAAGTCGGGATCGCGCTTGTATACTACTCTATCTTCTTCATTAATCTTGTTATCGCCGTTTACGTCGCGTAACTTCACACTGCCGGGGGTAACCACATCGCTACGTGTCACTACCACATCGGCTATGCCATCGCCGTTCGTGTCTACAGTAGGTTTCGACTCGTAGCTCAACACCCCTCCTTGGTCGCGGTAAATGTAAAAGTCATCATACTGATAAACGCCATCAGCTTTATAGTCATAGTAAGCGTTGATAGGCGAACCGACAATCCACCCGTTACCGGGTTGGCTCATGGGCTTGCCGTTGGCGTCGACCCTGTCGTCTATTTTGACAATCTCATTCTTGAACTGGCTGAAATTAATCGTTGCCGTCCAATTCCAGTCCTTACGCCTCAACAGTTCGCCTGTGATGCCGATGTCAAAGCCTTGCGACTTGGTTTCGCCTAAATTGTCGAGCATGGAGGTGTAACCCAGCGAAGCATTCAGCATACGCGACACCAGCAAATCCGTAGTGCGGGTGTGATAGTATTCGATAGACCCTGTCAGTCTGTTGTCGAAGAATCCGAAATCCATGCCGACATTCATTGTCCCTGACTTTTCCCACTTCAGGTTCGGATTGGAAAGTTCGGAACCGGGCAGATAACCCATGTAGTAGACGTCGCCAAACTCTCCGGCATAGTCTTTTGCCAGTCCTAATGTGGTATAATTATCTATCCCGTTTTGGTTGCCGACGATGCCATAACTTACGCGCAGCTTCAGATTATCCACGCACGTAGCTTTCGCCATGAATGCCTCTTCGTTGATTCGCCATGCTAATGCAACCGATGGAAAATTTCCCCACTTATTGTTCTTGCCGAACCGACTGGAACCGTCTCTGCGATAGGCAACGTTCAATAAATAGCGGTCTTTGTATCCGTACTGTGCTCTTAACATGAAAGAGACTAAGTTGTTCCGGGAGTATTTACGCTCCGCCTCCGTAATCTCACCGTTGGCAATAAAATTATAGCCCATGTCTATCGGTAAGTTCTGGGCACTATAACCTATGTTTTTGGAGAGATCCTTGTCTATGGACTGTACGCCTGTCAGGTTCAATGTATGATCCTTGTTACGGAAAGGAACATCATATTTCACGACATTTTCTATCAATTGCTTTACTCTTGTTTCGTTAAGCAGTTCGGCACTCGAACCTCCACCTAAATATTGGGCATCACGTGCCCGACCTTCTTCGTTTGCCCGATTGTAATACGAGACATTGAATTGGTAAGAAAATCCTTTGAACAGTTTGAAGTTGGCAAAGGCGTTCAGACGGTAGTTGTTTGCCTCGGAACGGTGTGTCTCATGTTGCGCATTATACAATGGATTTCTGTCATTCGAACTGTCGATATAAGGGGCATAACTGCCATCTTCGTTATAAACAGTGGCTAATGGCGTTCGTGTAATGAATTGATAAAAAGAACCGTTTTCAATATCCCGCGAGGAGAACCCGAATGAACCGTTTACCCCTATGGTTAACCACTTTTTGACATCGTAGTCCATATTGATACGACCACTCAGACGCTCGTAGTCGGAGTTTAGTTTAATCAAACCGTCCTGATAAAAGTATCCCACACTGACTGCTGTTCTCAGATTTTTATAACCTCCTCTGAAACTTAATTCATGATTATGATATAGAGCGGCTTTCTTAAACATCAAATCTTCCCAATTGATGTAATTACCGGTTTTATAGACTTCACTCATCATTTCATCACTCAATGCAACGGAAATAGGCACCTCGTTGCCATAGATACAACCGCGGCTGTTGGCTTCGGCTTCTCGACGCATTATTACCCATTCGTCGCCGGAATAGTAGTCGAAATTGCGATGCAGACGTTGAAACCCCACATAGCCGTTGTAGTTTATCTCGCACTTGCCGCTCTCGCCGCGTTTAGTGGTTACCAAGATGACACCGTCGCTGGCACGTGCACCATAAATGGCTTGCGAGGCAGCATCTTTTAAGACCTCGATGGATTTGATGTCGTTGGAGTTTATCATGGCAAACTCTGTATCGCTTGCCACACTCCCATCAATGACATACAGCGGAGTATTACTGGCTGTGATGGAGCGCGTACCGCGAATCTTGATGGAGGGTACGCTGCCGGGTCGTCCGGAGGAACTGGTAATCGTAACTCCGGGGGCACGTCCGCGGAGCATCTCTGCGGCGTTGGATGCCGGAAAGGTCTTCATTTCACCGGTATTGACGGAGGAAATAGAAGTTGCGACATCGCTCTTTCGCATCGTACCGTATCCAACGACAACTACTTCATTGAGTATCTGACTCTCTAACTCCAATTCCACGTTGATTGTCGTTCTTCCATTAACGGGTACGTACTGGTTCTTATAACCCAGATAGCGAAATATCAGGGTCGCGTCAGGGGCGGTTTCAATCACATATTTGCCATTTACATCGGTAACACTTGCCACCCGAGCCTCTTTTGTCGTAACTGTGGCTCCGATAACCGGTATTGATTCTCCATTTTCCGTTTTTTCCGTCACCGTTCCCGTGACAGATATATTCTGTGCCGCTAAGTCGGAAAACAGACAAAACAGACAAAATATTAAACAACATCTAAATGCGCTATATCGTCTCATAATTCTTATTTTTTATCGTTTGTTGATAGGATTCTTTGCTTATGTCAAGTCGTCATTCTTCTCCTTCCCACATCACTTCAATACCTTCATACGTGAATATATCGAAGCCGCGGAACGAAGGATAGGTATTACCTTGCTCCATTACGTACTCGACTATTTCCATTAAATAGTCCCAGCCTTTGGCTTGAATGCTCGCACTGTTGTCGATATCATTCACCGCAGTCTTTACACAGATGCTTACGGTTTGCGGTTTTGTTACCTCTTTGCCGGCATCGTTTTTAACTTTCACCGTCTCGGCTGCATCTAACGATGGTTTGCTTTTCTCCCAAATAGACTGCTTGTTGTCTAAATATGCCATCAGCACCACCCAATCGCAATATTCCAAAAACTGCGGCACCGTGCCATAAGAAAGCTGCTGCTCGTCATTTTTAATTTGGAAGTTATAAGAAATCGCTTCGCTCAACTGCGGCAAATTATTCGGCAACAGACTTCTCGCTTTTTCTAAACGTTCTATTGTCAAACCGAGTAACTTGTCATTTGCACCTCCGATGCCGTAATTATTCTCACTGTTCCATTCGTATGCCAAACCGTTGGGTTTTGCGGCACCCTTGCAAGTATGAGGTTCCAAGTCTGCGGCAATACCGTAAAAGCGCTCGTTCGGAGCTGCGGAGTTGTTGTAGGTCTGGATTAACGCCACTTCATCTTCTACTTTGGCTTCGTTGACATAAAGTGAATTGTCTGCGATACGGACAGCATGGGTGCGAATGCCGTACTCTTTCAATGCAGAAATAAACGAGCGAAGCCACGGGTCAACTCCGGTTATCCTCTCTTTCCCCGGAGAAAGATAAATGTCGTTGAAACCTAAAACGGCTAAACGTGCAGCGAGTTTTTCCGGCGCATTTTTATATGCCTCCACGGAAGAGGTATATACATATACGCCATTGCGTCCTTCTCCATTTTCTCCATGAGTTGCAATACGATAGGCTTCGGCGCGCTCTTTCATCTTCTCGGTCATTTCCGCAGCCGCAATACATTCCTCCGAAATCTCAACCGTTGTCGGTGAGCTATTGATGATTTCATGTTCGATTTCTTTGAAAGTAGAACCATAGCCGGTATTGTTCTCTTCGCAAGCCGATATAGCTATCGCTATAATGCCCCATAATAGAAGGTTCTTTTTCATAGTATTGAATTTAATTTAAAATTAATAATGTGTTTCAAGCAGACAACGGTACATTTTCTCCATCTTTTGCACATAATCCCACGTACCGAAACTTTCAGCAGGATTTTTCAAATACGCGGCATTAAGACGACAGAACCGTTTACGCAACTCCTTGCTCTCTTTCTCTATCTGTTTCAATCGAATCGCACAAATTTCCCGCATAGAGGCGTTAAATTCATTTGACTCAATCAACTTCTCTACCTGCTTAAATTTCAGGTAATTGATGCGGATATCCAACATCAACTGCAAGTGGCGGAGATCTTCTTTGTGGTATTTAGGTTTCAATTCCGCCAGTTTCTTCTTCAATGTCTCGCACTGTACAAGCATTTGGGTTATCCGGGTGTCCTCTATCTTGGCTGTCGTTACCGTCTCTTGCGGCATCGACATATATTCCAGAAGTATTGTCTGCTCGCGGTCGGTAAAACCGAAATGTTCTTTTCCGTAATTCCGAATAAAAGTCTTTGCGTCCCAGTCTGTCTTTTTCAAGGCATCGGCATAAGCTCGTTGCAAAATATCGAAGCCCGACATCGGATATACCTGACGTATCGGTTGCAACTCCACGACTTCCCACCCGTTGTCATAAATGTAGCCGTAACGTCCCGATGTACTCCACGACGTGTTGATGATACCTTTATAGCCGTGTTCACGGGCGAAAGACAAAAATGTTTCCAGATTCTCAAAGTGTTTGTTCCACTGCGTTAAATAGATATTGTCCGGCGAAGAACGCAATGCGGAAGCTCCCCACACCGTCAAGCCTCGTTCTATCAAGGCATCTATATTACCAAAATGATAGGGATTCCACCCGTAATTCCAGTCTACTACAATAATTCCGGACGGTAATTCATTTAATGCCTCAGGATATTGCAATATCATGTCTGCCCAGATGAGGGGCGTTTTTCCCATGCCAATGACCAACTCGCACATCTCTTTGACATAATCGACAAATAGTTTGGAGATTCCCTCATCATTCACTTTCTGTTTACAATACTTACAGTGCCCCAGCAGTCGGGTTTCATCTGCTCCGATATGAAAATAAGGCGACGGGTGCAAACGAGCCACCTCCTGAAATATCTCTCCGAATACCTGTTTTGCCTGTTTACTCAGCGGACATACTTGCGACATATCATTTTTACTCTCGCGCAATTGGGCATAACGGTCGTGTTGCAGAATGTACTCGCAATGTCCGAAACAATTCTGTAAAGGTATCACATCAATACCCAACGAAGAACAATACGCTACAAACTCAGTAATTTCCCCAACGGTAAAATGGTAAGAATTACATAGCGTGGCATGTTTATCAAATGGAAATGTCGCTTCATATTCCATAATCAGGGTATTGATACCCTCTGCCGCCGCCTTTTTTGCAACTGTCTTCAAGGCGGGGACGGTCATCACCTGCGTGCGCAGGTCTATATATATCCCTTTGACTGCAAAATCTGTTACGGAAGAGTTTGCAAAAACAGCCATCTTCGTACAGCAAACAAGCAGCAAGCAACCTATAAAGCGATAAAATTTTGACATCTTACTCATGGCTTATTCTATTATATATTTACCGCTATCTGTATCGACATAGAGCGTAGCATAATCGTGATTTCTGAGGATAGAGGCAGGGCATTGCGTCGAGATTTCACCATAAACCGTCTTTTTCACAGCCTGTGCTTTGGTGGAACTCGGAACGATACAGAAGATTCTCCGAGCCGAACATAAGGTCGGAATAGTCAGTGTCAAAGCATATTTGGGCACCTCGTCCAAGGATACGAAGCAGCCATCGTTCACTTGCTGCTGCCGACATATCTGGTCCAAATCAACCGTTTTAATGGATTTGGGGTCATTGAAATCAGCCACATGAGGATCGTTGAATGCGATATGCCCGTTTTCACCTATCCCCATGAATACGATATCTATCTCGTGTTCGTTTATCAACTTTTCATAGTCGGTACAAGCCTGTTCAGGCAGTTTCTCTGTTCCTATATAGTGTACGGAAGCAAAAGGCAGTTTGTCAAAGATGCTTCGTTTCAGGAAATTCCCGAATCCCTGAGTCGCATTGGCTGAAAGTCCGACATACTCGTCCATATGTAAGGCATGTACACGTTGCCAGTCGATATCCGGCGCTACGGACAATTCCGCCAGAAATTCATTTTGAGAAGGAGCGGCGGCAAAGACGACATATATCTCCTTTTTATCAGCCAGCAGCCACCTTAAATATGCCGCAGCTTCCATGGCGGCACCTTTACCCATTTCTATTCGCGAGTCGTAAGCGTTGACAATCAATTTGTCTGTCTTGAATGTTTTTAGTAACATAATTATTTCTTATAAAGAATTTTTCCATTAATAATGGTTGCCTGAATATTAACATTAGAATCAAAGATGGTCAAGTCCGCATCCATTCCTTTTAAGATTCTGCCTTTCCGATGGTCTATATGCATGATACGAGCCGGTGTCTCTGTCATCATGCGGACAGCATCGTGCAAAGTCGCATTTCCTTCGTGCGACATGGTATATACCAAACGGTCTGCCGTTGCCACGCTTCCGGCAAATGCCGTACGATCGGGCAGTTTGGCTACTCCATCTTCTACAATAACTTCCTGACCGTTTTTTAGACTACCCAAGATACTTTTCCCTTCCGGCATACCGGCTGCACGCATGGAATCGGTTACCAATGCAATACGCCCGACACCTTTAAGTTTATTAACCAGTTTCAGAAGAGATGAGGGAACATGGATACCGTCCGATATAATCTCAATTGTCACATTGTCTTCATAATACCCGAATTCCACTACGCCGGCATAACGGAATGCATTTCGACGAGTAATACTGCTCATGCAGGAATAGAAATGCGTCAGATGGGTTAGCCCGTTTTGATAAGCCTCCTGCATCTCCTCGAACGTGGCGTTACTATGTGCCGCCGAAGCTATAATGCCATGTTCTCGCAAAACTTGTATAAACATTTTCATTCCCGGCAATTCCGGAGCCAGACTCCAACGGGCAATATCATCTGTACGCCGCAAGATTTCCATATATTCTTTCGGGTTCGGGTTGCGCAGATAACACTTGTCTTGTGCTCCACTCTGATATGGAGAGAAGTAAGGACCTTCGAGGTGTAACCCGCCAAACCGTGCGCCGTCTGTATTTTGCTTGACCGCCTCCCGATAGACATCGAACGATTCATACAGTATTTCATTGGTACTGGTCAAAGTTGTTGGATACAACAAGGTCGTACCGTGCGAAGCGTGCATTCGCGCTGCTGTCAGATAAGCCTCCGTACTTCCATCCATAAAGTCTGCGCCTCCCGCGCCGTGTGTATGGAGGTCAATAAAGCCGGGAGCTACATAGTGCCCCTCTGCATCAATTACGCCCACCGTTTCGTCCAATACCGGAGTCGTTTCCAATACGTCCGCAATTTTACCATCGGCAACAAGCACACACCCTTGCTCGATTATGCGCGAGGGGGTCATAACATTCCCGTGGATAATAGCATATTCTATGTTCATATATATTTTATTTAACAGTACGTTTCTTCCAATACTCTATCTTATGCCCATAAAGAGCATAATATATCATATAGACAAAACAAGGTATCAATACCCAGTAAGCTGTCCGCAAATCACCGGTCAAATCGGCTACATATCCATACACTAACGGTAATATGGCATTTCCGCAAAGCCCCATGACCAGCAACGAGGAACCGATATTGGTGTAACGACCCAAATCATGAATGGCTAACGGCCAAATTCCGGCATATATAACTGAATTAGGAATACCCAATAAGACCAGAAACCATATAGATATATCTGTCGTGAAGCCGAATAGTGTGACTTCACCTGAAATAAAGAGAACACATAATGACAAAACAAGTCCGGAAATCGTAGCGATAACCAAAGCCTGCTGCTGGGACAAATATTTCGGTATCAAGATGATTCCCGATAGATAACCTACCAGAATGCAAAACAAAGTGGCAGAAGGGAATATTTTGGCATCGAGCATGGAAATATCCATACTTTCCGCATAGCCGATGATAGTATTGATGGAGATGACCTGTGAACCGACATGGAACATCAAGGCAAATGCCCCGAGTATAAGGTACGGGTAGGCAAAGACCGATTTCCTGTCATTGGAAAGAACATCGGTCGATTTTACATCTTTGTTGGGATTGATGTTCGGAATCGGGGAACGACTGAATACGATTCCGAAAATGAAAAGTAGAGCGGCAAGTGAACAATAAGGAGGAATAACACCGCATATCAATTCGTTCAATGCCTGTTCTTTGACGGCACCCGCCAGCAGATTGGCATCTAACTGCTCCATAATGAGTTTATCAGCAGGCTTGATGACTAAAAACGCAAAAATAAGGGGAGAAATGATACCTGCAAATTTATTGCAAATACCCATGATACTGATGCGGCGAGCGGCACTTTCTATGGGACCGATGATGGTAACGAACGGATTGGCTGCTGTCTGCAAAAGTGCCAGTCCGGTACCCATAATAAATAATGCGACCAGAAACATATTATAAGTACGGGTATAAGCTGCTGGCATGAAAAGCAGCGCTCCCAAGCCCAGTATCCCAAGCCCGTATTTCACACCGTTCTTGAAACCGACACGATTGAGTAATATGGAGGCAGGAATAGCCATTACCAGATAAGCTATGTAGAAAGCAAAGTTCGCTAAATAGCTTTGTAATTCACTTTGCAACTCACAAGCTATTTTGAAATAAGGAACTAAAATAGAATTAACCCATGATACTAATCCAAAAATGAAGAATAATAATCCGATGAGAATGAGGGAAACAATATAGTTCCTATTATTCGATGACAAATCAGATGAACACATAATCGTTTTATATTTATGCCGCAAACATAAACATAAAACACCGCCTTTTGCGCAGAAAAAACGCAAATAAATGCTCAAAAAACGAAAAAGCGCCAACAATATAGAGTAAAATATGGCAAAACATATTTTCCCTCTAAGCGGTGCTCTGCTTAAAATTCAAACTCCAACGGACTGAAAAATGATGGAGAATGAAAATCAGGAGAAGGAAGATGGATAGGCTGCCAAGATAGGAAATGAGGTGTCTGTAATTCATCACCGCATTTATAGAAATTACCTCTTGCCGACATTCCATCTAAAAAGGAAAATGTATGCTTAAAGAATGCAGAACAAGGAATAATAATAGCAATTTCCCACGCAGTTTCTTCGTATTTTTCTTCAAAAGGGACAATCGGTAAACTTGACCAACGCTTTACTTCTTTTAATAATTCTAAGGAAGCAGTTTCACGTTCGTATCTATTGATACCCGCGGCAAGTTTTAGAACACCGGCACAGTTACACTCTATGTTGTAATAAATACCGTCATTGGCTGGCATCAAAAAAAATTCCACGCAACTATCCCTGCAAACCATGCTATTGTCTTCGGTATACTTAGCACGGACACTTCTTTCTACTACTCTATAATGGAGAAGTATCGTTTTGCCGGTATGCGCAATCCTGAAAAACACAGAGGGCTTATAGGGATACGTTTCCCAATTAACACACCCTATCTGTTGGAAGCGAATGTGATTATTATCCAATAAGGAAGGAACTTGTTGCGCATCAGTTACTAATGCCGATATCTTTCTTATTTTCATATAGCTTCTTTTAATATTACGTTACGCATAGCCATTCGTATTATGTACATTCCCTTTTTTTCGATATTCATTCGGAGAAATTCTTTTATATTTTCTGAAAGTACGTGCTACATTATTATAATCTTTAAAGCCGACCTCAATACTCAATTCTCGTAAAGTTCGATCGGTAGTAAGCAACAAATTGCCCAAATAGTCGCATCGAACTTTTAGAATATATTGATAAACGGATATGTGCATAATCTTTTTGAATTTAACCTCCAAACTCCTGCGCGACAAAGGGACATGAGTAAGAAGTGTATTTATTGATAAATCGGAATAATAATGAGCATTGATATAATGCACTACTTTCAATACATAGGGATCTTTAATATTATATTTTTCAGTGGATTGACGTAACTCTATGCGTACCGGATTAATCACGATATTAAAAGAGCCCGTATATTCTTTCTTCAACTGCTTATCTATAAGTTTCCCTAACAGATATCCTCCTTTTTCCACCTCCAGTTCGATGGAAGAAATTGGCGGATCGGAAATATTACACATCAATTCATCATTATCTACACCTAATAAAGAAATACTTTCAGGTATACATATCCCTATTATTTTACATATTTCAGAGATAAACAGAGCATGGGCATCATCGCAGCAGAACAAGGCAATGGGTTTGGGAAGTTGTAATAGCCAATTAATTATTTCTTTACGGAGTTCATCTTTATCCTGACCTTCTACTTCAAAACAAAAGAAATTTCCTGAAAAACATTTTATCTCCTGTTCATATCCTTCTCTTCGTTCATCAGACCAAACGACTCCTTTGATACCAAAATAGGCAAAATTTTCAAACAGCCTCTTTTTGAAAAATTGTGCTGCCATTTTACCTGTTTCTTTATAAGCGCCTGTCAGATTGGAAGTGCACGTACTGCGGTGATGGTAGTTTTGCAGTACTACGGGAATATTTAATTCTTTTTGAAAATTGATAGTATCATCAGTCCATTTCCCTATAAGTGCAGAGGCTCCCCAGTTTTTTGCAAATTCTAACACCCCCTTGGCGCCATGCATCGTCACATAATAGATAGGGAGACGATAAAATAACCAGCCGGCATTATTCTCTTTGGCATATCTGACTAATCCTAACAACAGCTTCCTGTCAAAATCACTTGAATAATCTATAAAAAGCAGTATTTTTATCATAGACTAACGATTTTTGAGCCTTAAAACATGAGCGTATAATTGCACTTTTTTGCGTTGCTGAAATAATTATTTTATATAAAAATGGAAAGAAACAATGGCAAGTTAAAAAAAAACGAACGAATCTGCAAGAAAAAAGCGAAAATATGATTTACAGGAATAGAAACATTCCGATAGGAAGTACAATGAGGATTTTGGAGATTTCCCATGAAAAAGGGAAAATCTAAGATTGCTGCCTTTTTGTGCTGTTTCTTTTGTCGGGCTTTCCGTGCGGAAATTTGCGGGATTAAAAATGAATCTTAATGCCTGCCATGACGGTGGCGCGGGGCATCGGGAATCCGGCATTTATTTCGTAACGTTGTGCCAGCAGGTTTTCGCCGCGTGCCCAGAGGCTTAGCAGCTTGGTGGCTCGGAACGCCACTTGCGCGTTCCAAAGTACGAAATCTTCGGTCTGTGCCTGTTCGCCCACTGCCGTGTAGAGTCCGGCGATGTACTGAATGCCGGTGGAGGCTTGCCAACGACCGGCGGTGTAGGCGGCACCCGCGTACAACTTGTGTTCGGGGGCAGCCAACACGGGATTTTTCATGTGCAGGTAGCTGTAATTGGCATCGACCGACCATGCGTCGGAGATGCGCCATGCCGCCTGCGCTTCGACGCCCGCATTTTTTATTTCGCCGGTATTGACGTTTTGCGGACGCCCGTCCGTGCGGACGGTCTGTATCAGGTTGTCGCCGTCGATATAGAAAATGTTGATGCCGTAGGAAACGCTCCCGACACGCTGCGAAAATGCCAGTTCGTAGTTCCACATGCGCTCGGGTTTCAGGTTGGGATTGTGCGGCGGGAACATATACATTTCGCGAATGGTGGGGAATCGGAAACCCTTGCTTGCCGAGACTTTCAGCCCGACGTTTTTCGGCAGACGGAAAGAAAGCCCCGCTTGCGGCACCCACTCCGTGCCCGCTTGTGAATGGTGGTCGATGCGCACGGCAGCGTCGAGGGTAAGCCACGCCCCGATGTCCTGCCGGAAATCGAGGTAGCCGGCTATCTCGTCTTGCGTTTTGTCGGCGATGTCCGAGCGTTCGCCCGCCTGCTCGCCGCTCACGTAGTCGTTCCACGCTTCACCGCCGAAGTGGTAGTAATCGACGCCTGCCGTCAGACGGTTTCCCTTGAAAAATTGCGCGCTCTGATACAGGGATACACCCAACATATCGTCGCGCGAGCGGTAGCGGTAGTCCAGAGGCGATTCGCCGGCTGTTGCATCGTAACCGTCGTTTATCCAATGGTTCCCGAAATTGTAGAAGAAGCTGAACGCGCCCGATGTTTTTTCGTAGCGGTTTTCCACCGCCACCGATGTCATGCCGCGCGTAATCCGCTGGTCGGCGTCGGTGAGGGGCGCCGACACTTCGCCCGGGTTGGAGGCGTTGAAGTGTGTTATCTGCACGTCGGCGCGGGCGTTCCATGCCTTAGCAAATTCATATCCTAATTTGGCATATCCACCGCACTGGTCGAACACCATATCCCGCCGATGCCCGTCGGTACGGTTGTACGAGGCAGCTATCACGCTGGTGAATTTGCCGGCGCGCACGCGGTTGGTAATTTCGGTTTCCAGCGTGTTGAACGAACCGTAACCTGCTCTGATGTCGGTTTTCACGCCGTCGTCCTGCATTTTGCGGGTAACGATGTTTATCACGCCTCCCATGGCGTTGGAGCCGTACAGCACCGATGCCGGACCGCGCAGCACTTCCACGCGCTCGGTCATCAGCGGCTGGTACGAGTCGGATATGGGGTGTCCCATCAAGCCCATGTATTGCGGGTGTCCGTCGATGAGTACCATCATTTGTCCCGAACTGCCGCTCAGCCCGCGTATTGATATGCCGCCGGCAGCTCCGCCCGAAACGCCATAGCCCAAGACGCCCCGTGCTGTCGTAAAGAGTCCGGGCACCTGTTCCGTCAGCAGGGGCAGGAGCGATGGGCGCATACTTTGTTCTATCGTCGTACGGTCGATGACGGAAACGGTCATCGGGAGATGCCGCACGTCGGTTTCGTTGCGTGTGCCCGTAACCACCACTTCGCTTACGGCATACGTCTTTGCCGTGCGTGTCGTATCGTTTTGCGCCATTGCCGGAAAGGCAAGCAGCAGAAAGAAAATTCCTCCGACAAATTTTTTCATGAATTTCTTTTTCGGGTGAATATATGAAAACGGCGACAAAGTTAATTGCCGCCGTCGTAATAAAAAAATATACGAATTACTTATTTGCAACCGAAATTACGGATTCTCCCGCCCGAAACGACAAGGAAAATTTTTAGGCAATCACTCCTGTTCAAGCAATTTGAAGCGCAGGCGCAGCCGCCCGTTTTCGTAATCGCTGCTGATAATTTTGAAGGTGCCTATTTCTGCCGTGTTCGATACGTGCGCACCGATGCAGGCGCACACGTCGTAATCGCCGACCCGCACGATGCGCAGCGTTTCCGACGCGTCTGCCGGCAGTTTCGAGAGATCGACATCGGCAGGCACGTGTTCGCGCGAAACAAATTCGACGGTTACCGGCAGATACCTCTGTATCACTTCATTGACTTTCTCTTCTACGGCAGCCAGCTGCTCGGGCGTCGGCGCCTCCGGCAGTTCGTAGTCGCATTTGCTTTTCTTGCGCTCGATGTGAGCGTTGCGCGAGCGGGGACACCCGAACATCGTTACCATAGTCCGGTTCAGAATGTGCTCCGTCGTGTGCATGGGCGGATATTCCTGTTTGTTGTGTTCGTTGAGTTGCGGTTCTTCCATAAATTGGTATGTAAGATGTTAGTCGATAGAAGTTTACCACTTCCAGTCGAGGCGCACGATGTCTTCTTCGATAAGTTCGCTGCCTACCTGCACTTCGATGATTTGCAGGTCGGTAATGGCGCGGACGGCGTGTTTCTGTCCCGCTTTGATGTGTGCCACATAGCCGCGACCCACTTTCGTTTCCACCCCGTCGATAATCAACCGACCTTCGCCGTCGACGAAAGTCCAGATTTCTTCGCGGTGATTGTGGTACTGGTAGCTGATGTGGCAGTTGGGTTTGAGGTAGAGCAGTTTCGTCAGGGCTTTGTGTCCGTCGGGAAATTCATTGTAGCCCATGACCTTGTAAGTGCCCCAGCGGCGTTCTTCGTACATGGGGCGCACCGTCAGCAGGTTGGCATACGATTTCAGCTGCGGGCAAGCCTTTTTGTCGCTTACCAAGATGCCGTCGGGACAGGCGGCAACCACGATGTCTTGCGTGCCGAGACAGATGAGCGGCACTTCCGATTCGTTGATGACATGCGTGTTTGTCGCGTCTTTGCTGATGATAACGTTTCCGAGCGCATTTTCCGACATTTCTTCGGTCAGGCTGTTCCACGTGCCGAGATCTTTCCATTTCCCCTCGAACGGAACGAAAACTGCCGAACACTCTTTTTCCGTTACTTCGCAGTCGAAACTGTTTTGAGGCAGAACGTCGTATTTGGCGCGCAGGGTTTCGTATTTCGATATGCGGATATATCGCTCGATGATGGATTTCATGTATCCGAGCCTGAACGCGAAGACGCCGCCGTTCCAGTACGCTCCTTCCGCCATGAGTGCAGCAGCCGTTTTTTCATCGGGCTTTTCGATGAAACGGGCGACATGGAGTATTTTTTCTTTTTTATCGGCGGGCTGCGGTACGATGTATCCGTATTCCGTCGACGGTGCGGTGGGACGAATGCCCATCAATGCCAATTCGGCTTTTCCTTCTGCCACGATTCGTGCCATATCGGCAACGGCGGAAAAATAACGTTGTTCGGTATAAGCGTCTATGGGCATGACTACTGCGGTTTCGCTGTCGTCGCAATGTTTTTCGTCGAGCAGGTAAGTCGCGGCTAACGCCACTGCCGGAAACGTGTCGCGTCGGTCGGATTCGGTAACGACATCGACGTGGTTGCCGAGCTGGCTGGTAATCGGGTCTTTCTGCGCCACACTCGTGGCAATGGTGATGGGTGCGTCGATGCCGGCTTCTTTTATTTGGCGCACGATACGCTGCAACATCGACTCCGGTGTGCCGTCCGGCGATTTCAGCAGTTTCAAAAATTGTTTCGAGCGGGCTTCGTTCGACAAGGGCCACAGCCCTTTTCCGGAGCCGCCCGACAGCAGAATGATTCTCATGTTCGGTTATTTATTTAAGCTGTTGATGTACCAATCATATAATTTTTTAACACCCTCTTCGATGTCGATTCGGTGGTGCCACCCCAAAGCGTGCAGGCGGGAAACGTCGCACAATTTTCGCGGTGTGCCGTCGGGTTTCGAGGCATCGAAATGCAGTGCGCCTTTGTAGCCGACATCGGTTGTGATAAGCTCTGCCAGCGTGCGAATGGTTATTTCCTTTCCCGTTCCGATGTTGATATGGCAATTCCGCACTTCGGGCGAGTTGCCGCGCAAGTCATCGAAATCGACATGTTCCATGACGAAGATGCAGGCATCTGCCATATCTTCCGACCAAAGAAATTCGCGCAGCGGGCGTCCCGTACCCCATAGCGTTACGCTGTCGGCGGCTATCCCGTAATCTGCTAATATATTCGTTATCGCTTCTTGGGAAGAGGTTCCGTCGATGCCTTTGACGGGGCGGGCAGCTATATCGGCGCGTATCATTGCCCAGTCGCCTTCGCGCAGGCAGTGCGACAGGAAGATTTTGCGTATCATCGCCGGCAGTACGTGGGAGTTTTCCAAATGGAAATTGTCGTTCGGACCGTAGAGGTTGGTCGGCATCACGGCAATGTAGTCGGTGCCGTATTGCAGGTTGAAGCTCTCGCACATTTTCAGCCCCGCGATTTTGGAGAGGGCGTAGGGTTCGTTGGTATATTCCAATTCGCCCGTCAACAGGTATTCCTCTTTGATGGGCTGCGGACAGTTGCGCGGATAGATGCACGTCGAGCCTAAGGCAAGCAGTTTCTTTACGTCGTGCCGGAATGCCTCGACGATGACATTCGTCTGTATTTGCAGGTTTTCATAGATGAAGTCGGCGCGGTAGGTGTTGTTTGCCATGATGCCGCCTACATGGGCGGCAGCAAGTATCACGTATTGCGGACGCTCCTCGTCGAAGAATTTTTTCACGGCGCCGGCATCGAGCAGGTCGAGTTCTTGGTGCGTTCTGCCCACGAGCTGCGTGTAACCTTTCGCCCGCAGGTTGTTCCAAATGGCGGAGCCTACCAGTCCGCGATGTCCTGCCACATATATTTTCGCCGATTTTTCCATATCCCGATTTTATTTCGCCGATGACGATTTTACCGCTTCCATATCGTGCCGTACCATGATTTTCACCAATTCGGAAAAGGGGGTCTTTCGCGGATTCCAGCCCAGCAAGGTTTTGGCTTTGGTCGGGTCGCCCAGCAGCTGCTCGACCTCTGCCGGTCGGAAGTATTTCGGGTCGACGGCTATCAATTCCCGTCCGGTGGCGGCATCGTATCCTTTTTCATCGACGCCTTCGCCTTCCCAGCGTATCTCTATGCCCGCCTCTTTGAACGCCAGCGTCGCAAAATCGCGCACCGTGTGGTATTCGCCGGTGGCGATGACGAAGTCTTCGGGCGTGTCGTGTTGAAGCATCAGCCACATGCATTCCACGTAGTCTTTGGCATACCCCCAGTCGCGCAGCGAGTTGAGATTGCCCAGATAGAGTTTGTCTTGAAGTCCGTGAGCTATACGGGCTGCCGCCAATGAAATTTTGCGCGTAACGAACGTTTCGCCACGCCGTTCCGATTCGTGATTGAAGAGAATCCCGTTTACAGCGAACATGCCGTACGATTCCCGATAGTTTTTGGTAATCCAGAATCCGTATTGTTTGGCAACTCCGTAAGGGGAGCGCGGATAGAATGGGGTCGTTTCTTTTTGAGGAACCTCCTGCACCAGTCCGAACAGCTCGGACGTGGAGGCTTGGTAGAGGCGGCATTTCTTTTCAAGTCCGAGTATTCGCACGGCTTCCAGCAGCCGGAGTGTACCTACGGCATCGGTTTCTGCCGTATATTCGGGCACGTCGAAAGAGACTTTTACGTGCGATTGCGCCGCCAGATTGTATATTTCGTCGGGTTTTACGAGCTGTATGATGCGTATCAGCGACGACGAGTCGGTCATGTCGCCGTAGTGCAGATTTATCAATCGTTTGCGGTGCATATCGCGCACCCACTCATCGAGGTAGAGATGTTCGATGCGTTCCGTGTTGAACGAGGACGACCGGCGTATGATGCCGTGTACTTCATACCCTTTACCCAGAAGAAATTCGGCAAGGAATGAACCGTCTTGTCCCGTGATACCTGTAATTAGAGCGACTTTCATATTGATGTATGTTTTTAACGACGGACAAATATAGCAAAAAAAGGAATAATTCCTGTATGAACAACTAAAAAGGGATTGGAAAGTTCTCCTTTGAAAATGCGTTATCCGACGATGCGGGTGCCGTTGTCCGACGCAAGTGCATCGGCACGGGTGATGATGACTTCTTTCACTCCGGCGTCGATAGCATGGAAAGCGTTTTCGAGTTTGGGTATCATGCCGCCTTGCACCGTACCGTCGGCTTTCAGCCGGGAGAATACGGCTTTGTCGATTTGCGGAATGACGCTGTCGTCATCGTTTTCGTCGCGCAATACCCCTTTTTTTTCGAAGCAGTAAATCAGCGTAACGTCGAAGAAGGGGGCGAGGGCTTTGGCTGTTTCGCCGGCTATCGTGTCGGCATTGGTGTTGAGCAGCTGTCCGCTGCCGTCGTGGGTGAGCGGGGCAAGTACGGGCACGCTGCCGTCGTGTATCAAGCGCGCAAGGATTTCTCCCCGCGCCGCTTTTACGTCACCCACGAAACCGTAATCGACAGCGCCTGCCGGACGTTTTGCGGAGCGGAGTATGTCCATGTCGGCGCCGGTCATACCCAACGCGTCGATACCGAGAGCTTGCAATCCGGCGACGATGTTCTTGTTCACGAGTCCGCCATATACCATTGTTACCACGCGCAGCATATCGGCATCGGTGATGCGGCGCCCCTCGACCATGCGCACCGGTATGCCGAGCTGTTCGGCAAGTCGGGTCGCCGAGCGTCCGCCGCCGTGTACCAAAAGTTTGTTTCCTTTTATCGCGGCGAAGTCGTGCAGCAGCGAGTGCAGGGTCGCTGCCTCTTCCACGATTTTTCCGCCTACTTTGATGATTGTCAGTTTTTCCATGATGCAAAATTATTCTCCCCCGAATTCCATCAGGTAGGCTTTGATGAAGTCGTCGATGTTCCCGTCCATCACGCCTTGCACGTCGGACGTTTGATAGTTGGTGCGGTGGTCTTTCACCCGCCGGTCGTCGAATACGTAGCTGCGTATCTGTGAGCCCCATTCGATTTTTTTCTTGCCGGCTTCCACTTTTGCCTGTTCTTCACGGCGCCGGCGCAGCTCCTTGTCGTAGAGTTGCGAGCGGAGCAGCTGCATGGCGCGTTCTTTGTTTTTGGGTTGGTCGCGCGTTTCGGTGCATTCGATGAGTATCTCCTCCGTTTCGCCGGTATCGGGATTTTTCCAGTTGTAACGCAGCCGCACGCCCGACTCCACTTTGTTCACATTCTGTCCGCCGGCGCCGCCGCTGCGGAAAGTGTCCCACGAAATGTCTGCCGGATTGATGGCTATTTCTATCGTATCATCGACCAGCGGCACGACGAATACCGACGAGAAAGAGGTCATGCGTTTTCCCTGCGCGTTGTAGGGCGACACGCGCACCAACCGGTGCACGCCGTTTTCGCTTTTGAGATAACCGTAAGCGTAGTCGCCTTCGATTTCTATGGTAACGCTCTTGATGCCGGCATCGTCGCCGTCGATGATATGGGTAACGGCGGCTTTGTAGCCGTGTGCCTCGCACCACCGCAGGTAGAGCCGCATGAGCATTTCCGACCAGTCCTGACTTTCCGTGCCGCCCGCACCGGAATTGATTTTGAGCACGGCGCCCAGTTTGTCTTCTTCGTGGCGCAGCATGTTGCGCAGTTCGAGCGACTCGATGAGGGCGCAGGTGCGGGTGTATATTTCGTCGAGTTCGGCTTCGGTGATGACTTCTTCTTTCACGAAATCGAAAGCGAGTTTCAACTCCTCGACGGCTTTGTCGGCTTCGTCGAATTTTTCAATCCAAAACCGCAGTTCCTTGACTTTTTTCATTTGCGCTTCCGCTTTCTTGCGGTCGTCCCAAAAATCGGGAACGTGCGTGCGCAACTCTTCTTCTTCGACTTGTATCAACTTCGAGTCGATGTCAAAGATACCTCCTCAACGCCAGCTTGCGTTCTTCTGTCTCTTTTAATTGTTCTGCTGTAATCATGGTTATCGTGTTAAGCGTACATGGCTTCTATTTCTGCTTTGTATATGCGGTTGATGACTGCACGGCGCAGTTTGAGCGTGTCGGTCAGCTCGCCGGTTTCCATGCTGAAAGCGCGCGGCAGCAGGGTGAACCGCTTTATTTGCTCGAAGTGGGCGAAGTTGGCTTGCAGCGCGGCGATGCGCTCCTGTATCAACTTTTGGATATTCTGATTCTTTACCAAATCTTCGAGCGCATGGTAACGGATATGCCGCTGGGCGGCATACTCTTTGAGCGCCTCGAAAGCAGGAATGATGATAGCCGTTACATACTTGCGGCAGTCGCCGATGACGGCTACCTGCTCGATGTATTTGTCTTCGCCGAGTTTGGCTTCGAGGGCTTGCGGGGCGATGTATTTTCCGTTCGAGGTCTTGAAAAGGTCTTTTATCCGTTCCGTCAGTACGAGGCTGCTACCGGCATCGAGGCGTCCGGCATCGCCCGTGCGGAACCAACCGTCGGCGGTGAATGCGGCTGCGGTGGCTTCGGGTTTGCGGTAATACCCTTTCATCACGGTGGGACCCTTTACCAGTATCTCGTTGTTTTCGCCGATTTTCACCTGCACTTCGGGCAGCGTTTCACCGACCGAACCTATTTGATAGCCGGTAAGTCCGAAGCACGAAACAGTGGCTGTCGTTTCCGACAGACCGTACCCGTAAAGAATATTGATTCCGCAGCTGTGCAGAAACTCGTTTATCGTGTCGGAGAGCGGTGCGCCTGCCGTCGGGAAAATGTTGCCGTTTTCTATGCCGATGGCTTTGCGCAGCTTGCGGAATACCAGCCTGTCGTACAGGGCGTATTGCAGAGAGAGCAAAAGCGGTACCCGCCGCCGGTTGCGCAGACAGTCGATGTTGCGGCGCCGCCCAACGGATAGTGCCCGCATGAAAAGCGCACGCCGCATTTTCTTGGACGCGGCGATTTTTTCCTGTACGGCGACATACACTTTTTCCCAGAAGCGGGGCACGCTGCACATCACGGTGGGGTGCACCTCTTTGACGGTCTGCTGTATCTCTTTCGGGTTGAGGTTGATAACCACCCGTATGCCTTTCGTCAGGCAGAAGTAGGTCCACCCCCGCTCGAAAATGTGGGTGAGCGGAAGGAAGCACAGCGATACGTCTTGGTCGGAACACATGGTCAGCCGCTCGTCGTGCAGCCGCATGGCGGCTTCGTAATTGGCATGGGTGAGCATGACGCCTTTCGATTCGCCCGTCGTCCCCGACGTGTAGATGATAGAGGCGAGGTCGTCGGGCACACGGCTTTCGGCGCGCTGCGCCATAAGGCTGTCGCACGCAGGCGTATAGGCTGCCTTTGCGTTGAAGTCGTCGAAGTAAATCGACGTCGTATCGCCGGCGGCGCGCTGCACGCGCGGGTCGAAAATGATGATTCGTTTCAGGGTCGGACAACTTGACATCGCTTTGTAAACGGTGTCGTACTGATATTGTTCACCGACGAATACATAACGGATAGCGGCTTCGCGCACGATGTATTCCGCCTGTTCGAGCGAACCGGTCGGGTAGAGGGGCACGACGACCGCCCGTATGGCGTATGCCGCGAAATCTACGACGAGACTTTCGGGTTTGTTGGGCGTGTAGGTGGCGATGTTTTCCTGTATGCCGATGCCCCATGCGAGCATGGCGCGGGCGGTGCGTTCAATCTGCGACTCGAATTCGCTCCACGATATGGAAACCCATTTTCCGTCGGCATTTTTATAGCGTAAGGCTTCTCTATTTCTGTATTTACGGGCTTGTGCCGTAATCATACGGGAAAGTTGATAAACCATGTTGCGAGCATTTTGTGAAGAATGCCGCAAAGGTACGAATAAAAAACGGAATACGAAAGAAACTTTCCCGCGCCGATGTTTCCGCTACTTCTTTTTGAGGCTTACGCGGCAGGGGTGGTCGAGGTCGTCTTTCCACGCCTGCAAGTGTTCGAACCACGCTTCGGGCGTTTTGTAGCCGAATGTCTCTTTCATCGACGTAAACGTGATGTAGTAAGTGAATCCCGTCGTGTTCGGCGCCTGCACCTGATAGAGGTAATTCACCTTGTCTTTGGTTTCATCGACTACGTATTGGGCAGGCAGACAGGTGCCGAGACCTACCGTTTCTTTGGCGTATTTTACGGTGTCGTTTACCGGCCAATGCGTACCCCAGCAGCCCACCAATCCTTGATGGTCACTATACGATACGGAGCCTTTGATGTCTTGCACACCGGTGCAGAACGTTTCGTTGCCGAGCGGTTTGTCGAAAATCACATCGACTTGCGCATCACGGTGCCCGCCGTACAGAATGTAGCGGCAAGTCATGTTGAGTCGGCTGTCGCCGTACTGCCAGCCGCGCGCTTCCATATCGACGACGGTGCGCACGGGACCGTATGCCAGAATGCGTCCGGTACGTTCTTTTACCGGCGTTATGTGTATGGCTTTTTTGTTTTTGGCGTCCCACCCTTTGAGTGCGCCGGCGCCGCAACTTCCGCTGACGAGCAGCACGTCGTCGCCGAATCCGGCTGCCAGTTGTTTGTCGTCGGGGTACCAGCCGCTCGGCTCTACTTCAAAACCTTTATGGAATTTGCCGTATATATCGACCGTCTGTTTCTGGTCGAAGTAGATGCGGTATGCCACGAGTTCCGACTCGAAAGCCGGTCCGTGGTGGTAGAGGTTATTGTAGATATTGGTGGTGCCGGGTATGGTGAGGGCATCTATTTTTTTATGTTTGTCGCGCTTGTTGCTTTTGTCGTAAATCTTCATGTCGGCATATACGCGGGCGGGATAGCGGTCGGGTGCGGCTTCGGCAGCCGATACGGTGAGGCGCAGCTTCTTTGTGGTCTGCGCCGGCATATCGACAACGAAAGCTATTTCGTCGCCGGCTCCATCGCGGTCGAGGTCATCGACTTGCGAGGGTATCTCTTTCTCTCCGTCGAAAAGGGTGGCGGATTGTATGTCGAATGTGCACTTCAAATCCTTGACTTGAAGCACGACAGGATAGTCGGGCTTGTCTTTTGCCCACGCATTTTCTATTTCGACGTAGAGTGTCTTTTCCTGAGCGGCAAGTTGTGCGGTGAGACACAATGCAAACAGCATTGCCGAGAGTTTGGCGTATTGTTTCATGGTATTTATATATTTGTAATCAGAAAGTAAGGCTTACTACAAACTGCCACATTCTGTCTTTGCTCGAAAAGTCGTCAGTCAAAATAGTTTCCCACCCTTCTTTCGATGTTTTGGTGACGTTGCCGAGCGGAGTGCGGTAGTTGATGCTTGCCCGCAGGTGCTTGAACAACATGATACCGACCATGAAATTGAGGCTTGCCTGTTTTTTCTGATCGAAAAGATCTTTGTCGGGGGTGTTGTCTCCTTGTCCGATAAGCGTATACAATTTCTTGCCGAGATCATCGTTCTTTATATCGAAAGTGAAAGAGGGACCTACTCCGGCGAAAATTCCGAAGAGCTTGAACGGGGCAAACGTGAATTTGGCGTAAAGAGGTATGTCGATAGAACGGCGGAGGTAGTCGATAGAGGAATTGTCGATTTCGTAGCCGAAACGTGTTTTGCGTTGGAGATAAAGGACAGAGGCGTCTACGGAAAATCCTATCGGCAGGCAAAGTTCCGCCGTCGGACCGATGAAGAATCCCTGATTGTCGTTTACCTGAATATCGGAGATTAAACCTTTGTAAGAGCTGCCGGTGAAATCCATGCCGCCTTTGAGACCCCAATTCCAATCAATGGCGTGAGTCGGCAAAGCGACGGTACACAACATTCCTGCCATACAAAGTGCTTTCATGTACTTTTTCATATTCTTCTCTTTTTTAGTAAAAATAAATACAACCATCCGCATTGTTTCGCGGAAACTGTTTATTCCAAAATATTGGCACAAAGATAATCGACCGGCGTGCAATATTTACACACCTTATGCAAAAAATAGTTAATAACCGTTGTCGGATACTTCGAACGCTACGGTCGTCGGACGCCATACACGGCGTTGCTGCCGAGCTCTTCCTCGATGCGGAGCAGCCGATTGTATTTGGCGGTGCGGTCGGTGCGGGAGAGCGAGCCGGTCTTTATCTGTCCGGCATTCACGGCTACGGCTATGTCGGCAATGGTCGTGTCTTCCGTTTCGCCCGAGCGGTGCGAAATAATGGCGGCAAAGCCGTTGCGGTGCGCCATCTCCACGGCACGCAGTGTTTCGGTGAGTGTGCCTATCTGATTTACTTTCACGAGAATGGCATTTCCGCAATGCTCGCGTATGCCGCGTGCGAGGTATTCGGTGTTGGTTACGAACAGGTCGTCGCCCACCAATTGACAACGGTCGCCGATGCGCTCGGTCAGCTGCCGCCACCCTTCCCAGTCGTTTTCACTCATGCCGTCTTCTATCGAGTCGATAGGGTACTGTTCCACGAGTTTGCTCAGGTATTCTACTTGTTCTTGCGGGGTGCGTTTCACGCCTTTTTTTCCCTCGAATCGGGTGTAGTCGTATATGCCGTTGTCGAAAAATTCCGAAGCGGCGCAGTCGAGTCCCAGACGCACATCTTCGCCCGGGCGGTAGCCGGCGCGCTCTATGGCGGACACTATCGTTTCCAAAACCTCTTCGGTGCTGCCGAATGCCGGTGCAAAGCCGCCTTCGTCGCCTACGGCGGTGCTCAGCCCCTTGTCGTGGAGAATGGATTTCAGTGCGTGGAATATTTCTGCTCCCATACGCACACCCTCGCGCAGCGATGGCGCGCCGACGGGACGTATCATAAATTCCTGAAAAGCGATAGGCGCATCGGAATGCGAACCGCCATTGACGATATTCATCATGGGCACGGGCATGACGTGGCTGTCGATGCCGCCGATGTAAGCATAGAGCGGACGTCCGGCAGCAAGTGCGGCGGCGTGGGCGACCGCCAGCGATACGCCGAGAATGGCGTTGGCGCCGAGCCGCGATTTGTTGGGCGTGCCGTCGAGCTCGATCATCAGCCGGTCGATGCCCGCTTGGTCGAACACGCAGTGCCCAGCCACTGCTGCGGCTATTTCGGTATTGACGTGGGCAACGGCGCGTTGTACGCCTTTGCCGCCGAATCGGCTTTTGTCGCCGTCGCGCAGCTCTATGGCTTCGTTCACGCCCGTCGATGCTCCCGACGGAACGGAGGCTCTGCCCGTAATACCCGACTCCAAAACCACATCGACTTCGACGGTCGGATTCCCGCGCGAATCCAAAATTTCCCGTCCCTTTATTTCCTTTATTTTCATAATGCAACAATTTTTATTTGCAAATATAACATTCCACCCGCATATTTGTTACACCCCCTGCCCGATAATTTTCTCAAAAATTGACAATACGGTAAATTTTTAATAAATTCGCAAAATCATATTTTGAAAAAACGTGCGATATGAAACAGTATGAAGCCGTCATTGCCGCTATGGAGAAAATGGGTGGAATAGCTACCTTGGGACATTTGTATCAGGAGGTATTCAAAATAGAGAATTGCGATTGGCATACGAAAACGCCTTTTGCCAGCGTCCGACGGATTGTACAGGAGAACAAGAGTATTTACAAAATCAAGCCGGGGCTGTATGCCCTTGTGAAATATCGGGATAAGTTCGAGGCTTTGAACATCGTGCCGCATATCGATGGAAAGCCCGAAACGGAAGAATTTAATCATTCCTATTATCAGGGACTGTTGCTGGAAATCGGAAATATGAAGAAAATGGAAACATACGTTCCGGCACAGGATAAGAATCGGATTTTTATCGGCAAGAAGCTGGGCGATATTGCTACGACGACGGAAATGAAGAATTTTTCTTATCCGGCATTGGTAAACCGAGCCAAAAGTATCGATGTGATTTGGTTTAACGGGAGAGGTATGTTGTCTTCTGTTTTTGAAGTGGAACACTCGACCGATATACAGAACTCTTTGTTGAAATTCTGTGATTTGCAAGATTTCTATACCGGCTTTTACATCGTGGCGTCCGAAAAGAGGAAGGAGGAGTTTTTGAAGAAGTTGAGCTTTTCTGCATTTTCGGAAATAAAAAACAGAGTCCGTTTCATGGACTATGGAAATGTGGCGGACTTGCATACGAAACTTTCCGAGTTGATTTCCGTTTCGCAAATTCTTATTTAATAAAAAAAACGCGGGGTGCTGTTGCGCCCCGCGTTTCGTATCGAAAGAGGTTTTCGTTTAGAGTTTCGGTCCGGCAGCCACGAGAGCTTTTCCGGCTTCGTTACCGGTGAATTTGGCGAAGTTTTTGATAAAGCGTTCTGCCAAATCTTTGGCTTTAACATCCCAGTCGGCGGCATTGGCGTAAGTGTCGCGCGGGTCGAGAATGTTTTTGTCCACGCCCGGAAGTTCGGTCGGCACTTTGAAGTCGAAATAGGGAATTGATTTCGTGGCGGCTTTTTCGATGGAACCGTCGAGAATGGCATCTATGATACCGCGTGTGTCGCGTATCGAGATACGTTTTCCCGTACCGTTCCAGCCGGTGTTCACGAGGTAGGCTTTTGCGCCGGTCTTTTCCATTTTCTTCACCAGTTCTTCGGCGTATTTGGTGGGGTGCAGCGAAAGGAAGGCTGCGCCGAAGCAAGCCGAGAACGTGGGGGTCGGTTCGGTGATGCCGCGCTCGGTACCTGCCAGTTTGGCGGTGAAGCCCGAGAGGAAATAGTATTGAGCCTGTTCGGGGGTGAGTATCGAGACGGGAGGCAGTACGCCGAAAGCGTCGGCAGACAGGAAGATTACCTGTTTGGCGTGCGGACCTTTCGATACCGGTTTCACGATGTTTTCGATGTGGTATATCGGGTACGATACGCGGGTGTTTTCGGTTACGCTCTTGTCGGCGAAATCTATTTTGCCGTTGGCATCGACGGTAACGTTTTCGAGCAGGGCGTCGCGTTTGATGGCGTTGTAGATGTCGGGTTCGCTCTCTTTGTCGAGGTTGATGACTTTGGCGTAGCAGCCGCCCTCGTAGTTGAACACGCCTTCATCGTCCCAGCCGTGTTCGTCGTCGCCGATGAGTTTCCGTTTGGGGTCGGTGGAGAGGGTGGTTTTGCCCGTTCCGGAGAGTCCGAAGAAGATAGCCGAGCTTTTGCCGTCCATGCTCGTGTTTGCCGAGCAGTGCATCGAGGCGATGCCGCGCAGGGGGTTGAAGTAGTTCATCATCGAGAACATACCTTTCTTCATTTCGCCGCCGTACCACGTGTTGAGGATTACCTGTTCTTTGGTCGTCAGGTTGAAGACAACGGCGGTTTCGGAGTTGAGCCCCAGCTCTTTGTAGTTTTCTACTTTGGCTTTCGAGGCGTTATATACGATGAAATCGGGTTCGAAGTTTTCGAGTTCCGATTTATCGGGACGGATAAACATATTGGTTACGAAGTGAGCCTGCCATGCCACTTCCATGATGAAGCGCACTTTCAGGCAGGTGGCTTTATTGGCGCCGCAGTAGCCGTCGACCACGTAGAGTTTTTTGTTCGACAATTCTTTGGTAGCCAGATTTTTCAAGGCTTTCCACGTTTCCGGAGTTACCGGTTTGTTGTCGTTTTTGTAAGCGTCCGACGTCCACCACACGGTGTTTTTGCTCGTTTCGTCCATGACAAGGAATTTGTCTTTGGGCGAACGACCGGTGTAGATACCCGTCATCACGTTTACTGCGCCCAACTCGGTTACCTGACCTTTTTCAAAGCCTTCGAGTCCGGGCTTCGTTTCTTCGGCATAGAGTTGTTCGAACGAAGGATTGTGCAGAATCTCTTTTACCCCTTCGATGCCGTACTTAGTTAAGTCTAACTTCGTCATTTTCACTAAAATTAATTTGACCTATGAAAAATTTTTTCGATTTGTTCTACTGAATCGACAACAAAGATAATACAAATTCTCCTAATAATTTTGCGATTAAGAAAAATTTTCTTTAATAGAGGAATTTTTATTCTGATGAAGACGAAAGCGGTACTGAAATTCCGGCGCAAAAGAGGAGAGGAGCACGAAAAATTTTCGTACTCCGACTCTCCCTTTTTGCTCCCTCGTCGGGTAGCATCGCGGTACGGCTATCTCCGCGTTCAGACTATCGGACAGCCTCTCCAAACGCTTCGATGCCTACTTCGTGTTCATGCCGTTTTTGAACACGTCGCCTAATATGCCTATCAATAAAAATATGAATAGATACATGACTTTTTCGTTTTGTGTTATACTTTTTTGTTTGTTCTCTCTCTTGCTGCATCGACTTTTTTATCGATAAAACGGTTACTTGTCCGATTTCCGGCGGTTGCAATTGCGGCAGAGCATTTGGCAATTCTCTATGTCGGTCTTGCCGCCCTCGCACCACGGGGTGATGTGGTCGCCCTCCATTTCCGTGATGTCGTATTTCTTGCCGCAATGCGGGCAGACGCCTTGCTGCCGTTCATATACCGCCCGTTTGATACTGTCGGGGAATGCCCGCAAGTTGAGGTGCCTCTCGTCCCGTGTCAGCACATAGTAGTAGATGCCTTTCTTGTTGGTAATCTCGTCGTCGCTCATCAGTGTCGCGATTTCGCGCTCGAGGGCGTCGGCATCGAATCGGGTATCCTTGTAGGTATTGTATAATGCGCCCCAATCGATTTCGTACATTTCGCGGCGGTAGTGCGGGAAAGTCGCCTCAATCCAATCGATAACACGTTGGAAATAGTTCCACAATTCTTTTGCGTTGGTTACTTTTTGTGTCGCCATATCGCGCATATACGCCTCTAACCGTTTGGCGTTTCCGTCGTGCATCCATAGCAAGGCGAGTTCGAGCAGTCCCTGTCTGTTCGTATCGTACCGAGGTTTGGCATATTTGCTGCTTATATTTTTTGCGGCACAATCGCGCTTGCTGAAATACCGTTTGGCATCTGTCAGCCATTCACTCGCATAGTTTGCATTCCGCAACTCTTGATCGGTGAGTTTCAATCCGGCGATGTTGATAGTCCGGAACCATTCAAGTTTTTCGGTATAACTGCCTTCGCAGAAATAAACCATCAGTTCGTAGTCGAGAATTTTTTCGGTATATTCAATATCGTCCGCATAATTGTCGAATTTAAACTCTCCTTTGAGCCTTTCGTCATATACGACCAAATCATTATTTACATAGTGGCAGATGCTCAAAATGCGCTGTTGTCCGTCGAGTACCTCGAAAGTGCCGTCTTCGCGTTTTACCCAATACATCACGTTTAGCGGGAAGCCTTTGCGAATCGTATCGATGACGGCTTGTTCCTGCTTTCGGTCGTAAACGAAATTGCGTTGGTATTTCGGGCGAATGTCCAACAGACCGCCGTAGCCTACGACGCCTTCTTCATCATTGTCTTTGTACCCGTCCACAAGTTCGCGGATAGGAATTTGGTGCAGTTCGATTTTCATATTGTTGATTTTAAGGTTGAATTTTGCGAATAAAGATGCGCTTATATATTCTTGTCCCTCGAACAAGGGGTTGCGTAATGGTGAAGTCTTTATTAAATAGACCATTGGAAAAACCTTTACCTTCGCTCTCTGTCGCGCCGAGTATCTCGAATTGCTCCGGATTATACTTGTCAAGGAAAGTAATCGGTACGCCCATTACGCCGTCGTAATCGCACGGGATTTCATTTACTTTGTCTACGTTGATAGCGTCGTAGTTGTCGTACTTCGGATATTCTTCGGGATTATATCGTTTGTAGAGTATCAGTTCTTCATGGCGTCTTTTATGTTCAAGATTGGTAAACCAATGTACACCAGACACTCTAATCATTCCTGCAATGTGATTACTTGCCGATGCAATATCCTCGTAATTGGAAATAAAATGCCCAGCACCTCCTTTGAATCCATATCCGAGCCAAATTTTATTGTCTTTAATGAGCGGAAAAATCTCCTTGTAGGTAATGGCATTCTGATGACCGATAATAAGGAATTTCTTATTGTATGCAACAAGTTGTGCCACGTATTCACGAAAGAGCGAAAAGGGCGGATTGGTTACTACGATGTCGGCTTGTTTCAATAGTTCGATACATTCGGCACTGCGGAAATCCCCGTTGCCGTGCAGCGGCTTTACGTCCACCTTGTCCCAGTCGGGCATACTTTTTCCGTCGTTGCCGTCGTAAATCAGATAGACTGCCTGTTCCGTGTCGTTTCGACTGAACAGGTCGGGACAATTATTCTTGTAACAAGTTGTAATGATTCGTTTTAGCCCTAAGATATTAAAACTGAGGGCGAAATATTTGAAGAAATTGCTAATGCGCGGGTCGTCACAATTGCAGAGAACTGTTTTCCCGCGAAAGAATGATTTGTAATGGACTAATTCGTTTTCAATGTCGGTCAGTTGGGTGTAGAATTCGTCGTTCTTGCCCTTTTTGGCTTGGTGCAGGGCGGCATTCTTTCCGCCCGTCGTGGTCTTGTTTTGGCTCATGGCTTTGTACGGTTGGTTTCGCGTTTGTTTGGCGAAACTCCGCACAGCCGGAAAAAAAGAAGCGCAGACTTTCGCCATACGCTCTCAGGCTCACCACAAGCCTTGTATCAACATGGTGAAATGTCCGCGCAATATATGCACGTAGCCAGTTGATACAGTTCAGCTCGTTCTATTTCGAGGTGGTGATTCGAGAGCGATTGAGCCGACAAGTATGTCCGGAAATCCCTTTCGAGGGAATTTCCGCCGTAAAGATATAAAATTAAATCGAATTCCGCATCTCTCACGAAAAAATTTAAGAAAGTACGATCCAAGGACAATCGGGAATAAGCCCAAAAAACGCTCTTGGGAAGAGCAGAAGTTGAGTTTTTGGCGATTTTTTGCGGGACGTTTTTTCTTTTTTTCTTATTTTTGCCTGCTGAACGAGAATATACCTTAAACAGACGACTATGAGCATCACCGTACGCGAAATCTCCGGCAGGCGCGAATTGCGAAAATTTGTGCAGTTCAATATCGACCTCTACAAAGGCAATCCTTACAAGGTGCCGCCTTTGGTGTCCGACGAGATAGCCACGTTTACGCCGTCGAAAAATCCGGCTTTCGAGTTTTGCGACGCCGTGCAGTTTATGGCATACGACGGCAAAAAGCCGGTCGGACGCATTGCCGGCATCATCAATCATAATCTCAACACGAAGACCGGCAAGAAGGAGGCGCGTTTCGGATTCGTCGATTTCATCGACGACCCGCAAGTGAGCGATGCCCTTTTCGATGCTGTCGAGGAGTGGGCGCGCGGCAAGGGCATGGAGCATCTTACCGGTCCGCTGGGATTTACCGATATGGACCCCGAGGGGCTTCTCGTCGAGGGTTACGACCAAGTGGGCACGATGGCGACCATCTATAATTATCCCTATTACGTCGATCATATTCTGCGGCGCGGCTTCACTGCCGAGAGCGAATGGGTGGAGTTTCACTGCGTCGTGCCGCCCGTCATGTCGGAAAAGCACCTTCGTATCGCCGAAATCGTGCGGAAAAAATACCGCCTGCGCAGCGTCATAAAAGACTACAAGAGCATCAAAAAACTGGCGCGCGACTACGGACGGCAGCTCTTCGAGCTTATCAACCTTGCCTACAAAGACCTTTACGGGTATGCGACTCTCACACCCCGACAGATAGAGCATTACGTGAAAATGTATATCCCCATTGTGCGGCTCAAACACATTTCGGTCATTGTCGATGAACACGACAACGTGGTGGGCGTGGGCATTGTCATGCCGTCGATGACCCGCGCCTTGCAGAAGTCGCACGGTCGCTTCTTTCCCTTTGGCTTCATACACCTGCTCAAAGCCTTGAAGGGCAAAAACGACACGATAGACCTCCTGCTCGTGGCGATACACCCCGATTACCAGAATCTGGGCGCCAATGCCATTCTCTTCGAGGACATTCTGCCCCATTTCATCGCCGACGGGGTGAAGTACGTCGAAACCAACCCCGAGCTGCTTACCAACAACAAGGTGCAGCAGCAATGGCAGTATTTCGAACATCACCTCAACAAGCGCCGCCGCGCCTATACCAAAAGAATTTGAGTCGTTACGTCCGCTTGTTTGTTGTTATTTAACCTATGCCTACTTCCACTTTTGTACAGATACTCGATTTCATCGGCACGTTTGCCTTTGCTATCAGCGGCATACGCATGGCATCGGCGCGCCGGTTCGACTGGTTCGGCGCCTATGTCGTGGGCTTTGCCACCGCTATCGGCGGCGGTACCATACGCGACCTCCTGCTCGACGTTACCCCCATGTGGCTCACCAACCCCATGTATCTCCTGTGTACGGGAGTTGCCCTGCTGTGGGTCATACTTTTCGGGCGGAAGCTCGTGCGGCTCGACATTACCTTCTTCATCTTCGATACGATAGGGCTGGCGCTTTTCACCGTCGTGGGCATGGGCAAAAGTCTGGCGTTGGGCTATCCGTTCTGGGTCGCCATCATCATGGGCACGCTCACCGGTGCGGCAGGCGGCGTGCTGCGCGATGTATTCATCAATGAAATACCGTTGATATTCCGCAAAGAGATTTACGCCACGGCGTGCGTGCTGGGCGGATTCCTCTATTGGATCTGCGACCTGTGCGGCATGGAGCCGTACCTCTGCCAAATCGTCTGCGGCGCCGGCGTGTTCATTACCCGCATTTTGGCGGTGCGCTACCGCGTGGGGCTGCCCATACTTCCTAACCGCGACACCCCGCCCGAAAAATAACGGCGATGCCGCTCTTGCCGGAGAAATGAATGATGACTGCCAAATGGCTTCGGATATAAACGACGAGGGGAGAAAACTTTTTCTCCCCTCGTCGTTTTGAATCGTTATGACTGCTTCTCCTCGCTGTTTCGCAGGCTGTATTCGCAGCCGCAATAAGTCTGATTGTAAAAGCGGTATTCGGCAATCAGTTCGCGGCGGCGCTCCTGTAAGCCGCCTTTGCGCCAGTTTTGTTCCCAAAACGTAACCCCTTCGACTTCGCCCGCAGCCGTGCGTCCCGCCTCGTTTATCTGGTCGAGATTTTTCCAGCGCGACGAGGCGAGAGTCGTCGCCAGCACCCGAAACCCGTGTGCCGCCGCATAACGGGCAGCCACGCGCAGCCGCACGATGAAACAGCGCAGACAGCGCGCCCCCCGCTCCGGTTCGCCCTCCAATCCCCGCACGGCGTCCTGCCACAGGGCGTGGTCGTAGTCGCCGTCGATGAAGTCGAGCCCCAGCCGCTCGGCGTGGCGTATGCACTCCGCTTTGCGCCGCTCGTACTCCTCGCGCGGGTAAATGTTCGGGTTGTAAAAAAAGAGCGTCGGACGAATGCCGTTGTCGAGCAGACACTCCACGATAGCCGACGAGCAGGGCGCGCAGCAACAGTGCAGCAACACCTCCCGCCGTCCCTCCGGCACTTCCGGTCGCAATACAGGTTTCATGCCGCAAAGATACGATTTTTGGAATTACGTTTATAGTAAAACGGCATTTATGCAGCCGCGCATAAATGCCGTTTTCGGAGATTTATTTTTCAAAATCAATAGATAAGTACTCTTACTTTGGCGGGGTAGATGCGCTTGGGGTCGCCGAACAGGGCGATGGATTCCGCCAAAATGCCTCGACTGATTTTTGCCATACCTTGGAAGGCGATGCGTCTGTCGATGTAGACCGTTATCGGTTGCGTCAAGTCTATCTGCTTCGGGTCGAGGTATATACCCAAATCGCCCCAGACATCTCCGTCCGAAATCATTTGCGTCGTTATTCGTATTTCGTTCCCATCCATTACCAAGTCGAACGAGCGGTTCGCGTTTTTCGTGTGCATCAGTCCGCGAAAGTCGAGGTAATATACGCCGGAGGAGTAGCTCTCCATCCAGTAATCGGGAGTCAGGTTGCGATATTGGTAGCTCAAATGCTTGGGATAGGTGCGGCGCGAAAACTGCTTCAGCCACGGCGTCATGACCGTGAAATCGGTATTGCCGTGTCCCTTGCCCTCCTGAATGTCCACGCGGTGGACAAAATCGTTCGGGGAGAGGCGTTGCAGCCGGTCTAATTCGTCTTTCCAGAGTTGGGCATATTCGTTGCGTTTGAATCCGGCGTCGGTTTCGCCCACTTCAAGACCGAAAGCGATATTGCGCAGATTCTCTGCGGCGGCAAGCGGTTCGGCGGCTGCCATGGGACCCGCTCCGGCAAAATAGTCGGGCATGAACAAGGCAAGCCGATGACTGCCGTAGCCGCCTTCGGAGGTACCCAGAATGTAGAAGCGGTCGGGGTCGGCATAGCCGCTCAGCACGCCGAGCTGGAATACACGGCGGAAAGCCGTGCGCTGCGGTGCCAGATACCACCGCCCGATGCGGTCGTCCGCCATACGGGGCACGAAGTACATGCTGGGCGCATCGTCGTACTGTTTGGCTCTTTTCATTTCTGCCTCCCATGCGAGCGTATTCGTATAACTGTCCCACGCGCTTTCGGCAAGAGAAGCTCTCCCTCCGCCGTGCAGGTTGATGTACAGCGGATAGCCGGTTGCCGGTTTCTCGCCTTTGGCAAGGAGCAAGGCTTTCATGCGTTGTCCCGCAGGAATATTCCAGATAACCGTGTCGCCGGTGGCGATAAAATTCATGATGCCGCTCTCTTGCAGCCGGTCGGTATTCGCCTCTTTCCAAAGCTCCCACATGGCGGCGCTTTCCGTTTCCGCCTCATCGGGAGTAAATATTTGTCCGTAAAGGAACGACGGCGGCTGTCCGATATTGTCTTGGTCGAGTTGGGCGCGGAAATATTCCAGCGTCTGACGGCGGGCTTCTTCGGGTTCCGGAGCCGGATCGGGTATCGGATCGGGGTCGGGCAGGGGCAACGACGGACTGGGAACAAAGGGCGGCGGTGTCATACCGAATCCCGGCATATCCGGCTCTTTGGGATCATCATTCTTGCAAGCGGTAAGTGCGAATACGCACATGACCGCAAGCATAACACATTTCCTGGTATTCATAATTTTAAATTTCATATTATTGAATTTTTGAGTACAAAAATATAAAATATCATTATCCCGTAAAAAATTTTAATGAAAAATTCCCGCCAATGAAAACGCTTTTTTCTCCGTTGAAACGGTAAACCGTTGAAAGCAAATTAAAAGGAAAACACAAAAAAGCGAGGCGCAAGCGCCCCACTCAGAATGTTTTCACAACGGAATAATCCTTATTGTGAATTGCTTCAAAATTGTTTTACAAACATAATGAAAAAAATTCATA
>CANQQA010000016.1 GCA_947625885.1 uncultured Bacteroidales bacterium
AACTCAACTTTAACTCCCCAAAAGAGTGTTTCTTCAATCTTTTTTTGTAATGTTGCACTTGCCGGTTGACTCTACCGAATTAAAAACGCGGAACAATGGAGAATAGAAAACGCATACAGGACTTTAATACATATAAACGAATTGACTATAACGGATACCATATCCGCATCTATTATGACACCGATGGACTCGATCCCCGTCGGGATATGTATAATTTGGGAACACTTTATACGGCTCATCGGCATTACTGTCCCGAGGAGAATTTCAAGGACCATTTTGAGGTCGAAGAGGTATTCGAGGAACAGGGCGGAGATTTCAGGGATTCGTTTCTCAACCGATATATTGCCTTGCCAGTATACCTTTACGACCATAGCGGAGTAACCGTTTCCACTACGCCGTTCCATTGTCCGTGGGATTCCGGTCTTTTCGGCATCATCGCCGTTTCGGTGGAGAAAGTGCGCAAGGAGTATCATTGGAAGAGAATCACGACCAAACGTCGGACTGAAATTGAAAATGCCCTGCGCAGTGAAATCGAAACACTCGACCAGTATTACACCGGCGAAGTATACGGCTATGAAATAACTCCGGCCGATAACAAGACCGAACTACTCGACAGTTGCGGTAGTTTTTTCGGTGAAACGGGTCTTCAAGAAATCAACGCCCGGTGCGAGGCATTCATAGACGGTCTCAAGGCGGCATAAACAGATTGTAGAACAACAAACTAAAAATCAAGAATATGAGCAGACAAATGCATTTCGGTACCGTATTCCAGATTCAATACGGTCATATCGGACTTTGGGGCGGAGATGGACAGGATACCCTGTATGACCTCTTTAAGATGTTCGACATCGAAACCACCGCATCGGATATCTATGTGGATGATTATGAAGTGGAACGTTCGGAACTGGAAAGGTTGTACAACCTCATCGCGTACAAAGAGCCTCTGTTCCGTGAGAAGGAATCCGCTTTTCTGAAACAGCTGGAAAAGATAGAAATGTCCTGCGAAGAGTTTCTGAAAATCCTTTCCCGATTGATTGCGGAAAGCGACCCAAACAACGAATACGTTCTTATATCGTGGTACTGACCTCTTGTCTGCCAAGAGATGAACATAAGAAATTAACACCCATAAAACGTTCTAAGATGATAACCATACCCGAAAATCTTTGGACCCGTAGGGAGGTCCTTTACAAAGAGATGGTAAAATACATGTCTCATTGTTATTTCCCTGCATATTCCGATGATACGAGTTTGCATGAATTTGCCATGTCCGAGTTCCGGCGTATCCGAGACACGATTTGTCGAAACGGAGGTATTGGCGAAGGACTGAAACTTCTGACCGACAACGGCACCTCTCCGTTCGATGCCGTTCAGGAGGATATCTTGCGGGAAATTCTCCGCAGGGTACGAAAAGACTTCCTGTTTCAGCAGATTTGCGACATACAGAAAGATTTGCTCGCTTCCGTTGCCCGCACCGTGAAAAATCATAGCGGCTATATCGACACGCTGTATGACGAGGATAACGGCGATGCCGAATTTGATGATACCCCGGCCGTGGTATTCCATCGCTCCGGTTCGGAGACATATTATGAGACCGCCATACTCCTCAATCTCCACATGACCGATACGAAACTGTACTGCACTTTACATGGGGACAGTGACGAAAATATCGTACTGCCGGCAGATGCCTTACTCGTGGAGTGCCTGACAGCGTTATCGCACTGGCTGGAAGAACATGGATTTACGGTCTCTGATGATACGGACATTGCCGTATGCGATGTGTGTGGCTCTTTGGATATTCAGACGCAGGCATGGGTCGACCCGAACACCCATGTATATATCGGCGAAACAGAGGACGACCGCGATGACAACTGGTGCGAGGAATGTGAAGAACATAATTACTTTTGCTCGCTTGCCGAGTTCAAGGAACGGATGCGAGACTGGTGGCGAAGTGCTGATTCCCTGCTCATGGAAAAAATATCCGGGCTTCGACCCGGCGACTTCTCTTCGGAAGCCGGAGTGCATGATTTTGCCGCGGCATGTGAACGATGGTGGGAATCCCTCGATTACAACACGCAACGAACAATCTGGAAAAACAACAACAAAGAATAATGTGATGATACAGCTATTAGAAGATTTGAAAAGGTATTTCGACAACAAAGAACATCCTACAAAGGAGGAAATCCGCTTCCAACGACGGCTCTCGGAGGGTGGCTTTCCCATTGCTTCCGTACATCGGGACGACCTGGCAGAAAGCGGATATGATGTAGAATGCATATCGGATACCGACATGAACGAATTGGCCGGCAGAATGGCGGACGATTATTGCTCCCTGTTATTCTGGGATAACCTCAAAAGCGTGGCGGATAGTTTGGAATTTCCCAAAGTACGAAATTCCTATTGTCCAAGTTGTTCAAGCAAGTACATTCGGTACGATGCGGAGGGAGTATGGCACTGCGATGAATGCGGATTGGACTGGAGCGACAAACGCTATGTATTAGTCGAGTTTCCGGAGGAAAGTTCGTATTTCGAAGAAAGGGATATGGGGTATCCTTCATTCTCCAGCGCAGATAACGGAGCTCGCTATGTCCCCGAATTCGAGTACATACAGCATTTCGACAGGACTCCCGACAAGGCGGAACTTTTTCGGCCCGTATGTTGGCCGGAATCACAGGTATTGATGGGACGGGAGGATTGTGAGCCTGTTCAAGATGAGAAAGGATTGAAAGATTTCGGTACCTCGAGTTTGTGGGTCCCTGTCAAATACAAAACGACCGAACGATGATCGCCTTGGTGTATCCGTTTCAAGAAGAGATGAAACGCAAGGGATTTCCGGAATGCTATCTTGAAATACATTGCCCGTTATCCAAAGACCCGTATATCATGACAAATTCGCCGAACATCCAACGACAGCTGAAAGAATATTTTCAGAAAAACGAAATCGACCCTCGCGACCTGTCATACGATGATGTTGCGGCAATCGCATACGACTACGTTCAGGACAATATTCCTCCCCAGTTGGAAGATGACGAGGATTCCGGCTGGTATGATGAGACATTCGATATGTGGACTTCCTATTGCGCGTATTATGTAACGTATGTCTGTTTCATGGCCTATATGCATGATCATGCGTATTGTGTGGACAGATAAAGCCCCATCAACATAGCCGGCACATCCTAACATTATACCGGGCGAGGGAGGTTTCTTCCTCGCTCTTTTTGTAGAACAAACAATAATCACATTCAAAAACATCACCATTATGGGAACTTCACTATCTGTGGAGACTGCTGTACGGCAGTTCGACTTCAAAAACAACAGCGTCGAGACCATGACGCTCGAAACATTGCGGCGCACACACCGCGAGAACGACATCTACGGTAAGCCTGTTAAGGGCATCTACCACTACGAACTCTTGGAGCAGGCAATGAACCTTTGCCAAAAGCACAACCTCCATTATGAGGTTGAAGAGATTTTTGCAGCCCAAAACAAGAACAAAGACCAGCCGGGGGTCGTCATACTGCCGGAGGTAGAGAAACGATTCGGCGAACTGGCAGTCGAAGCACATGTCCTGCGGCGTGTCTATGCGACCATCCGCATTAAAGACCTGGAAACGGATGAACTGACGACAACACTGGTAATCGCTTTTCACCAGAACGGGATTCAGACTGCCATAGGACCTTGCGTGCGCATTTGCCATAATCAGTGCATCCTTTCGGCGGAGCGCTCGGCAGCGACTTACGGTCGCGACAAACTCTCTCTCGAAGAACTGCTTAAGTGTATGGACAGTTGGCTGTCGAATTTCGAGGTACAGATGAACGAAGACAGGGAGCGCATCCGTCGTCTCAAAGAAAAAACGATATCGCAAGCCGAAATGTTTGCCTATATCGGTCTGCTTACCGCCCTTCGGGTATCTCATGACAGTAAGGATAAGCGGCTGTCTGCAACGGTGGAAACCTACCCGCTGAATCAGGGACAGATTTCCGAATTCACGGAGGCATTGCTCCTGCAAAGTATGGAAAAACAGGCCCTCACGGCTTGGGACCTCTATAATGTCGCAACGGAAATTTACAAACCCGGACATACGGATATTCCGGCAATAATCCCGCAAAACGGGGCTATGGCGGAACTCTTGCTGCGGGAAACACTTAACTGATGGAACCATGACAGAAAGACAACTCAAACGGGCGACGCTTGAAAAGCGTCTCGAGCGGCTGGAAGAGCGGCTGTATCAGGAAAAACTGCGCTTGCATAAGGTCATTGACGGGTTCGGATGGGGGCGCGGTATGCGATGTACGAAATGCACTCCTTCTTTCCGCCGCCAAACGGAATTAGAAGAGAAAATCAAGGAGGTCAAACGCCTCCTTGCCCTAAACAATTCATAGATGACCCGTATCAAAGGACAACTGACGACAGCCGACTATCTTCCCATAGAGGTTTTTCGGAAATTGCTGGACGATTTGGAGAGAGACCATGAATATCTGTGGGAAACATATTGTTGGCTGTCATTTTGTACGGCATTCCGGGCATCCGATGTCCGGACCCTGCAATGGCGCGACGTACTCCGTCGGCAAGAACTGGTGCGCATCGAGAAGAAAACCGGAAAAAACCGGCTGGTGAAATTCAGTAACGAGGTTCAAGCCAGAACACAACATTTGTACGAACTGCTGGAATGCCCCGATGCGGACAAACTGATATTTGCCAATCCCCGCACGGGGCAACCCTATACGATTGTACACATCAATCGTCTGCTGAAACTTTTCCGCATAAGATACCGGATACCCGTCAAGGCTTTTTCCACACATACTTTCCGAAAGACTTTCGGCCGGTATGTCTATGAAATGTCGGGGCGTACCGCGGAAGGCTTGATTCTGCTCAACCAGATATTCAAGCACGCCAATCTGGAAACGACACGCCGGTATATCGGACTGGCACAGGAAGATATCGATAAGGTATTTATGTCCATAAGGTTTTAATTTTTAACGGCCAGTCAACCTCTCCAAGCCCGGCACGACTAACCTTGATATGTCGTCCGTGCGAAGAAAACCATCAATGAAAAGACAGAAACTCGAACCAGACAATGTTATATAGTTATGAAGAAATACAAAATAGTGATAGAAGAAACGCGGCGCAAAGAGATTGGCGTCGCTGCCAAAACTCCCGGTCTGGCGGTTTGCCAAGCAGAGGAGGAATACAATGAAGGGAAGCACGTTCTTTGCGACAGACATTTCGTCGGCGCAGATATAGCGCTTTCCGAGTCGGATACGGAGGTAAAAGAGGCTTTCCGAAATCCGAAATTTCTCGATTTCATCAAACAACGCTTCGAGAATATGCAGGATTTGATACCGATACAGGATAAGGTTCGCCTCACATTCGGCAGTATGGACAATGCCTTGTACGAATTCAGAGAAGAAGAAACGGAGAGGCAGCGCGCTGCAACTCCGCGAATATTTCTGCTGTACCGCTGCGATGCATGGCACTCCGTGGCGTCAAAGGAATTGATTGCCTCGTTTACCTCGTTCGAGCAGGTAATGGCATATATGCGCGGCAATCAGCTCAAATTCCGCCTGTTGAACAGAGAGGTCGAGGAATTTGAATTACATGGGCAAACACAGGACAGGGAAGAAAATTATTGCTGCGAGGAAATCCTTGCGAATCCCGTCCCTACACCATGCACAACGCAGAGTAAGAAAGACCGCCGGTTTTATGACTGCGAATTTTCATACGGGAAATCGTCAATTACCCGTGGTGAACTGGAAGAAATGGCATCCCCTTTTTGTACGGAGAACGTGTCCGATGAGCAGATGAACCAGATTGTGTGGGATACGGAAACGGGAACCCGCGAACGGTTGCGGCTTGCCCCCAATGAAGATATCGACTTCGAGAATGAACGGCATCGCGAGGTTTGGTGGGAAGAACTGGAAGCCGCCGTAAACAGACAGAATGTCCCTTATTATGAAGATTTCATTGATGTCCTGCATGGCACGACCGACCCCGAAGTCGAATTCTGCACTCGCGACAACGATGCCGTCATCTATTTTACCGATGACCGTGAAACGGCAAAAAAATTCGCATATGCCCAAGACTGTGGCGGGTTGGGTCTGGACGAACTGCCCATAATCATACATGCGACAATCCTTTTACGGAATCCTTATTATATTCATACCGAGGAGGAATGGGCAAAATTGGGCGACATCTCGGTCATTGACAAAAGCAAGTTCCACGGGTATGACGGTATCGTATTCAGAAAAGATGATTCTGACGCAACCTGCTATGTGTTGTTCGATGCCGCGAACTGCAAAATTACAGAACGGGAAATATTGGAATAACTGTTCATCAAATGCCATAATGATGACCGACCGTCACGGACCGTGTGCCGTGGCGGTCTTTTTTTAACGCAAGTACGAGGAGTCTTTCACTCCCTCAAAGTCTATTATACCTAACATTTTATAAAAAGTTAATATGCAACAAATAGGACAACGTATCGAAACTCCCGAAGGGGTTTTCTTCGAACTGGATTATTCGGGTGAAGGAATGATTTTCAAAGATGAAGAGGCATTCCTCAATCACCCCGACGCAATCTGCTACATTCCGGAAGCAGAGGCGATAGACTATAACGGTTGGCGCATACCGGAAACCGCCTCGGTAGGTTATACACACAATGACCTGCTCCTTTTGTGTGAGGGGGATGAAGAGTTGTGCCACGAACTTTTCTATGAGCTGGAATGGACATGTCCTACCACTCTTTTGTGTGAATGGGGATCTATCAATGAACCTGACTAATCAATAAACGCTTATGGACAATACGACAAAAATCATAACAGCCCAAGATGTTGACTCCTTACGCAAGAATTTGCAGGCGGAAATTGTCGCGCTGCTGAGGGAGCATCATCTGACCGAATTGTCTTTGGGAAAAGAGGGGACGCTTTCCGGTCCGACATTCATCATAGACTATTGCGAACGTTCCGCATGTTGGAACGAGTTACAGGTCATCGCTGTCGGCATCTGCGAAGACGGAGACCTCTTTCTGCGGGTCGCCAATGATATAGAGGACGTTGTAATGACCATTTATTCCAGCGGAATGAGTATTGCAACGCATAATATCGACTGGTTGCTCGGAATAAGGGATAACATCGGAGAAACGCTAGAATTACCTGAAATAGCATAATCTATGGCTGCATTAAAAACCATTTATATAACGGTTCGCCTCGATATTTACCATCCGAATGTCAAGGAAATTACTGACGACGAAGTAGAAGAACTCATCAGTGAACTGAACTGCGAATGCAGGAATGACAAGGGATATGAAATCGAAACCGAAATATGCGGACGCAACGATTCATGTGATTGTTAGAAGACATTCCGACTAACCGCTCATTACCTGTCCCTAAACTTGAAATAAACTACCATACGAAAATTTAAGAAAAGACTGCTATAAACCAAGGAGGAACAACAATGAAGGATTCATACTCTGTCGAACAAGACATCCGGGAAAAATATCGAACCTTTGTGAGAAAACAGGGTCGGAAACCCCGTTATGCTCATTGCCGTATCAAATGGAACGATGATGCGACCGAAGAGGAGGTCATCATAAAACTATCTGCACACGCAGATCCCGGTGAGGATGACAGCATCTTTTTTTACTGCAACAATTTCAGCGAATTTTCCCGACTGACAAAAACAGGAATGGAAGATTTTATCCTCATCCGATGTTTCGGTTTTGAATGATGAACAATACAATCAAGTACTATGAAGAATAATACGACTCTGTACGACCAATTACAAGGACTTACACAAAAATATACGGATACTTTACGCCGGTTGCCTCTCCGTCCTGCTGGATGGCTGCCACATATCGTTTATATCGAGGAAGAAGGTGATTATCCGGTATACACGATGTACAAATTGGAAGAAATACGGAAAGACGGTTCGTGTGTACTGCTGAACCCCGCTACCGGAGAGCGATTCAACGACAGACAGTTATATGAAATAAATATCGACTGGCTCGATACCGTAGTGAGATGGTATTACGAATGTTGTCGGGAACAGCATCTCGGGAAGGATCATGTTTCCGCCGTACTCCGACAAGAGACCGATGCGGAAGGACCAATCATAGAAAATTTTATGGAAACATTCTCTTCGGATCCATTGCCTTTGGAAGATACGGTTTCCCTGTTTCAGGAATGGAGAACTTCTCGTCGCTTTTCCCAAAATGAGTTCGTCAAGTTAACGGACGAAGTCATAACGATATTGCGAAATTGTTTCGGCAATGAAGCGGCAGTGTACAGGGAGAATATGCTGTTGCAAGTACTGTACAACAAATGGGATGAGGCGGGAATCCGAATTGTAGGCGTGAGGGATGTACGGGAAGATGACATTCAAGAAATCCGTGCCTCATACCTGCGACCTGCAACGGCAAAAGAAACGCAAGACTGTATTATAACGCTAACCAAGACCATGAACGATGCCATACAAAAGTGAAAAAATCTTGATTCGCGGGACCCGGTACGATCGTAGAAACAAGTTGACCGCTGAACAGCGGCAGGAGATATTCCACCGTTATCATACCGAATCTGTCAGCCAGCGGCAGTTGGCATGTGAATACGGCGTAAGCCGTCGCTTGATATCATACATCGTCGATCCGGAGAAAGCGGAGATAGCCAAAGAAATTCTCCGGCAACGTAAAGCGAAAGGCATGTACAAACCGGACAAAAAACAATGGGCTGCCGTTATCCGTGAACATCGCCGCTATAAGCAACAACTATATATACAAGGCTTGATACAACTTCCTCAAAATATGCCGGATTCTTCAATTCATAAAACACGACAACTAAAAAAGACAGACTATGCAAACACTCCAGGAACTGTACGATGAGCAATTCGACATTATGCTCATCAACGATGTAGAGGTATTGTTTACCCCTCAGAGAATTAAACGGGAAATTATTCCCACAGGGTTGTATGCCTACGACATTCGGGAATCGGACACCGGCGATGACTTCGTTACCATCGAACGCAGGGTTATCGTCAACCATGCCGGAACGATCCTTTCCAAAATCGAATTCGGTATGGGAACTACGGGAACTGTAAAGATTAACGAATATGGTTTCGAAGATACAACGACATTACAGGAATGGTTGAATACTAAATCTTAATGAATTATGGACATCAAGAAACTTACGGCCGATTACAAAAAACGCTTCGATGCGTATTATTCCGAGACGGATAATAAAAACCTTTCCCTCAAAAAGAAGAAAAATCTGACTCCTCCGAACTTCCTAAAGGAAGTGATTCGCCCGATATTGGACGCACTTGTGGAACATCTTCCCGAATACGGCTTTTCCAAAACGACGGACCAATATGCGATGTATGGAGAATATTATCGTATTAAGGCGGGAATCGTATTGATTGGCGGATTGTCTATCGATGAGAATTTCGATCTGACGTTCACTCCATTATTTCAGGGGACCCCTTGCGGAGAACCTTGCAAGGTGGCAAATATTACGCAGCTGGTCAATACCATACGCCGAGAATTTGAACGCCGCGGAATTAAGGAAAGGTAACTTATGGCTGATTTCAAACAAAAGGCGGATATGCTTGTATTCGTGGCTTCCGCCATCGGGCCATGGTGGATTTTGACAATCATAGTATGTTTGTTGGGCTTGGTGAAATGCTGTATAATCAAACCTGCGGATGTTACAAAGGAGTGTATCAACAAGCATTCGGAGATTGTGGAACACGTCATGGTATTGGACAGCACGGGAAACGGGTTTCGTGTGGTTTATGCGACCAAAGAGCCGGTAACGGACGAACAATTTCTGGAGATATGTAACCGGGAAAATGTCGAGGAGGGATTTCGGCGACTGAAATTCGAGGCTCCGCGTTATTTCGGCGGCACCTTGCTACAAACGGACATTTGCGACTTCGCATTGTTCGCCTTTCGGTTTTATGTCGATGACGACATCTTTATCCACAACATCTTCGTAGCCGGACACGATAAAATGAACTTCTACGTGCGACCCAATCCCAACCTCGAAAACTGTGCAACATGGATGAATTACAATACCGAACAAGGAAATCAGTATTTGAATGCCTACGATATAAATGTCTGTATACCTTCCGGCGGTCGTATCTACCGTTACTGGAAATGCCGTTACCTGTTGCAAACCTCTGATACCGACGAGCGTTTCAGTCATTTTTCGGAAGATGAAAGACTGTACTGAAAAGAGATTTTGTATGTATATTTGCGAACGTAATTCGCTGAAAATTAATTATTAAACGCTTTGATATAACATAAATACGATGTATATTTGTCGGAGAATAACACTTGACAGAATGAACGAGATTGTAAATTGAACGCAACAGTTTGAATATGGTAGATAACTGACATGACACCGGAGAAATCGCAAATCAAGTTTGCGAAATCGGAACGATCGGGAGAACTCATAGGCTTCGTATCCCGACATTCCAAAACTCATCAATTGAAAGGAGTCCGCGAAGACTCAAGATTCGGTAAGCAAATTTGTGTCCTTTCAGAGGATTTGAAAGGAAGCATCGAGCCTAATGTGCTTTACGCTGTGGAATTGAAACCCATGCACAAGGCGAAAGGATATGTGGTCGTAGCCGCCACACCGGTTCAATTCTCTGCAACGGTGGAAACCGTCATCGTTCCCAAGTCCCGCTACAAAGTTACGGTAACATTCGGAAACAAGACTATTTTCTTCGACCCCAAAGAGGGAAAAAGCGCCATGAGCAGAACGCTTGAAGGCGTACTGTCCGTATTGAAAGGTCGCAGGGATATCAAAAATCCGGAATCCGTCATCACGGACTTCATAGCACGGGCAGAAGAGATGATTCGTCGTTTCGAGCAAGACGGATATACCTACACGGGAAAACGACATGCCGAAGAGTGCAGATCATAAGAGACTCGGAAGCACATACTTTTCCCTTAGGGCCGACCTGGAAGAGTTTCTGCATATCGTTTCTGCTGTACGGTATATACTCGAACACACGGAAGCGCCACGCAGAATATACTCCGACAGTATCGTGGCCATATCTTGGTACAGGAATCGGAAAACTGCGATGATGCACAATCGTCCGGCTTTACAGAAAGCCGAAGTGTTTCTCAAAGTTTTCCATTCCCGAATACAAGACATAGAGGTAATATATCGAAATGGCGAGATACCGGGAGATGTACGGAAGAATTCGACAGTATGTGAAACTTAAACAGTATTATAAGGTATGGCAAAGTTAAAATCCCAGTCTCAACGAACCGTTGAACTGAAAGAAGAGGACTATCTGCTTCTCCTTGAGAACTCGATTAAAATGGAAGCACTCAAAATCGCAGGTATAGAGAAAATGCCAATTTACAAGGCTATGGAATATATCCTCGAACACCGGCATATCGACTTGCTGATAAAACCGGTGTCAAGGAAATATTCCTGATTGCCTGTTTGGACAATATTATACACTCCAACACAAAGGTTAGTAAATAGTGCATATCCATATAAATCAGTATCAATCAGCACGATAAGAAAGCGGCGCATGTACGGATATATGTGTACCGCCCATACGCCGCTTTTCCTTGTATATTTGCTCTTAATCAGATTATCTTTGATATCAGTATCTTGCTTTCAAAAGTTTTATATACCTTTGCTATTGCAATTAGTTGGCTGGCTCAAACCTCCATGTAGTCTCCTATGTAGAGATTAAGGATTTTAGCGCAAACCAACATTGTCAATCAATCAGTTAAGAACAAAGATGCTTTCTCTAAAGAGGGCAGCCGCATTTCCTGCCATGATGTCGTCTACATACGGCGCCGTCCGGCGCTATTTTTCGCCGGCAGCGATGCGGTCTGTCCATCGGCGTATGGAGGCTTCGCCGAGATTGTTCAACAATTTTCCCTCGCCCCAGTTCAGTTCCGGATATTCGGCTTTCAGACTTTTTACACTGTGGTCGATCCCGCTGCCGCCCGAAGTGGCAAACGGAACGATTGTCTTGCCTTTCAAGTCATGATTTTCGATGAACGTATTGATTACCCGCGGCGCGAGGTCCCACCAGATAGGATAGCCGATAAATATAACCGCATAACCGGCTGCGTCCAATTTTTTGCCGGCAAGAGCCGGACGCGATTTCGGGTCGCTCATCTCCACCGAACTGCGCGACCGTTTGTCATGCCAATCGAGGTCGGCGTCGGTGTAAGGTTGGGCAGGCGTAATCGCATAGCATTCCCCGCCCGTGATGCCCGCCAGCTTTTCCGCTGCCCGAGCCGTTGTGCCTGTTGCCGAGAAATAAGCAACCAAAACACGTTTGTCATCATTCTGTGCCATAGTGTGTGCGTTTGTAATTAAAAATGCAACCATTGCCAATAAAAGAGTTTTTGCTTTCATATTTTCGAATTATTTTATATAACCTATTTTCTTTAACCACTCAGCTGTCATCTCGTGGCAACCGGCAATCTGCGATGAACGTATCCAAAGGCTCGGCGACAGAAAATTTCCGTCGGGAATCAGCCGTTTGGCATCTGCCTCTACACCAGTGATGCCGCTGCTCGCGCTCGATACAATCAAACCTATCCTTTTTCCCGCCATCTCTGCACCATGGTTGAACAGAAATGTTTGCAGCGGAGCAGCCATATTGCTCCACCAAAGCGGGGCGGCAACGATAATCGTGTCATACGCCTCGAATTGTACCTCTACGGGGTCTATGGCAGGATAGGAAGATGCGACGCCGGGGTTATCGCGAATTGCTTGAATCTGTGCGCTCCCGATAGCATACTTGTTCGCCGCATAATCGAGACCTTTTTCCGTCGGTTGTATCCGTACCGTATCCGCCTTGATTTGCGTACACAAGTCGCTGACGACAGTATGCACGTTGTTCGTAAAGCTGTAATAAACGACAAGGGTCTTTCCTGCTGTCGGATTCGGATCGATATCCGGGTTATCCGGAACATCCGGATTTTCGGGGCTGTCAGGATTCTCGGGCGTTTCCGCAGGAGGGTCGATTACAGGTTCGTCATCGGGAGAACAGGCGCTCAATCCGACCGCGATAAATATGGCCGACAGGAAATACGATAACTTTTTCATATAGTTCTGTATGATTTTTTCTTTTCCATATCTATTTCTATTCGATTTTCTTAATAATTCGTGCCGGATTGCCTGCGACGACCGTCATGGGCGGAACGTCTTTCGTTACTACGCTGCCGGCGCCGACAATGGCTCCGTAACCGATTTTTACACCCGGCAGAATCGTTGCGGCAATGCCAATCCACACCTTATCTTCGATAACAATCGGGCGCCCGTAGGTAGCACTGCGGTTTTCGGGATTGGGGTCGTGGTTGATGGTTATCAGATTCACTTTCGGACCGATGAATACGTCGTTGCCGATGGTGATGCCGCCGCGACCGAAAAAGGTGCAGCACTGCTGTATGAAACAACCGCGACCGATTGTTACGGGCTTGCCATAGTCGATGTAAAGCGGTGGCAGAACGGTCGTACTCTCTTCGAGCGGCTTGCCGAGAATACGACCCATATACGTATGTACCTCCTCCGGTGTGCGATACCCCGTGTTCATCTCCGCCGCCGTCTGCATCGTGGCGAAGATGTCTGCAATCAGTTCTTCGTAACCCGCATCATTGGGTGAAACCATCTCGCCATTCACATCTCTTGCGAAAATATCGTTGCGCGCTGCCTCTTGATTTTCACATACGGTTGAAGCAGCTCGTTTTCTCTCCTCACTCTTACTCGAATCATTCATAACATTTTTGTTTTTCATATTCTGATACAAAGGTAAGAAGAACGCCTCGCACCGTTTTTGCTGCGAGGCTCAAATTGTTTTGCTGCAAGGCTCAACCGGATTTTATTCCGCACGCTCCGGCTCAAATCATACTGGGAGCATAACCGTATGTTTCCTTATATACTTTCGAGAAGTGGGAAAGATTCTTGAATCCCACATCGAAACAGGCTTCCGTTATCTTTTTCCTGCCGGATTTTATCATGTCGTGCGCCGCTTCCAATCGGCGTTTGATAAGCCATTTCTGCGGCGTCAGATTGCTCACTTTCGCAAAGTCGCGTTTGAAGGTCGCCAGACTGCGACCGGTATAACTTGCGATTTCTTCCATCGACAAATCATACATATAGTTTTCGTTCAAATAATCGAGAATGTCGATTTTCCACGGATCGACGAAATCGAACAGCGAGGCATAGAGGCTTTTGTCCGTATTGAGCAGCACGTAAGCGCCTTCTATCATTTTCAGTTTCAGCACATCGTCGGAAGGTCGGACACCTGCATCGAAATAAGGAACCAACGATTCGAACAGGCTGCGTATGTCCGGACGGTTATTCGGCAATACGCGCAGACTCACTTTTTCTCGTTTCGACTCCATATAAATCTCTTTTTTGTCGAGTGTCTGATAGAACTCCCGCAAAAACGGTTTTGTGAATTTCAGCACAATGGAGCGATAGGGGTGCTCCTTATCGGCGTGTTTCTGCAACCACATTCGGTTATCCCGCCGCATGAAAGCACACTCGCCCTCATGCAATATCGTTTTCTTTCCCCGTTCCTCTATTTCGAGTTCGCCGGAACACAAATAGATAAGCGTATGTTCCCGATTCTCGTGGGCACAGCCTCTATCGTCGGTGAAAAAATTTGCTATCAGGACGTTCGAGCAGTCGAATACATCTAATCGTTCCATATCGGTCTCTGTTTTTTGCAAAAATAAGAATTTGCACGCATTCGCGTTTTCTTGTACGGCTCATTTCAGGCAATTGAAATTCGTATCTCGACAGACGCGAAGTGCTGCCGTTTTCAGAATTGGCTGTTCGCCCGTTTTATGTCCATCAGCGAAATGTGTTCGTTGCGGTAGCGGGCATCGGGATTCACCTCGCCGCGTCCCAGCAAGGGGTCGTGTTCGTTCTTCGCAAACCGAATGGCTTTCTGCGGACAGTTGTGAACGCAAGACAAACAAAATTCGCAATCGCCCTGCATCTTGACTCCTTGCGAGGTCAATTCGTAATTTCCGCGAGGACAGACGCTTGCACAAATGCCGCACCCGATGCAGGCGTCGGTTACGGTAAAATATTTTTTGCTGTCCATGAGAAAGCCTTTTTCCGGATTCAGTCCTGCGTATGCCATGAATCCCGCGTGCATCTGGCGCTCCTCTTCCGACACAGACTCGTGCCAATGTTTCTGTGCCGCGAGGTCGGCAGCGATTTGCTGCAAATGTTCGGGAATGTGTTTGTCGATTTTCATTTGCTCGTTCATGTCGAAGTTGGGCAGCCAGTTATCCACCATGATGAGCGTATTGATGTAGTCGAACGCATGGCCGGCACGACGCGAAATGTCGTCCCAGATCTCTACGGCGTTGCACTTGCGGGCGCCATAGGTCAGGACGGCGAATTTGTAATCCGCTTTCAGCCGCGCCTTTTGTATGAACCGCCGTACCATGTTGGGCGGCATGTGTCCGTAAATGGGATAGACGATGCCTATCTCGTCGGCCTCGATGTCGAATCGCTGCTGCTTCATCAGTTGGGGAATACTCAACAGCTCGGCATTCGCATCGGACAACTCACGCGCTACGTACAGGCAATTGCCCGTAGCGGTAAAATAAAGAATCGTCCGCTTTCTCCTGCCGCCTTTGCACGAGGTCAGGGCGGAGAGTCCGGAAAAAGCGGCTGCCGTAGTTATCAGCGTGGCGCTCAGGCGCTTCAAGGCTTCGCGGCGGGTCATTTTCCCATTCATATTCATTTTTCGACACTGTTTATTCAGGCGATAAAGATAGCCGTTTTAGCGGAAAACCGATGCACAAAAAATACGGAATGTTATACCTTTTTTACGGAAATGCGGCGATGCCGCCGTTTTGCCGGAAGCGGGCGGCATCGTTCGGCGCGAGGTATTCGGGGGTATGCGATTTATGGGAGCAGGCTGTCGGGGAGCGGGAACGTATAGAGCGCACTCGGGGCGTGGCGCTCCAACGCGACGAGCTGCACATCGCGACCCACCGCGATGCCGGCTTGCGACAGCCGCGCGGCGACGGTGTCGTATGCCCGCTCGGGACGGTTGTTTTCGCGGCTGAGGTGGCACAGAAAAATATATTCCAGACGGGGCGTGTAATGGGTGGCAAGGAACTCCGCCGTGTCGGCATTGCACAGGTGTCCCGTAGGCGAGGCGATGCGCCGTTTGAGGTAGGGCGGATAAGAGCCCGACTGCAACAGGTCGGCATCGTAATTCGCTTCGATAATCAGGCAGTGCGCCCGTTGCAGGTAGGCAGCCGCGCGGTCGGGCACCTGTCCGAGGTCGGTGGCGAAGACGAAACAGCGGTCGCCGCACTCCACCATGTAGCCCACGTTGTCGCTCCCGTCGTGCGGCACCTCGAAGGCGGTGAGGCGGAAGTCGCGAATGGTGAAAGGCGTCTCTTTGCTTATGGGGTGTCCCGACGAATAAATCCGTTCCGAAATGCAGCGGCAGCGGTTGGCGCCGTCGAGAATCTCGCGCGTGGCATACACGGGAATGCCGAGCCGCTCGCCTATGTAGCCCGCGCTTTTCACATGGTCGGCATGGTCGTGGGTAAGGCACAAAGCCACGACCGCATCGAGCGACAGCCCCGCTGCCGCCAGCCCCTTTTTGATGCGGCGGGGCGATATGCCGGCGTCTATCAGTATGCCGTAACGCTCGGTGCCTATATAGTAACAGTTGCCGTCGCTTCCGCTCGACAGACTGAGAAAATGCAAATTCATCGGTATCTTGTTTCCTTTGCCGCGCCGGCAAACGCGCCCGCGCGCTTATCGCAATGCAAAGGTAACTTTTTTCTGCCACACGCCCAAGCCCGCGCGGCGGAAATAATCTGCCGGCACACGGCGATGCGGACGGAAAACAAACGGGGCGGCTTCGCTGCGAAGTCGCCCCGTCGTGTGAGGTAAGGCTGTGCTTACTTTCTCAGAGCCAGTTCTTTTACGATGGCGCGGTAGCGTTCGATGTCTATCCGCATCAAGTAATCGAGCAGCCGGCGGCGTTTGCCGACCAACATTTTCAAGGCTCTTTCGGTCATATGATCTTTGTGATTTGACTTAAGGTGTTCAGTCAAATGAGCAATACGGTAGGAAAATAATGCTATCTGCGCCTCAGGTGAGCCGGTATCAGTATTGGACTTTCCGTATTTCTCGAAGATCTCCTTTTTCTTTTCAGCAGTTAAATACATTTTAAGCTGTTTTTTTGATGGTTAATAATTTCGAGACCGCAAAGGTAAAACAAATATTTCCGTCCCGCAAGTTTTTTCCGTTTTTATTTTTTAGGAATTTGAAAAAGGAATGCCCACTTTGCAAGAATAAAAGATTCTTAGATTCTCCTAATGTTTCGCAAATCCAAAAAATTTACATTTGCAAGACGATCGGGAATATTTTTCCCGAGAAGCATATATTTGGGTCTGTATTTTTCAAGAAGTGTATTTAATTCTGATTTGAACAGTTTTTCGCTGCCTCCATATTGTCTAATTATTATGCCAACAATAGCCATAATTTGTTTGGCAAAACTCTCATTCAATGCAGCGTACGCCTGTTCATCGTCTCCTGCTAAATACCATTCCTCAAAAGAGCAAACCTCGTCAATCTTTTTTAGCGTTAGCGCGTGAACGTCATTACACGCTCTCCATACTTTGAAAAAGAGTATTATATTAAAAATACACACAATAATACTAATAATACTAATGACTATCATAATGTTTAAGTTATTTTCTATCATAATATTTAAGTTATTTTAATTGCTTTACTTATTCCGTGTTATAACGATATTAAAGGTTTTTCCAACTTGTATAGCTTTGGGCTTGTTTCCTCAATGTAGATTATAACAGTAGTATTGGGAAAATGAATTTATATTAATACGCATGTATATTTATGCTATATCCTGTCTAATTTAATATCGACTGTACAAGTTCCAAATCTATTTAACAAGAAGTTGAACTCCGATTCAAAATTTTTCTTAATTCACATCATTTTGCTTTCGGCGTTCTTCTCTTGCCGCCTCTTTGACAAGAAGTCGGCATCTTGTCTATCAAGAACTGTCAACCGCAAAAGTCCCCATACTAAAAAATAGCACTACAATGATTATAGCAAACCACATATTTTGTATAACTTAAAGTTAATAATTCGTCAGTCTTGCTTTGACTTGGTTTGCGCAAATGTCTATAAAAAACAAAAAGCGCAGACTTCCGCCATACGCTCTCTGGTTCAGCACAAACCTGTATCCTATGGGAAAATCCACGCTAAATGCGTGTGCCCATTTGGATACATTCGGCTCTTTCTTTTCGAGGTGCTGATTCGAGAGCGATTGAGCCAACAAGTAGTATGTAAAATCCCTGTCAAAAGGATTTTACAACGCAAATATATATTTTTTTTTGTTGAGTGCAAACAGAACGCAAAAAAATTGCGTATAAATATCAAAAATGATAGAAGCACAATATTTAGATAAATCCCATGAAATAAAAATATTCTTGCCATTTTTTTGTTAAAATAGCATGTTCCATCAGAAATTTGAGGAAGCGGACAAAACGATTTCCGCACAGGAAAAATTTTTAAGGTATGCAACGGCACCCCGCTCTGGCAGCATCGGTCGGCAGACTTTTATCGTCAGAACATCTACAGTTCAACACTTCGACCAAGCAGGGCGCAATAAACTTACTTAAATGATCATATATTTTCTTTCATCCAAGATAAAAAATCTTTATCAATATCGAATGTTGCCCATGCAGAATCCGTTATATTTATTACGACACTTTTACCTTTTGCCTCTTTCTTTTGAATTGTGTTAGCACTCATATTCGTTGCCTTTAATATTCAAATAACAAAGATAATCATTTCGGAGATTTATGTCAAATCGTCTCATTTTTTGTTAAAGTCGCGGGAAAGAAATTCCAATAAGAAGTGCAAAAAGAGATTTGGACATTTTGGAAGAAGTACGAAAAAAAATGTCAAAACCTTTGCGGGATATAAAAGAATCGCTACCTTTGCCACGCTTTACAGGCCCAGATGGCGGAATCGGTAGACGCGCTGGTCTCAAACACCAGTGGATTCACTTCCATGCCGGTTCGACCCCGGCTCTGGGTACGCAGAAAATCGCTAATAATCAGCAACGTAGATTATTAGCGATTTTTGTTTTGCCGATTTCCCCCACATGGGCAAAATTACTTGGCAGCATTGAGCGGCAACATTGGGTGTTCACGGCGGTAACGGTTCCAATCCCCGTGAAGGATTTGTCGTTCATTTCCTCCACAAAGGCGTCGTATTCGTCGGGGTGGCTATCCAACCACGACCGTATCTCCTGCTTGAACCGCTCGAACGCCTCGCGTGCCATATTTATTTGTCATCAATATCTTCCAAGTGCCCATTTCCAAGCCGGTACGACATGGATTATCTTATCGTTTCTCTCGAAGGGTCTCTCCTCGTCAATCGTTATTATGGTCAGGTTGTCGCATTGGGTCGCTTTCGACGCTTCTAACAGACCGCTAATTTCCCGTTCTCTCGTATTGTCGTCCGACATATTATTTTCTTGCGGTTTATCGGCAAGTTGAAAGCACATATCCCGCGACCTTATTTACGGTTGTCTCAAAAGAGGCTCGAAACGGTAAATGAAGAATCTGCTGCAACTCCTCCTTAGATGGCAACCCTGTACCACGCATCTTGCAAAGGCTCTCCTTTTTGGTCCATAACGCCGTGAACGCAACCGCCGGCTCGGGAGAAGCCGAAATTGCAGCAAATTCTTCTCCGCTGCATACATACTCGGCAAGCTCGGCATCGAACGGGCGAAGAGTTTCCACGTCGATTCCGATAGGACATTCGCTAATCGCGCAAGCAACAGCCTTGTCGCAATGGCTGAGGCTGAAATATATTTGCGGATAGTCCCTTAAAAAAGGTTTTCCGTCTTCATTGAATACAAATTCCGGTGCCGCATCGATTCGGTACTCGCACTTTAAGGCATACTGAAGCAACCGGTATGACAAAACGCTCCGAATCCGGTCGTGCGCTCTCAAAAGCCGTTCTGCCGCCTCACGGCGCTGATCGGACACTTTCGAAAGCTCCCTTCGATACATCTCGTCAGTGAAAGATTCCGGAGCATCTTCGATATAGACCATCTCGGTGTATTTCGTCTTTACCGAATGTCGAACAACTCAGAGAATCCGGTCATCGAAAACACTTTTTTGATGTTGTCGCCGATATTTTCGATAGTAAGGGTGCTTCCGTTTGCTTTTGTGCGTTTCAGGAGCGCGAGGAACAGCCGCAACCCGCTCGAAGATATATACTGCAAACCGGTGCAGTCGAGCACGATATTTTTTCCTTTGGAATCCATCAACAATTGGAAATCCTTCTCTGTCTGAACAGCCGCTGCCGTATCGAGTTCTCCTTCAAGTACAGCAATCATTTTGTCGTTCTCTTCACTGATTGTCGTTTTCATATTTTATTAATTGATTAGATTTTTCGATTTCTTTCTTTTAATAAGCGTCAGGTGATTCCTGTCGTCGCTTCGGGCATACGACACCTCGTCCATAATCCGACGCACGAGAAAGATGCCGAGTCCGCCTATTTCGCGTTCATCGGCATTCTGGCTCACGTCGGCATCGGCAACGGCAGTCGGATCGAATGCCTTTCCGCTGTCGATAACCTCGAAGCGTATTTCCGTTTCATCGAAGCAAGCCTCGACAATGATTTCATTCACCGAACCGGAAGGATAGGCATAATCGATTACATTGACCGCCGTTTCTTCCAAGGCGAGTTTCAAGTTCCATACATCTGCATCGTCAAAGCCCGCTTTTTTAGCGAAACGCCCGACAAATTCGTTCAATCGCGGAATTTCTTCGAGATTGTTTTTCAAAACTATTTTTTCGCCGTTTTTCGAGTCGTTCGCCCTTTTGCAGCAGAATGCAAGCATCGTAAGGTCATCGCTTTGCGCGGCAGTCTTGACAAACTTATTCACTTCACCGACCATATATTCAAGCAGTTCCGCCGGCGGCAAGTCTTTACCCTTTATCTTTTCCAACGCCTGAATCATACGTTCCTCGCCGAATTCCGCATACTCCGAATTTTTTGCCTCCGTCAGACCGTCGGTATATATGAACAATGTGCTGTCGGCAGGGAGCACCGCCTCCTGCCCCTGATACTTGAAGTCCGAATATACGCCGACAGGAAGGTTCGGCACGACATCAAGCCGAGAAATCTCTTTTCCTATCAAGATAGGAGCACCATGTCCGGCATTACAGTAATCGAGTTTTCCGGAAATCAAGTCGAGCACGCCCACGAACAGCGTAACAAACATATTGGAGTCATTCATGTCCGCCATCGACAAATTCATAAATTCCACCGTTTTCGCAGCGCCAACGGCATAAGGTGAAACGGTGCGGAACAGACTTCGCGTTACCGTCATCAACAACGATGCCGGAACACCCTTTCCGCTCACATCGCCAATGCAGAAATAAAGACGATTGTCCTTGACATAATAGTCATACAGGTCGCCGCCCACCTCTTGTGCCGGCACCAGCAAGCCTTCTATTTCCAACATCTCGCTGCCGCTTTGGGAGATGCCCCCCTTGGGCAGCATACCCAACTGTATGTTTCGAGCTACGGACAGTTCACTGCCTATTCTTTCACGTTCTACCGTAACCTTTTGCAAACGACCGACATTCCGTACAAAACGGAAAACGATGAATCCCAAAATAACAATACCGACAATACGAAGCCACAAAAGGCGTGACCTCATCTTCTCGTATTCACCAAAAACCTCATTCTCAGAGCTCACGATAGCGAGCGACCACCCCGTTCCTTCGCCCACGGGCGCATAAAACGCATAGTATTTGTTTCCTCGTGCATCGTTTAGTATCTCCATTCCGCTTTCTCCGGCAAGCATTTTGCGGTTGAGGTCGAGAAGCATCGTGTCTTTCATTTCCGATACGACCTCTTCAAACGTGCACCGCATGACCTTTTCCTTATCCGGATAACTCATAAGCAGCCCCGTACGCGACATCAAAATATGGTAGCTCGAAAGAGAAACATATTGCATACTCAAAATATTATCGAGCCAATCGAGCGAAACATCGGCATCGAGCACGGCAACCACCCTGCCCGAGCTATCGTGCACAGGTTCGGAATAGGTAGTCAGCAACATTCGCGCCCCATCGCTGTCCAAATAAGGATTAGACCATCCGGCACAATCCGTTTCGACCGGCATTTTAAAAAACTCCATACCGGTATAGTCGTGCTCCGCCGACCCCAACTGCATCGTTTCGATAGCGCCGTTTTTCCGCCTGACAGCATAACTTTCAAACCAATATCCTTTCGAGGAATAATAGTTCGGAATAAAAGAGAGGGAACTGCCGGTGATATTTGAATTTTGCTCTACAAGCCGGCGCGTAACCGCATAGCTCGAATCGGGGTAGACCAAAAGCCTTTCGGCGTCCCACACATGATTTTTCACCGCTGTTTCTACCTGCTTCAAAATATTTCGAATGGCAAGGTCTTTTGCCCGAAGTTCACGTTCCGCCCGAAGCCGCAGGTTTTTGGTAATCTCGTTACGGAAATACCCGGACTGAATTACGACTATCAATTCAAGCAGCACGGCAGCCGTGATGATCAGCAAAACGCCGCCGGTTCCAACGATTCTCTTACCTCGTTTTAGGGAATTGTAAGCCATTTATTCGCGTTCGTTTTCCGTTTTACATATCCTTATCTATCGAAGAAGCCCAAACCGCTGATAGCCGTAAAGAAGCGGTCGAGATAATCCCAAGACGTCTGAGACCAGCTATACCCCAACCTGTACAAAACCTGCATGGTGTATGTGTTTTGACGAATCACATCGGCAGACGTTTGTCCTTTGGTCATATTCTGATAGGCAAGGAGACTTGAAAGCTGTTCCGCTTTTTTAGGGTCTTCCTTCGCTTTGTCGAGTGCCTGTACAAATTCTCCGGCTTCCACGAAACGTACCCCTTCACCGACCACACGCAGTTCCCCGAGAACATCGCCGAGCAACACGGCATGGTTGTTATAGGGGTGGAACACGACACATTTTCGGGGCGTCGCAGTCAATCGGACAATGGCTTCGGCAACCTCGTCGATGGGAGAAAATTCCACCTGACTATCGTGTGCCTCATAAGGACAACAGCCAAGCATATTATACACTTTCAGGCGTCCCATGAACGAGTTGGTATAAAAATTGGCTTGGAACTCTCCGTCGGTACTCCGTGCGGAAAGATTTCCCACACGCATGATTTTCGCGTTCAATCCACGAGTCGCAACCGCTTCCAACACAATGCGTTCGGCAAGGAATTTGGAGCGAATGTACTTATTGCCCAAAAACTGCCCCATATAGAGTTTTTGTTCGTTGAAGATTTCATCGGCAGCCGGAACGCCATTAACACTCATGCCTCGGGTGCTTGCCGTAGAAATCTGAATCATTCTGGCGCCGGTCTGCAAACAGAAATCAACACAATGACGGGTGCCGCCTATATTGACATCTTCTATCTCGGTACCTTCGGAGAAATGTTTTACCACCGCAGCACAGTTGATGAGCGTGTCCACCTTGACGGAGGGAGCAAGGACATCGGTAACATCGCCTACCACAATGCGGAGACGGTCGCCAAAAAGTGCTTCAAATGAATTTTCAAAGTAGTAGAACAGAAGCGTTTTCAAGCGAGAGGCGGCTTTTTCTTCATCTTTTCCACGCACCAAACACCAGATTTGTTCGGCATCGGAAGCAATGAGCCGGTGAAGAATATGAATGCCCAAATAGCCGGTCGCTCCGGTAAGAAGGACCCGACCGAGTTTCTGCCGTTCGCCCCGACGGAAAGCGTCAATGGTGTTTTCTTTCAAAACAGCGTCGATAGCAGAGTAATCATAATCTGCCACGTCATCGTCTTTATTCTCTCCTTCTCCTGCACCGAGAATAAAATTTGCCAGTTTACGGGGCGTGGGGTGCGCAAAGACATCGCCGTAAGCAACATTATAGCCTAATTTATCGGTTTCAATGATGATTCGGGTGGTCGCAAGCGACGTACCGCCCAACTCATAGAAGTTGTCGGTAGCACCGACCTTTTCGAGTTTAAGAATCTTCGCGAATATATCGGCGATAGCCTGCTCGGTAGTATTCGTCGGCGCTTCATACGTGCCGGACTGCACAAGTTCCGGTTCCGGCAACGACTTGACATCGGTTTTCCCATTCGGTGTGAGCGGCATCTTATCCATTTGGAGGTAAGCCGTCGGCACCATATATTTCGTAAGCGTCCTGCCGAGTTCGACTTTAAGCTCCGGAATATCTATTTTTCTATCGGCGGTGAAATAGGCGCCCAAATGTTCCTCTCCCTTTATCCTGACAATTTTGACGACAACATTCCGAATGCCATCGACGGCGGAAAGCGCGGCTTCCACTTCTCCCAGCTCGATACGCAAGCCGCGAAGTTTAATTTGGTTGTCGGTACGTCCCAATACTTCTACATCGCCGTCGGACGTCCATCGGGCATAGTCGCCCGACTTGTACACACGAAGTCCTTTATAGTCGATAAACCGTTCGGTCGTCATTTGGGGAAGGTCGTTGTAGCCGGTGGCAACACCCAAGCCACCGATATACAGTTCGCCGACAATACCGACCGGCAGCTCGTTCCCATCTTTATCGGCAATATATTCCGTAACGTTGAGCAACGGACGACCGATATTCACCCGATCGGTACGGGTCAGCTCTTTGGCGTTGGAGGAGACGGTTATTTCAGTCGGACCGTATGTATTGAAAATCCGTGCATCGGGAGCTGCTTCACGCAGCTTGTCGAGCAGACCGTCGGCATATTTCTCCCCGCCGCACATCAATACCCTGCATCTGCCCAAAGCCTTGACAAATGCCGGAAGTTCCATAAACTGCAACATTCTCGAAGGTGTCGTATTGAATGCATCGGTTTCCGTCTTTTCTAACAGTGCAGCCAAATGAATCGGGTTGGTCGTATGATCTTCATCGGCGAACACAAGCGTCAGACCGTTGAACAACGCAGCGCCTATCTCTTTCAGCGACATATCAAACGAAACCGTAGTTATCGAGAGCATGGTTTTCGCCGTAGTTGCCAATGCGTGAATGTGGCTGTTTGCCGGATGATCGGTCAAGTAATTCGCAATGCTTTCATGACGCAACATGACGCCTTTCGGCTTGCCGGTAGAGCCCGATGTATAAATCAGATATGCCAAATCCTTAGGCGTGATATGGATTTCCGGCTTCGTGGCTGCCCCATCAAGGAGCATTTCTACATCAATGGCATTCGGAAAATCGGGTACACGGTCGGCAGTAGTAATGATATAGGCTGCATGGCTATCGTTCAAAATATGTTGGATTCGCTCGACAGGATATTCCGGATCGCAAGGAATATAGGCAGAACCGGCTTTCATCACGCCGAACATCGCCATGATCATTCTCGAAGTGCGAGGCAGCATCAGCGCAACACGGCTCTGCTCTTTCACGCCTCTTTTTATCAGACTGTTGGCTATTCTGTTTGCGTAAACGTCGAGTTCGGAATATGAAAACTCCCCATCGCAAGCGACAAGCGCCTTTTTATTGGGCTGCACAAGCGCCTGATGTTCCAGCCCTTCATGGAAAAAGCCGAATTTCGGGGCTGCGGTCGCAACAGTATGAAATTCATTGAGTTCCTTTTCACGCTCTTTGTCAATGAAATCAACTTTTCGAATCTTCCCTTCCGGTTCGGAAAGCATCTTCCCGACAGCAATCACGATGCTTCTTGCCAATCCCTCCATCAGAGTGTCGCTATAAAGCGCATCATTATAGAAAACGACTACGCTCGGTTTACCGTCAACCGACTCGATGTGTATAGAGAGTTTGAATTTGGCAGAGTTCACTTCCAGTCCTTCTATCCCTTTCATCTCCGGAAAATCGTTTCCGGTTATAACGCCAAGCTGGTATTCGTAAACAATTTGAGGTTTGAAACCGAAATCGGCGGCAATTTTTGCAAACGGGTATTTTTCATGTTCGATGACTCCCTGAAAAACGGCTGCGCTCTTACCGATAAATTCTGCCGATGTCTCTTCGCCAATCATTATTCCAAGCGGAAGGGTATTGACAAACATTCCGAACGTATCGCTCGTCCGAACATCGCTTCTCCCGCTGCTGATAGTGGAAAGATAAACATTGGAATCATTGATGTAGCGCGAAACCGTGTAAAATACTGCCGCCAGCATTATCGCTGCCGGAGTCGTCGCATGATTGCGGGCATATTGCTCGACCTGTGTCATGTCGAACGAAGAATGGACACTCGCGAGTTTGCCCTCCGCCTCATTCCCTTTGAGATCGGCAGAAATTTCACTGGCACTCTCCATATCCGCCAGCATACCGGCATAGAAACGGCGGTTTTCCTCAAAAAGCGCCGAGTTCTCAAAACTTTTTTCATCTGCCACATACGCCGAATAAGGATATGCCTCTACGGTAGGATTTATCCCTCGCAAAGCGTCCCGCAACTGGTTGAGAAAAATATCGAAAGAGGTGCCGTCGAAAACGAGATGATGAAAATCGGTAAAAAGATACGTATCATTTTCACACTCGACGACAGCCAAACGATAAAGCGGACCCGAAGAGAGACGGAACGGTCGGACGAACTCGTTTTTGAATGCGTCGAACTCCCGATGCGAGAGGCTGCGACGCTCCACGACCACCTCCGTATCTCCGTTATGCAGCTGCATTACGCCGTTTTCGGTATTTTCAAATTTCGTGCAAAGTACCGGATGCGCTTTCACAATTGCCGCAACAGCCTCTTGAAGTTTGTCGGAGGAGACACTTCTATCGAATCTAATCATGGCGGGCACATTGTACACGACATCGGCAGGGTGTTTCATACACTCGAAATAGACTCCCGTCTGCGGAAAAGAAAGCGGTGCTGCTTTCAATTCTTCTACGGAAGGTGCAGACCCCGACGCCGCTTTTTCCCGATGTTCGGGGTTCATCCACTGCGCCAAAAGAAGATTTTCTATTGTTTCGACGGAACCTCCGTTAAGGAGCGCTTTCGAGGGTATTTCCTCTCCAAAACGCTTATACAGCTGCGATGAGAGCTTTATGCTCAAAATAGAGGTAAGTCCTATGCTCGAGAAAGGCGTGGAAATGCCGAAAGTATCCACTCCTATCACCTTCGCTGCCATATCATGAAGTTCCTGCTCCAACGCATTCAGAGAGCGGTTATTGTCCGATTCCGTCGGCTCGACTTTGAATTCAGGGGTCGGAAGCGCCCGACGATTGACTTTCTGGTTCTGATTGAGCGGTATGCTTTCTATCTGCATGATTACAGCGGGAACCATATAGGGAGGTTTTCTTTCACGGATAAAATCAGCCACGGCAGTGGGGTTGAGCGATTCATCGCCCACGATGTAAGCCGCGATGAATTTCCCGCCCGACGGGTGGTCGAAAGCCACTACGGTGGCGTCTTTGATGCCCGGAAACTCCCGAACGATCTGTTCTACCTCGCTGAGTTCGACCCTGAAGCCGCGAATCTTCACCTGTCCGTCGATACGACCGATAAAGTCGATATTGCCGTCCTGTCGATAGCGCACGACATCACCGGAGCGGTAAAGCGGCGTATAATCTCCCGCATCAAAAGGATTCTCCATGAATACTTCGGCTGTCTTGTCGGGTCGGTTCAGATAGCCGTCCGCCACATGAGGTCCGGCAATCCATAATTCTCCAACAGCACCGACAGGCAGACGTTTTCCCTCCGGACTTACTATATAACCTTTCAAATTGTCAAGCACTCTGCCTATCGGGTAGGTCGTCTCATCTTTTTGCAATTCATGGATTGTAGAGAAAATAGAACATTCGGTAGGTCCATAGGCGTTGAATGTTCGGTATGTGTCCGGTATCGGGAAAGAGATGAGTTTTTCACCGCCCATAGTAAGATATTTCAACGAAGTTTCGCGGATGTCGGTCGCGAACTGCCGTCCCACCTGAGTAGTCATGAACTGGTGCGTTACTTTATTCGCAACCATGTAAGCATTGAGCTGCTCCATATCAAGACGTATATCTTCCGGAATGATGCAGACGGAAGCTCCTCGCGCAAGCGCCGGATACATATCCATCATATTGGCATCGAAACCATAAGAAGCATAAGCGCCCACACAATCGCCGGGTTGCAAGTCGTAAAACCGAATATACCAGTCGATGAAACATACCAGATTGGAATGCGTCAGCCTGACGCCCTTCGGCACTCCGGTCGAACCGCTCGTATAGAGCAAGGTGAACAGGTCTTCCGGTTTTCCCATATGATTTTGACGGACCGGAAGCCGGAGTTTCTCAATGTCCTCTATATATAATACTTCTCCTTCGTATTCTCCGACGAGAGCACGCAATTCCTCCGTTGTGATAAGCAGTTTGGCGTTCGCATCTCTAATCATGAAATTGAGACGCTCCTCAGGATAGGAACTGTCGAGGGGTTGGTATGCACAACCGGCTTTCAGTACGCCCAATGATGCCAGAACCATCCATTCGCTGCGGGGTATCATGATGCTGACCACATCGCCGCCGGCAAGTCCCCGCCTGTTCAATTCCGCCGCTATTGTATCCGTCAACAGGGCTGTTTCTTTATAGGAATATTTTTTATCCCGATAAATGACGGCGATATTATCGGGGTGTGCGGCAGCAGCCGTATCGAAAAGGGTTACGACCGTTTGCGTTTTGTCATAAGGTATCTCCGTGTTGTTGAAACGGTCGAGCCTTTCGGTTTGGGATTCGTCCAGTAATTCGAGTTTCGACATCAAATCGGCTTCGAACATCGACTTCAAGACAGCTGCATAACTCCGTACCATTTCGTCTATAAACTCTTCGGAATATCGGTTGAGCATATATTCGACATGAAGAGTCAATTCTCCGTCGCGCAGGAATACCTGAAAATCGAGCGGGGAGCCGGTGGCATTTCTTTCGAGGGGAATCGGCTGCGCCGGTTTTCCGCAAATACGATCAACGGTAAAATAATCGCCTTGATAGGCAAACAGAACGTCGCTGTTGATGCCCGTTGCAGCAGCAAGTTCGGCAAAAGAATAAATGTCGTTGCTCATGGCATCTAACATCTGCTGCTTGACGCTTCGGAGGTAGTCGGGAACAGAAGTGTCCGACCGCCAACTGCAATAGACCGGCAATGTTTTGACCATCATATCCATGGTTCGTGCCACACGCGTGCTGTTTCGTCCGTTGTAAATCGTGGCAAACAGCGATTCCGACATATTGGCATAGGCGCCTAAAAGGCGACCGAACGCCGCAACAGTCAAGATATTGGGTGTGATATCCAACCGACGGCAGAAGCGGTTTAACTTCTCGCTCCCGACGCCAAGTTTCCAATCGTGAGAGGCGAAGCGGATTTTCTCGTCATGCGTGTCCGGCATCGGAACGCTATCGACCTCTAAACTTCCGAACGTATTCATATACCACTCTTTCGCTTCCCGATAGGTATCGGTATCGCGCATGGCGATTTCCTCCATAGCGACGTTAAAACCGGTACACTCTTCGGGCTGGAGATTCCCGCCGGCATAGGCACTATCGACATCGGCAGAAAAAATGGTCATTGATGTTCCGTCATAAATGATATGATGGAAATCGGTAAAATAATACAACTTTTTCTCCGTACGGATAATGCGAATTCGGAAAAGTCGGTCGGCGAGGATGTCAAAGGGGCGGATAAAATGCGGCTTCATGGATTCGAACGCAGTCTCTGTCATACGCTCGATTTCCTGATTATAGGGTTCATCGTCGGCTATCATTATCGGATTCCCGTCGGCATCTTCCCGAATACGGAGCTTTACGAATGCGTGCGCCTCAACAGCCTGCTCCACCGCCCGCGCCAACTTCTCTTCATCGAGGGAGGGGTCGAGCTTCAGCAGCATCGGATTGTTGTAGACCGCTTCGCCGCGTCGTGCCATACTCTCGGCAAAGATACCCATTTGCGTTTGCGACAAAGGTACAGGTCCCATCGGAACGGCATTTATCGCTGTGTCGGTCTCTTTCCGACACAACGCGGCAATTTTTCTCGGAGTACGCCCTTTATAAATAAGTTTGGAGGTAAGGGCAAGCCCTTTACTTATTTGTTGGAGGGACATCACCTTGATACTGTCGCCGCCGAGGAGGAAGAAATCGTCGTCGATACCCACTTTTTCCATTTTGAAAACTTGGGCAAAAGCATCGCAAAGAATTTTTTCCGCTTCATCGGTGGGCGCCACGTATGTCGATTGCAGTTCCGAAGTCTCGGGAGGCAAGAGTATTTTCCGATTTACCTTTCCATTGGGCAAAAGCGAGAAACGCGTTACTTTCAAAATATGCAGCGGTACCATATAGGGAGGCAACTTTTTGCTCAATATATCGCGTATAGTCTGTGAATCAATGTCTGAATCGGGGGCAGACGTATAGTAACCGCAGATGTATTGACTCCCGTTTTTTGCTCTGAATCCCTTGACAACCGCCTCTTTCACCCCTTCGATACGTTTCATGACCGATTCCACTTCACCCGGCTCTACCCGCTGACCATTTATCTTTACCATCCAGTCCTTACGATTGATATACAGCAAATTTCCATCGGGAAGCCGGCGCATTATATCGCCGGTGTACAGCCAGCCGTCGCGAAGAAGCTGCGCCGTGCGTTCAGGATCCTTATAATATTCTTTGGCGAAAGTTCCTTTCAATATCAGTTCCCCTTCCTCGCCTTCGGGTACCGGTTTGCCGTCTTCGTCAATCAAGCGGTACTCTATGGGTGATTTAGGATCCGGTCGTCCTATGGGAGTAGAGTCATACGACCGCTCTACTAAAAATGGGGAGAATCCGCCCACCACTTCGCTCATTCCGTAAGAGTTATACAATTTGTACCCCTCGCGACTCGTCTGCATGGAAAGTTTCTCGCTTCCGGCAAAAAGGCATTTGAGCGACGTCGAATGGTTGTGGAAATTCGAAAGCACCGAAGGACTGATAAAGGTATGCGTAATTCCGTGGTCTGCCACATAATCTGCCATTTTCTGCACATCGAAGCGCACCTCGTCATCATACAAATGTAATTCTCCGCCACCTATCAACACATTGAAATGAATGGCTATGCCGGCTATGAAGTAGAAAGGAGCTGCCGATCCCCAGACCGAATCGGGAGAGAAAGATTCTCTCATACCGTATTTGCAGGCAAGTTCAAGGCTCTCAAAATCATGGAGTATGCCTTTCGGCTCGCCTGTCGAACCGCTTGTATATATCAGCAGGGCATTACTCTTCATATCGAGCGGCTCGTGTGCGCCGAACGCATCGGGAGATGCCGCCAGTCGGGATAACATGGCACTATCAATGACCAAAGGGGCATCGCAATGTTTCTTGATGTGTTCCACCCGTTCAGAAGGAAAGGTCATACCCATCGGCACAATGGCATATCCCGCCATCCATACCCCCATTTCAACTGCAAGGTACTCCATCGAAGACGGGAGTAAAATCGGCAGAAACGAATGAGGCGGGAGATTCATTTCTTTCAAGCCTGTTGCGATGCGTCTTGTCAGACAACCAAGTTCACCGTAACTTGTGCATCGCCGCCCGCCTTGGTCGATTACTGCCGCTTTGTCGGCATTTTTCTCGAATGCCTCCCATAGAGGCTGCAAATATTCGTTGGTCATACAAAAACTATTTATCCGTCTGAAAAGTAATTTGAACCATATTCTGATTATACATATACTTATAGCTGATAGCAGCGCCAAGTGTGTTCACCAATTTCAATCCGAGATGCTCGTCATCAAGTAAAACCGAACGCTCGGAGGCGTGTTTTAATATGGGATTGAACGGTCTGCCATCGTCTTTTATAAGGATATTGACCCTCCCGTCATGGCACCGGATATGAAGGTCGAAAAAATGTTTTTCGGGATTTTTCTCCACGGCATAATTCAGCAGATTATACATCAACTCCTCGCACACGAGCCGCACCTCGTAGGTCGTAGTCGCGTCGATATGCTGCTTTCGGAGGAAATCGGCAACGGTATAGGTGGCATTTTCTATATTCTCCTTTTCCAACTTCACGGAAATGTTGAGCGATTCGCCCCTGTCTGTCTCCGGTATCAATGTCAAAATCCGAATGTTCCTATTCCGGCTATGAACCATACATGTAAACACAAGAAGTCCCGCAAAAAGGCAGAAAGAGGATAAGGGGAAACCCCACCAAAGCATCTCGGGACCGATAAAAGAGAATCCCCATACAAATGCCGCCATAAGCAGAAGTTGCGATACGCTTAAAAACAAGCTGAGAGAATATCGACCTAAAATCTGGTAATTGGAGCGCAAAAGCGCAACAACGGAATACGGTATAATCATCAGGCTGTAAATGCGAAGCGCCGCCGGCAAAAACTCGGAACCGCTGCCGTTTGCACTGCCGAAAAGACGTCCGAACGACTCGGGCTCTGCAAATATGAACAACACCACTACCGCCATCGCGGTACATAGATAAAACAAACATTTGTTATTGAGAATGGACAGCCCTTGCATATCTTGCTCTCCGACCAAAACGCCTCCTATGGAATATATGCTCGAGCCTATTCCGGAAAGTGCCATCTGCATAATCAGGAACAGTTGGAGACATACCGACCAGCAATACAAGCCATCTGTACCCTGCGCATGAAGCACGATGGCATTTATCGCAGTAATGCTAACCGCAAGAAGCAAAGTGTTTATACTCATTGCAAAACCTTGCGACACGCTTTGACCGACATATTTGAAGAAACGTTTCCTGTCGAATCGCCATCGCAGCGAATTATGCGGAGAGCGGAAATGAGCGCAGCAAATCAAAATAGCCAGAATATAATTAAGCCCTGTCGCATACGCCGAACCTATGATGCCGAGAGAGCAATATTTCACAAAAACAATATCGAGCACCAGATTCAACACGCTCCCGACAATGACCGCTATCATTACGATACGCGAATTTCCGTCGGTTTTCACGATATTTTCCAAAACGCCCGCCATCATCAGAAAGGGAATAAACAGACTCATACTTTGGAGATAAGGCAGGGCATAACTGTAAATGCGCTCATTCCCCTGCGTTAGCACCGCGACAATGGACGGACTGAGAAAGTACGTCAAGAACGCAAGCACCACAGAAGCAACACCCGATGAAATCAGGCATGACGTAAACATACCGTTGGCAGTCTCATCGTCGCAACGCCCGATTGCCTTTGCCACCACGATGCTCGCCCCTATGCCGAAAAGAATCATCAAGCACGTAAAAAGAGTCAGCACGGGCATCACGACATTTATAGCAGATATGGCATCCGTTCCTATCAGATTGCTCACCACAACGGCATCGGTGGTCGTCGCCAACTGATTCGATACGGCAGCCAATATCGACGCCCACATAAATGTACGGAGCGCACGAGTTATGAGATAAGGATTCCGTCGGCTGATAGCTGTTTCCATTCGATCGAGAAAAGTGTTGTAAATGTATGGATTTTTTGTTTAACTTTACAATCTCAAGCCCAATTTTTTTTCACGAATTGTTCCCGATGAATCCGGAACAGCCCAATATGCCTGCCCGATTATTTTCTTATGGTTGATTGACAAACACCCGTTGATACTCGTCTTTGGTAATGACGGTGTCAATATGCCCTATTTCATTAGTATCGGACGTGTAGAAATATCATAAGCTACTTGTTCTTCATAAATTTGTATATCTTGCTTTGATTTGTCTATAAGATCTATTATCTCTTTTGTTATACCAAATCCTGTTTTATACATAGCCATATTGCAATAACCAATTTCTGCATTAAATTTAATTATCAAGGATTTTTCTATTGCAGTTGCCGGACGATGCACCTCGTCAATATCAGATAACAATACCTTTAATGCTTCCTTGTAAAATGTCCTGACTCGTGATATTTCCAGCGCATCTCCGACTTTCATTCCTAACAGCATTATAGCTATTCCCGATTTTACTATATCACTTTTAATAAGGTCTTTGGCTGCAGCAACCGCATCTTCCGGCGACAATTCTGTCAATTTTTTGCAGGAGGGTAAATCCTTAATTAGGATTGCATGACTTGCCATATTATAAAATTCGCCTAAAATACGATATACCTCAGAAACATCATACATTGTCGGATTATCTATTTGTGCGCAATATTTCAACTTATCCCGATAACGCGTAGCTGCAGCCATATCCATGATAAAACAATCTTCCATCATCGAAATAATCTCACAACAAATAGTTCTAAGCAGAGCAATATTTTGCCGGAAATTAACGCCACATTTACCCAAATATTTGTTCCCAATTTGCGTGATACGCTCTTGTGCAATCTCCTGTTCCTTAATAAGAAAAATTCCTTTTACTGCCATATTTTTTAATTTTACACCTTTCCCGTATTTTTCACGGGAAAGGTTATTAAATAACCCGATTTCATTTACATATTCTCAAAGATAAGCAATTTATCCGAATAAACAAAACACTTTTAGAAAAGCGAATTTTCTGCAAAGTTTCACGTGCGAGAAAAGTGTTTTTTGCCTTACATGGGATCGACGTCGTAGTAGAGGGTGAGGGTGCGGAAGCGTGGGTCGGCGGCGAGGTGTTCGTGTGCGAGGTGCAGGGCTTCGCGCACTTTGCGCACGGAGGCGGCGGTTTCCACTTTGAGCATGACGCGGCGAATGTAGCTGTTCTGTATGCGGGCTACGGGCGGCGTGTGGGGCGACGAAAGGCGACTGCCGAAAACGGGCGCCGCTTCGCGCACGTAGGCATCGGCGGCTGCCTGAACGACGGTTTCGTCGCGGTGCTTGAAATAGATGTAGATAAGGCGTGAAAAAGGCGGATAGGCAAACTGTTCGCGTTCGGCTATCTGGGCAGCGTACATGGCGGCGTAGTCGTGGCGCACCACCTGCGCGATGACGGGGTGCTGCGGGCAGGCGGTCTGCAAAAGCACGGTGCCCTGCCGGTTGCGTCTGCCGGCGCGTCCCGCCACCTGTTCCATCATCTGGAAGGCTCGCTCGTAAGCGCGGAAGTCGGGATAGTTGAGCAGCATATCGGAATTAAGAATGCCCACGACACTCACGTGGTCGAAGTCGAGCCCTTTCGTAACCATCTGCGTACCGATGAGTATCCGGCTTTTCTGCTGCTCGAAGTCGGCAATCATCTGTTCGTAGGCCTTGCGCGAACGGGTGGTATCGAGGTCCATGCGCGTAATGGCAGTGTCGGGGAAAGCGCGCTCCACCTCTTCCTCGACACGTTCGGTGCCGAAGCCCCGTATCTCGATGCTCGCTTCGCCGCAAGAGGGACACACGCGGGGCAGCGGCTGCGTGTAGCCGCAATAGTGGCACACGAGCGCACCGGCGTATTTATGGTAGGTAAGGCTCACGTCGCAGTGCTCGCAGCGGGGCGTCCATGCGCAGAGGCGGCACTCTGCCATGGGGGCGTACCCGCGCCGGTTTTGGAAGAATATCACCTGTTCGCCTTTTTGCAGGGCATCGCGGCTTATCTCCACGAGTTGGGGCGAAAGGTTGCTGTCGCGGGCAAGGCGGCGCTTGCGGCGGAGGTCGCCCATATCGACGACAAGTATGCGCGGCAACTCTATTTCCTCGTAACGGACGGCGAGCTCCACCAACCCGTATTTTCCGCTTTGCGCATTGTAATAACTCTCGACCGAAGGGGTCGCCGTGCCCAAAAGGGTCTTCGCCCCGTGCATCGACGCCAGCACGATAGCCGCGTTGCGGGCATGGTAGCGCGGCGCCGGCTCCTGCTGCTTGTAGCTCGTTTCGTGCTCCTCATCGACGATGACAAGCCCCAAGTCGCGGAACGGCAGAAAGACAGCCGAGCGTACGCCGAGAACGATTTGTATTTCGCTGTCGTGCAGCAGGTTGTTCCATATCTCCACCCGCTCACCGTCGGTGAATTTGGAGTGGTAGACCGCCAAGCGCCGTCCGAACACCCGCTGCAAGCGCGACGCCAGCTGCGTGGTGAGCGCGATTTCGGGCACGAGGTAAAGGACTTGCCGCCCCTGCCGCACGACGGCGTCGATAAGGTGCATATATATTTCGGTCTTGCCGCACGAAGTAACGCCGTGCAGCAGGGTAACCGACTTTCGGGCGAAGTTCTCGACGATGCGGTCGTAAGCCTCCTGCTGTACGGGCGTGAGCCGGTGCAGCGGTTCGGTACGCAGCGTCTCCTGCGCAAAGCGGCTCACCTCCTTGCGGTAGCACTCGAAGATACCTTTTTCCGTCAGGGCGGCGAGTATCTGCGGCGACACCTCCGCGCACTCCAACAGCTCCCGCCGCGACACTTCGCGCAGCGCGTCGCGCCGCATGAAGCCCGACATATCGAGGTAGGTCATCAACAGGCGTATCTGCTTCTTCGCCGACTTCAACGCCTCGAACGTTTCACGGAGCTTTTCCCGCTCTTCGCGGGCGATGCGCACCCGCACATACACTTCGGTGCGCGGCTTGTAGCGATACTGCATCTCCTCCGAAATGAGAATCGCCCCCCGTTCGAGCAGCGCCCGTATCACGGGAAGGGTGTTGCGCAACCCGCTCTCCCGCTCCAACTCCTGCACGTTCATCTTGCCCTTTTGCAGGAGCGTGTCGAGCAGAAGCGACTCCCGCTCTTTGAGCAGCGTGCCGTCGGCGACGTATTCGGGATTGGGGGCGACCTGCGTTTCGCTCTCGATTTTCAGACCCGACGGTATCGCCGCCTTGAAAACATCGCCCACCGCGCAGAGGTAGTAATCGGCTATCCACTCCCAAAACCGCAATTGCGGACGCCGCAGCACGGGCTGGGCGTCGAGCAGGGTCGAAATCTCTTTCGTCTCGTAATCTTTCGGCGCAAGGTTGTGCGTGTGCACGACTATCGCCGTGTAAAAACGGGTGCGCCCGAACGGCACGACGACACGGCTGCCCGCCACGAGGCTTTCGCGCCACGCCTCGGGTATGCGGTAGGTAAAATATTTCGGAAGCGGAAGCGGCAGTATGACGTCGGCAAAAAGAGGCATATCGCGAGCGGAATTAATGTTTCAAATGTTTGTCGAAGAATTGCAGCACTTCCGCCTGCATGGCGCGGTTGAAGGTGTGCGGCGTGTCCCAGATTTTGGTTTGCAGCCGGTCGGCGACGTGTTGGCTCTGCCATGTCTTTTCGAGAATGTCGAATGCATCGCGCGTGCCCTGCACGGGGAAAAGTTTGTCGTATGCGCCGTTGAACATCAGAAACGGTTTCGGGCAGATAATCGACGCCACGTGAGGATAGTCGAGGTGGTTGCGCAACTCGGGCACTATCATCGAATAAGCCGACTGCCCCTTGCTCTGGTTGTTGTTCACGGAGAGCAGGTATTCCGACGTATTGAGCCAGCAAATGGCGGCGGTGGCATATACCTTGTCGGTCATGGCGGAGAGCATCCATGCCCGATGCGCCCCCATCGAAAAGCCTACCGCGCCGATAGATTCGGCATCGACGAACGGCAGTGTCGCCACGAAATCGACACTCGCCACGTCGTCGTACGTAATATAGCCGCACCAGCTCATGCCCATTTGCAGGAAATTGGCGGACACGGCCTCCTGCGCTTCATATTTCACGCCGTCCTGACGTCCCCGTTCTCCCCAAAAGAAAGCATCAATTGCCAGCACGACATAGCCATGCGCGGCAAAGAAATCGCCCACGAACACGCCTTCGTAACAATTTTCCGCCCAGCGGCGGGCATCCTGCATCACGGCATCATCGACCCCGAAGGGACGCACATTCTTCTCTTTGCCTATCGAGAAATGCGCCCCGTGGTCGTGCAGCACCACCAATGCGGGAAACGGGCCCTCGCCGTCGGGCACGAGCAGGTAGGCGGGTATGCGGGTGTAGGCAGAGATATTGAACTCTATTTTCTCCGCACGATAGCCGTCGCGCTGTTCGGTGGCGACGACCTTGTAATCGAAATCATCTGCCGGACGCGGTGCGCGCTGCAAACACTCCGTAAGAATTTTCCGCGCCTCCCTGCGCCATTTCGGGAACGACTTTATCCGCGAATTGCCCCATGCGTCGGGAAAGGTCAATTCACTGCGCAGGGTTTCGTAATAGACCGGCATGTTTTTTATCAGTTCGTAACGCCCCTCCGTTTTTTTCTGCGCCGACAGACACAAGGCGGAGGCAATGAACAGCGACAAGACGACAATTTTCCGTTTCATGGCAAACTTGCATTAAGAATACAAATATAGAAAATTTTTCTTTTTTATCCGCTTTTTTCCGACGTGTGGCAAATAGTTTGTACTTTTGTCTTGAATTATGGCTATGCAAAACAAGAAATCGACATATTTAGCAAAGACGGGATTCACCCGAATCGACCTGCGGGCGGTACTCATCGACATGGACGGCGTGCTCTACGACTCGATGCCCTACCACGCTGCCGCGTGGTACGAAGCCATTGCTTCGCTGGGCATACCCTGCACACGCGAAGAATTTTTCATGTACGAGGGACGCACGGGCGCTTCGACCATCGACCTGATTTTCAATCGCGAATACGGGCGCGATGCCACCGATGCCGAGAAAGAGTCGATATACCGCCACAAAACCGAACTGTTCTCAGCCAAAGGCGTTGCCCGCCCCATGCCGGGTGCAGCCGACTTTCTGCACGAAGTGAAAGCGCACGGGCTTACCCCCGTACTGGTTACCGGCTCGGGACAACAGTCGCTGCTTGGAAAACTGAACTGCGACTACCCCGACATTTTTTCACCGCAAACGATGGTTACGGCGTTCGACGTGAAATACGGCAAACCCCACCCCGAACCCTATCTGATGGGCTTGAAAAAAACCGGCGTGGAGGCTTGGCAGGCTCTCGTGGTGGAGAATGCTCCGCTCGGCGTGGAAGCCGGTACGGCGGCACGCATTTTTACCGTTGCCGTCAATACGGGTCCGCTCGCCGACAAGGTGCTGCTCGACGCCGGCGCCGATATACTCCTGCCCGACATGACAACGCTGGCTGCCGACTTCGACACGATATACCGTAATCTCAACCATTGAACGATATGGCACAACAAGTTCTTTTCACCCGAAATATCGCTGCCGCGCTCGACGAAATCGTAGCAGGCTGCGCACACGACCGCCTGTTCATTCTCACCGACGACAACACAGGGCGCCACTGCCTGCCGCTGCTCTCGGAGAGTCGCGTCCTCGCCTCCGCCCGTCGCATCAACATACTGCCCGACGACACCCACAAGACGCTCGAATCGCTGGCATCGGTATGGCAGGAGCTGAGTACCCGCCACGCCACCCGCCACTCCCTGATGATAAATCTGGGCGGCGGCATGGTTACCGACTTGGGCGGATTCGCCGCCTCCACGTTCAAACGGGGAATCCGCTACATCAACATACCCACCACCCTGCTGGGCGCCGTCGATGCGGCAGTGGGCGGAAAGACCGGTATCAACTTCAACGGGTTAAAAAACGAAATCGGCGTTTTCGCTCCCGCAGAGGCAGTGCTCGTTTCGACCGCATTTTTCCGCACGCTCTCGAAAGAACATCTCCTTTCGGGATTCGCCGAAATGCTGAAACACGGGCTTATCAGCCGGCGCGAAATCTATGAGCGGCTGTTCGACACCGACCTTGCCTGCCCCGACAGCGAAGCGATGCTTGCCCGCCTCGAAGAGTCCGTCGCCGTGAAACAGCACGTTGTCGCCGAAGACCCCTTCGAGGCGAATATCCGCAAGTCGCTCAATCTCGGGCACACGGTGGGACACGCATTCGAAAGTCTTTCGCTGCAACGCAAACGTCCGGTGCAGCACGGCTATGCCGTGGCGTGGGGGCTGGTGTGCGAACTGCTGTTGTCGCACCGAAAACTGCAATTCCCGCTCGACACCCTGCGCCGTTTTGCCGAGTACGTGCGGAGCAATTACGGCGTGTTCGCCATCACCTGCAACGACTACGAATACCTGTACGAGCGTATGACGCACGACAAGAAAAACAATGCCGACACGGTGAACTTCACCCTCTTGTCGGACATCGGGCAGGTAGTCATCGACCAGACTGCCACACGCGACGAAATATACATCGCCCTCGACCTCTACCGCGATATGTTCGGATTGTAACCGCTGCCCGACGATTATTCCGCAGGGCGAATGAACGAAATAAAAAGAAAATTGTATTTTTGTAAAAACAATTTCAAAAACGGATACCGCCATGATACGCAAATCGACTATCCTCTTTTGTCTGCTGGCTGCATGGATATGCGTGCCCATGCAGGCAGAACGCAAATCGACAAAAATCGAATTTGAAAAGTTGGTGCACGACTTCGGCACGATATACGAAAAAAACGGCGACGCCGTATGCACATTCCGTTTCGTAAATGCCGGCAAATCGCCGCTGGTCATCATTCGGGCGCAAGCCTCCTGCGGCTGCACGGTGCCGAGCTATCCGAACAAGCCCATTGCTCCGAATGACACGGCGGAAATAAAAGTCGTCTATAAAGCCAAAGGACGACCGGGCGAATTTGTCAAAAACATTTACGTCTATACCAACACGAAACCCGACCGCACCGTCCTGCAAATACGAGGTGTCGTACAGCCCGAAAACCGTTCGAACAGCGACGACGAACAACCGACAGCAACGCTGCGATAAATATACCTACCCGCATGGAACACATCGAGAACAGCGGCAAATATGCCGGACTATCCGTCAATAAAGGCGTGAGCCAGCCCCCTTCGGTCAATCCCTATCTGGCTGCCCGCATGAAGTGCCGGCGGCAGGAGTATTCCGCCGCCGAATACGTAGAGCAGATACGCAAAGGCAACATCACCGTACTGAGTCAGGCGGTAACGCTGATAGAAAGCCAGCTCGCCGAACATCAGAGCGTGGCGCAGGAGGTCATTGCCAAATGCCTGCCCTACGCGGGGAAATCGGTGCGGATAGGCATTACCGGTGTACCCGGTTCGGGAAAAAGCACCTCTATCGACGCCTTCGGGCTGCACGTGCTGCAACGCGGCGGCAAGCTGGCGGTACTGGCAATCGACCCCAGCAGCGAACGGTCGAAAGGAAGCATTTTGGGCGACAAAACCCGCATGGAGCGCCTCTCGCAGCAGAAAGAGGCATTCATACGTCCTTCGCCGTCGGCAGGTTCATTGGGCGGGGTGGCGCGCAAAACGCGCGAAACGATTATTCTCTGCGAAGCAGCCGGCTTCGATACCATTTTCGTGGAAACGGTGGGCGTAGGGCAGTCGGAAACAGCCGTACATTCGATGGTCGATTTCTTCCTGCTCATACAGTTAGCGGGCACGGGCGACGAATTGCAGGGCATCAAGCGCGGCATCATGGAGATGGCCGACGGCATCGTCATCAACAAAGCCGACGGCAACAACATCGAAAAAGCCAAACTCGCACAGGCGCATTTCCGCAACGCGCTGCACCTCTTTCCCATGCCGCCGTCGGGCTGGCAGCCGCAGGTGCTTACCTATTCGGGCTACTACGAAATAGGCATCGGCGAAGTGTGGAAAATGATAGACGATTACATCGCTTTCGTAAAGAAAAACGGCTACTTCGACCGCAAGCGCGTGGAACAGTCGAAATACTGGATGAGTGAAACGATAGACGAACAGCTGCGGGCGCACTTCTACCGCAATCCTCGCATTGCCAGATTGCTGGCGGAAAAAGAAGAATTGGTGCTCCGTTCCGAACAAAGTCCGTTCCTCGCCGCCCAAGAAATACTCGACAGCTACTTCGAATAAATAAATACAGAGGCATGACCGACGCAAACGACCTTTTTTATCCGGCGACAGACCTGCTCCGAAAACTGATAGAGACCCCCTCCGTCAGTCGGGACGAAGGGGCGACCGCCGACATCATAGCCGACTACCTGCATAAAAACGGATTCGAGCCGCATCGCACGGGTAACAACGTATGGACAATGGCGTCGGGATATGAAATGACACGCCCCACCCTGCTGCTCAATTCGCATCACGACACCGTGCGACCGGTCGAAGGGTGGCAGGGGCGCGCCTTTGAAGCGCGCGAAGAAGACGGACGCATCTACGGTTTGGGAAGCAACGACGCCGGAGCGTCGTTGGTCTCGCTGTTGCACGTGTTCATGGCGCTGTCGTACCGCCTGCAACCCTACAACCTTATTTTTTTAGCAAGTGCCGAAGAGGAGGTGTCGGGCGAAAAAGGCGTCGCCCTCGCCCTGAAAGAGCTGCCGCCCATTACTTTCGGCGTAGTAGGCGAACCTACGGGTATGCGTCCCGCTATCGGAGAAAAAGGCTTGATGGTGCTCGACTGCGTGGTGCATGGAAAAGCGGGGCACGCTGCCCGCAACGAGGGGGTAAACGCCATTTACGAAGCGCTGCCCGTCATCGAGGAGTTTCGGAATTTCTCTTTCCCGAAAGTATCGAAAATGCTGGGTCCCGTGAAACTCACCGTTACCCAGATAAAGGCGGGGACGCAGCACAATGTCGTGCCCGACCGCTGCGAGTTTGTGGTCGATGTACGCACCAATGAACTCTACCGCAACGAAGAAGCCTTCGTGCTGTTGCGCGACGCCATAGCCTGCGACATCACTCCGCGCTCGTTCCGGCTCAACTCGTCGCGCATCGACTGCGACCACCCTTTCATGCAGCGCGCCGCCATGCTGGGACTCGAGCCCTTCGGCTCGCCCACGCTCTCCGATCAGGCGCTGATGCCTTTTACCACCGTAAAAATAGGTCCGGGCAGCTCGGAGCGTTCGCACACAGCCGACGAATACATCGTCAAAGAAGAAATCCGCGAAGCCATAACCCTCTACATGAAACTCCTCGACGGTCTGCCTCTCTCATAATCTCCATGACGGCAAATCTTTTTTCCTGTATTTACATCTCAAAAACGATGTAAATAGCTAAATCAATGCGTATTAAAAAGAAAATATAAAAATTGATTTCATGCGGTAAGAACAAATTTGTTTTTAGACGCAAAAGTAAAATATGAATTTTCTTATTTTATTTTCCGCGATTAAAGTACAATAAGAATATTTTTATTGTATTTTTGTACATAAAGAAAATAAGGATTATATGAAAGAAATAGAAAAGTTCAATGCTGGACGCTATGAATCGGGATATGGATATAAGTATTTTATTCCTGAAACGATAAATAATCAATGGTGTTGGAAAGATCCGAGCATTAACAAGCTATTGGAAAAAGCCTCTATTAAATTGGGCGAACTAAATTCTTTTTCACGATTAGTTCCCAATATTGATTTGTTTATTCAATTACACGTTGTCAAAGAAGCTGTTGTTTCCAGCCGTATTGAAGGTACTCAAACACGAATGGACGAAGCGTTTTTACCGGCAACCGAAATACAACCGGAACGCCGTGATGATTGGAAAGAAGTAACAAATTATATCAAAGCAATAAATAGTGCCATAGAAAAATTGCAACAACTTCCTATCTCCTCCCGACTCATCAAATCGACCCATAAAGAATTATTGAACAGCGTGAGAGGAGAACACAAACTCCCCGGTGAATATCGAAAGAGTCAAAATTGGATAGGAGGAATTTCTCTTGCCGATGCAAAATTTATTCCTCCCTCGCATCAATATGTAGAAGAATTAATGAGCGATTTGGAAAAATTCCTCAATAACGAAGAGTCAGATATTCCGGCTCTAATAAAAATTGCCATAGCTCACTATCAATTTGAAACAATTCACCCATTTTTAGATGGTAATGGACGTATCGGTCGATTGCTGATAACTCTGTTTCTCGTCAAAGAACATATCTTAGACAAACCGCTTCTTTATCTTTCCTCGTATTTTGAGCAACGCAGGGACTTATATTATGACAATTTGAACAATACTCGGGTAAAAAACGATCTCTTGCAGTGGATTAAATACTTTTTAGTCGGCATCGAGCAAACATCTCAAAAAGCAGTGGAAACGTTATCTTCGATTATTCAACTGAAAGAAAAATTAGAACAGCTATTCCAACAGACGTATGGGAAAAGAAGTAGAAACGCAGTTATATTACTTCATGCGCTATTCGAAAATCCATTTATTACAATCGAACAGGCAGCTAAAATCTGTCAAGTTACTTATAAATCTGCCAATGACTTAGTAAAGTTGATGCAGAAAGATTCTATTTTAACCGAAATGACAGGACAAAGCCGGAATCGCCTGTTCGTTTTCAACTCCTATATGTCTTTGTTCAATTAACCCTGTTTTGAAATCAAGGCGTAAACAAAACTCTTTATTACAACTCCTATTATGAAATGCCTGCAACAGCCGAAAGCAAATACTCTTCTTACGCGAGGCGGAGGTGCAGACGACGGGCGGCGATGAAACGCCATAGGCGGCTCGCGCGGCGGCGCCGCCACGCAAGGAGTTTGGGCAGCGTGTCGGTGGCACGGCTCAACCGGCGGCAGAATGCGCCGTAATCCGCTTTTGGCAGCGGATAGAGATTTTCTTTCGCAAGGGTGTCGAGCGCGTTTTTTACCTGCTCCTCGTCGTAGGGTTTCACGATGAGTATGCGCAGGGTATCGACCGTGAGGTCGTAGAGTTTGCGGTCGAGCCCCGTTTCGAGCTGCGGGTCGCAAATGGCTTCGCGCATACGTTTCAAGCCGGTTATCACCGTGAGGCGGTCGTGCATGAGGCGTTTTTGGTGGTCGGGGTCGGGAATGTTGCTCAATCCCGATTTATTCTGGAAATAGTAATAGTAAAGCTGTACGGGCAGGAAAGTTACCGTGTCGGCGCGGCTGAACACGCGGGTAACGAAATCCTCGTCTTCCAACACGCATTTTTCGAGCAGCCGCACATTCGACGCCAAAAGAAAAGAGCGGTTAAACAGGTATGCCCATAGCACGCCTGCCAGCGGATAGCGCGCCATGTAATCGGCACCCGACATATCGCGACAATAGGGCTGCACTGCCGGATAGTAGGGCGACTCCGCGCCCTGCGCATCGACCTTGATGCAGTCGAGCCCGATAATCTGGTGGCGGTAGAGCGGCAGCAGCTCCTGCACGAAGCGGGCGAACGCAGCGGAATGTATGCGGTCGTCGGCATCGACGAACATGATATAACGTCCGTGTGCATAGTTTATGCCTAAATTCCGCGCCCCTCCGGGTCCGGCTTTGCGGCGGTGATATACGTGCAGGTTGGGTATCTTGGCTTCCAATGCCTGCAATTCCGCCAGCGAATTGTCTGTCGAATTGTCATCGACCGCGATGATTTCGTATTTGTCGTCCGGCAGCCCCGACTGCACAATCGAGTCGATGCAGCGACCGATGTATGCCACCGCATTATATACCGGTATGATGATACTTACTTCGAGCATGATACTTTCGATTATCTGTCGCAAAGATACGATTTTGAAAACAATCTGCAATAATCGCGGCTCGAAGTATTTTCAAAACTGTTTGGCAGTCTTAAACCATTTCGTCCGAATAACGTTAATTAAATGAAAAACAATATTTTTTCTATTTCCGAAATAGTATATATAACAAATTTGCTATATATATTTGTACCGTCAATAAATGTTTGACGGCATGAAATGGAATGAACTGCGAAAAATTGCCGAAGCCAACGGGTGGTACTTGTGGCGGCACGGTGCCAATCATGACATCTATCGCCACCCCGACAAAACATACCCCATACAAATAGGTCGTCTTGGTTCAGAGGAAATAAAAAACGGAACATTCAACAAATTGAAAAAACAAATAGGATTCTGATTCCAACGCAATAAAAACACACCGACATGAAAACAATCGCTTTAATAGAAAAAGGGAAAGACGGAACTTTTGGCGTCTATACGCCGAACATCGAAACGACCCTCATCGGCGAGGGCGCCACGGTTGCAGAAGCAAAAGCCGATTTCAAAAACTCGGTCGAAGAGGTGTTGGCGGCTTATCGGGAATCGGGAGAACCGCTGCCGGAAGAATTACAGAACATCGAATTTGAATACAAATACGATGTAGCGTCGATATTCGACTATTTCGACTTCATCAACATTACAAAATTTGCCAAACGGGCAGGCATCAACGCGGCATTGATGCGTCAATACAAATCGTGCGGCACCTATATTTCGGAAGCCCAAGCCTCCAAAATAGAAAAGGCATTGCACGCCATCGGCAAAGAATTGTCTGCCGTTTCTTTGTAAGAGATTTCAATCGAACAGGCGGAATAAAATTTCGGCGATGCGCGCCGTGCCCCGCACACCCCGACTTATCAGTTGATAGCCACAAAAGCAGATAAGACGCATCACAGGACGATGCTTCACCCGCGCACGGACTTCGCCATAAAGCCGCTCGCCCTCTGCGCTGCCCTCGCGCGTATAGTTGCCGGCTAACATAAGGCGTTTGTATTCGAGGCAGTCCGAAAGGAGACGAGTATCTTTTCGCCCCGAATTTCCCACCACGCACACCGCCGCGTCCACAGCACTCTCCCAAAACTTCGGCTTATCGGAGTAGTTGCGCCCCGTTATCGAGTCGGCATGGGCATGCACCAGCACCAAAGGGGTCGGTGCCGAAAGTTTCACCGTGCGCGAAGTCTTCAGCAGCAGACGTATGCCCAGCTCCCAGTCGTTCCACCCGAGCAGTTGCGAATTCCATCTGCCGGCAGCTTCTACTACTGTTTTTCGCACAATATACCGTTGCGTCGAGAGATAGGAATGAAAAATGTTACCGTACAGAATATTTTTACGTGGCGACCGCTTTATGCAACTTGTACCGCTCTCGTCCGAGACGATTTTCATATCGGTATAAACGATGTCGGCTTGCGGATTATCCGTAATCGTCGCCACGTAACGTTCGACCAGCTGCGGTGCCATTTCGTCGTCGGAATCGAAAAACATAATCCACTCCGACACAGCCTCGTCGAGTCCTCTGTTACGGGCGGCGGCAGCTCCCCGCACCGGCTCGTCACATACCGTTACCTTGAAATCGGACGCCTCGTGCTCCCGCTTGAATTGCCGAAGCAATTCTGCCGATGCGTCGGTCGAACCGTTATCGACAAGCACCACGTGCAGCGGTCGGTAAGTTTGCGCCAACACCGACCGCAGCGTGCGCATCAGTACCGCCGCCCGATTATATACCGGTATGATAATGCTTATCGGTCGGTTCATATCATTCCATTTTTGCAAAAATACAAAAAACGTCCTGCATTTCTTTTTTAATGATAAAAAAAGTATATTTGCCATATATCAATTTTGCAACTTCCGTAATGAAAAAAATACTCATCGTATATTTCGATACGATTATTTCAAATGACAACCTGTATGTACGCTCCTTGTACGAGGAGCTGCGACGCCAAGGGTGTCTTGTCGATTGCAGTATCGACTCTTTCTGGGATACATCGAAAACATACGACATCGTTCATTTTCAATTTCCGGAAGTCATTTTCAAATGGCGCACACCTGCCGAAAAAAATCTCCGACAATTACGGAATCGTATTGATGAATTAAAGCGACAACACACAAAACTCATATACACCCGACACAACTCCGCCCCCCATTACAGCCATGCGGCAAAAACGGAATTGTATCGTATCATCGAGACAAACTGCGATGCCATAATACATCTGGGCGAATACAGCCTCCAAGAATACAACACTCTGTATCCGCAAAACAAAATCGAACATTTCGTTGTCCCGCATCATATATACGACCTGTGCGATTACACGTTGTTTTCGCAAAAGGTGGCGCGGGAAAAGCTGCATTTGCCCCTCGATAAATTCATTATTCTTACTTTCGGAAGTTATCGCAAAGAAAGCGAACGGGAATTTATCGCCGCAGCATTCCGGCAATTGCCCATGTCGGACAAGTTTTTATTGGCTCCGGGCTTTTACAACGATTGTTTCGTCAATCGCAGAACGCCTCTGCAAAACTTTCTGCACTACCATTCGCTGAAAAGCAAATACCATCCGAACCCAAACGAAAGCCGGTTACAGCACAAAAAAATCGACAACGCAGAACTCTCTTATTATTTTTCGGCTTCCGATATCGTGCTGATACAACGTCAAGAGATTCTCAATTCCGGAAACATTCCTATGGCATTTCTCTTCCACAAGGTCGCAGCAGGACCCTCATTGGGAAATCTGAACGCCCTGCTGACACAAACAGGAAATCCCGTTTTCAATCCTCGCGACAACGAATCGGTGGTAAATGCCATTATACAGGCACGACAATTTACAAAATCCGGACTCGGAGAGAAGAATTTCGAGTTTGCACAGCAAAACATGGGAACTGCCCACATTGCTCATAAAACCATTATTTGTTACAACAATCTGCTGAAAATATGAAAATTCTGTTGTTAGGAGAGGCAAGCAACCTCCATTGGACATTGGGCGAAGGACTGCGGGCATTGGGACACGACGTCGTGGTGGCATCGAGCGGAAGCGGATTCATGAACAACCGACGCGACATTTCGCTGGTGCGCGGTGCAGGACTCCGCGGCGCCATACGCTACGTATTCGACGTAGCACGACAATTGCCTTCGTTTCGCGGATATGACATCGTACAGATACACAATCCCGAATTTTTACATTTACGTCCCGGAAAAAACCGTGTCATATACAACTATCTGCGGCGGCACAATCGAAAAATATTCCTCGATGCCCTCGCCACCGACTATTACTATGTAAAAGCCTGCCAAGAAGGGCTATACCGTTACTCCGATTTCTTCGTCGGCAATCAATTGCGCGATTATCCCCATTGCGGGCAAATCGTCGAGGCATGGAACGGTCGTCCGTTGAAAAACCAATGCCAATACGTTGCCGAGACCTGCAACGGCATCATTGCCTGTCTGTACGAATATTACATTGCCTACGAAAAAGAATTCAAAGAAAAACTCGCCTACATTCCCATTCCCATACAGCTCGACCGCTACACGGTGCGCCCGATGAACGACACCCGCGAAAAAGTGCGCTTCTTTCTCGGCATACAACGTCTCCGCAGCCGGCTGAAAGGCACGGACGTATATAAGGAAATATTACAAGAGCTGCATGTACGCTATCCGAAAGAATGCGAAATCAAAGAGGTAGTATCGGTACCGATGGACGAATACGTGCGCCTCATGCGCTCGTCCGACGTCATTCTCGACCAGCTCTACTCCTACACGCCGGCGACCAACGCCCTGCAAGCCATGGCACAGGGATTGGCTGCCGTAAGCGGCGGCGAACCGGAATTTTACGACTTCATCGGCGAGAAAACGCTGCGCCCCATCATCAACACCCAGCCCGATGCCGAAAGCATATATCGCACGCTGGAAGAGGTGATACTGAAACGGGAAGATTTGCCGCAGCGCTGCACCGACAGCCGTGCTTTCGTGGAGAAATATCATAACTACACCGACGTAGCGCAGCAATATCTCGATTTCTGGGAGAAGCACTAACCGAGCAGCCGCTTTTTCAGCGACCACAACGCCCAAAGCGATACCGCAACGGCACACGCCACCGCGCCATACAGGGCATACGGCGCCGACGAATTATACAACCATGATACGACGGAACAGCCAGCCACCGTACCCGCCAGTACGAAATACCACGTGCGCCCGTAATGCAAACCGTACCGGCGGCGACAGACTGCCCACATCAACACGCTGTACAGGAAAAAGTCGAGCAAATAAGCAACGCCCGCACCTTCCAAGCCGCCCCAGTAATATCCGCCGGCAGTAAGCAGCAGTCCGGTAATGCCCGAAACAATTTCCGTAATCAAAAAAACGATGCCCTCACCTTTTGCCAGCAAAATGAGACTCATCGCCCATGAAACGGCTTTGAACAGCACGCCCACCATCGCCCAAGAAAAATAGACATCGACGCACAAAAAATCAGCCGTATAGAGAATGCGTATCACCCACTCCTGCAACAATAAAAAGAAAGAGACAATGGGAGCCAGCATCAACAAAGCCGTCTCAGACTGACGGGCAACCTGTTCGCTCAGCGCCCGCGCATCGCGACCGAGAGCCGCCAAGCGCGGATAATACTCCGTAGCCATAGCCGTCAATACCAACCCCACGTAACGAGTAACAATGGTGTAACCCGACTGGTAATATCCCAATTCGGTTTCACCGCCGACTCGGTTGATAAAATTCACCAACAGGTAATTAAAGAGTGTCGTCAGAAATCCGCTTACCGTCATATACACTCCGAGCACGACCATCGCTTTCCCGCGATGCCATGTCTCCTGCATCGTTACGGAGATCTTCCCCGATATGGCTTTCCGCCTGTACAGCGCCGTAAAAAAGAGCGTCGCTGCCGACGACAAAATAATCGAGGGCACGATGCCGTCGAAACGGCAAAAATAGTAGAGCGGCAGCGACAACAGCAAAGCGACGGCATTGCCTGCCAAACAGGCGGACGAAAATTTGCGCAGCCTGCCGATGCCCTGCAAAACCGATTGGTCGCTCGCCGTCAAAGCGTTCAGCAACAAAGCGCACGAGAGCCAGACATATCCCCACAGATGCGCCTCATCGCCGAAAGTGAAACGGCTCAACAGCGGAGCAAACGACAACATGATTACCGCTCCGAAAAGTCCGGCAATCCAATTCCAGCGCCGCACGACGGCAATCGTCGTTTTCAATCTCCGCTCATCGCCCGCCGCGTGCGCCTGCGAAATATCACGTACCGCACTCTGCCGCAACCCCAGCGACGTCAGTGCGCCAATCATCTCTATCGCCGCATTGTAAAGTCCGATGACACCTACTCCCGCCGCACCGAGCCATAAGGCAATGCACTTATTGCGCACGACGGAACAGAGTATGGAAAACACCTGCACGCCGCCCAACAGCCCCGTCGCCTTTACGATACGGCGATACATCGAAGTCGATTCGCTTTGTTCCATCTCAAATCGTCAGTCTGTACGTTTCATATACGACACCGCGTCCGCCGAAGCCCTCCTTATTGGCTACAAGACCTTCGTTCAGAACATGTCCGCCGTCTTCATTGGAAGTACCGAAATCGAAATATTGAAAGCGGGAATCCTGCGCATAACGCTCCAAAAGCGAAAGAAATAAAAATTTGTGTACGTTGTCTTCTTTCCCGCGTGGCGTCGCCGCGATATATTGCACATGCACCGCAGGCGGCATTTCGTAAATCACCGTACCCGCCACAGGTTGTGCAGCACCGCCGGATTCACCATATACGAGAAAGCAACGAATATTTTCGGGAAAGCGGCTTTGGAGCAATTGCATTTCTTCCAGCGTATGAACGGGCAAAACATGATGTACGGTACGCAGATTCTCGATCAATACATGCCAAAAGTCCGAAAGCGGAGCATCGCAGCAGAGGCTATAGCCGGAATTTTTCACCTTCCGGCAATAATAAAAATTATTGGAAGCCGTAGCCCGAATACGCTCCTCGCACAAAAGAACCGTGCTCGAAATGAGGCAGGAACACATCTGCGCCTCGCACCGCCAAAGGGCATAACCGTCTTCCTGTGCAGGATAGCGGTGATATATCGTCGGGATTCTCTTATAATACAACACGGCGAAACCTTCGCCTCTCAGGTAATCGAGCAGTGCAGCGAAAAGCTGCATGACCTCCGTCATACGGCTATGCAGCGAAAGCAGGAAGCCGCCGTAAGTCAATCCCTGATGCGAATAGTAAACCCGCTGCTCCGCTCCTGTTTTTTCCGAAACCGACTCCGTCGCTTCATTGCCGGGCAGCAGCGCAACCAAGCGTTCTTTTTCATCGTAAAACAGCAGCGAATGGTCACGGAAGCGGTCGGCATGATAATCCATATATTCGCGAAAGAAAAGAAACGTGGCGTTTTTGGAGGCAGACACAAAATCGTTCCACAATTCTTTGTCGGCAGAAGCATATCGGCGTATCCGTATCATAACAGCATGTTTTCAAATTAAACGTTCCCGCGCAGCGAATTATTGTTTCAACCAAATTTCGGGATTCAGGGTCGCCTCTCCTTTGCGAAGCTGGAAATGCAGCACCGTGCGGTTGTCTTCTTCGGGGTCGGAGTAGATGAGACCTATATTCTGACCTGTCTTCACCTTGTCGCCTTTCTTCACGTAAAGTTCGCTCAGGTTGGAATAAATCGTCAAATACTCGCCATGCCGCACGATGACCGACGTATTGTAACCCGGGACCACGAAAACCGCCGTCACCGTACCGTCGAATACGGCACGGGCTTTTACCCCCGCCGTCGTTTGCAAGTCGATGCCCTGATTGTTGATTTTTACATATTTCAAATCGGGGTGCTGATGCGTTCCATAGTGCGAAACGATGCGGTAGCGACCCGACAAGGGTGTGGGCAATTTACCTTTGTTCGCCGCGAAATTTTGCGAAAGATTGATTTCGTCTTGCGACATTTTATACCCCGTCGAAGCCTTATTGTTCTTTTCGGCAGCTTTCTTAGCGGCAGCCGCTTTTTCGGCGGCTTTACGGGCTTCTTCCTTGATGATTTCCTGTATACGCCGACCTAATGCCTCGGCTTGCCGCTGCTGCCGTTTCAACTCCTGCTGCAACTCCTTTTCTTTTTTCTTCAATCCGGCAATCAGCACATTTTGCTCGTTTTTTTGGCGGGTAAGGCGGTTCGACATGCGGGTGCGCTGTGCCAATACAAATTTGCGTTCGTTCTGCATCTGCTTCAAGGCGCTGCGCTGCCGGTTTATCTCATCGCGCTGGGCGGCTATCTCGTGCGCCTCCTGCTTGCGCCATGCCGAAAATTCCTGCAAATAACGAAACCGGCGATATGCCTGCTCCAACGAACGTGCCGAAAAGATGAACATCAAAGCATCGAAACGGCTGTCTCGCCGTACTGTCATGGAACGAATGGCATTGGCATAACTCTTTTTCTTCACTTCGAGATTCCGCTCCAACGCCGACACATCGCCCGCCAACTTTTTTTCCGCTGCCGACAGGTCGGCAATTTCAGCATTCAGCGTACCGATACTGTCGTTCACTTGCGCAATTTCCGTCGAAAGTGCCTCCAACTTGTGCAAGGCGCTTATTTGCGATTTTTTGGTTTTGTCTATCTGTTTGTTGGTATTCGCTATTTGCTGTTTCGTCGTCTGCTGCTGTCGTTTGAGCGACTGCACCGACTTGGAATCTTTCTGCGCCACGCCCGCAAAAGATATTCCGAAAAACAATAATGCGATGAACAAATGCCTTATTACCGAAGCAAGTTTTTTATCCATGATTCCAAATCCGTTTTTTTATAGCGTACCGAAATGCCGGTCAAGACAGGTTGCGGTGTATTCCACACAAAAGCCATTCCGTCGAAAGCCAGCATGATTCTTTCCGGTGAAAAACCGTCGAACATACAGACAATGCGCCCGGGAGCAATTGCGTCGTTCTGTTGCGTATAGTCGGAATACCGACAGTAAAATTCGCGTGCATTTCCGGCTGTCCGTATATCCGCACCGACAAGGCACGCGCGTCGGTCGCCCGCGAAACGGTATTCGTCCGACGAAAGTGGCGGGTTATATGCGTACAGATAATTTTCACCTTCTTCGGCGATGTCGAAAAGCAGGACGTCCTGCGGCACGATTCCCCGCTGCGGGAGGAAAGGCTGCGCAAGCAGAAGCGACTGCACCGCCGCAAACGAAATGCCCGACGGAATAATCTCGGCAACGGCATTCAACGACTCCGCCACATATCTTTTATGGAAACGGTCTACGATGTACAGCGAATCGGGCGTAAGCGTTATGCGGCAAACTTCCATACCGAGCAGCGGCACCACCGAAAACTGTACGACGGAATCGCGCTGCCAGCGTATCTGCACCTTTCCCCGCACCGTATATTTTCCGAGCGACAGGTATGCCGTCGATTTGACGAAAGCGGTCGTATCGACATCGTGGCGGACAAGCATCTCGGCAAACAAGGCTTGCGGCGAACCCTCCTGCCACACCGCCGGAGCCGCCGAGCCGGACAGATTCCTGCCGCTGCGGCAACCGCTCAACAGAGCCAAGACGAGCAAAACGTACAGCGCGTACCTTTTCATTCCGCGATATATTTCTTTTCCGCAATTTTACGTTGTAGCAGCTTCGAGTCGCCACCTGCCGCCGCCGACTTTTTCCACCACTCGACCGCTTCGGCTTCGCTTCCCGTTACCGCCAGCACGTCGCCGTAATGTTCGAAGAGTTCCGCACTCGGCTGTTTCGTCAGGTCGATGGCTTTTTTCAGATACACGCGCGCCAGCGTATAACGCTCCTGCCGGAAATATACCCAGCCGTAGGTGTCGAGATAGGTGGCGTTATCGGGTTCGGCTTTCACCGTCTCGCCACTCATGCGTTCGGCTTTGGCGAGGTCGCGCCCGTCAAGAGCCAGATAGTAGCTGTAATTGTTGAGCACACCGTAATTCTGCGGATTGTATTTCAATGCCTCTTCGTAGCGGGCGTAGGCTTCGTCTTTGCTGCCCTGCCGATAGAGTATGTCGGCAGACAATGCCAAAAATTCGGAGCGCATCAGCGGGTCGGCGATTATCTCCGGCACGGCAAGCCCCGCTTCCACCATTTTTTCGGCTTCGTCGGTATCTTTCTCCATCAACAGCGCCGATGTGGCAATCAAGTAGTAACGCCCCACCGTCGGATTCTCCCGTATGGCTCGCCGTGCATATTCCACCACAGCGACATTGTCGTTTTTCTCGAACAAAAGTCCGAACAGAAAATTCCACAATTCTTCGTCGGGAGCGATGTCCAGCGCCACGAGCACCTGCTCCTGCGCCTCATCGTACTTATTCCATTTCACCAACAATTCGGAATAAATCTTTCGCAAATCGACTTCGTTGGGATAACGCTCGCACAAGCGCAACAGAAGGTCGTCGAGCATAGCGGTGTCTTGGGCAAGCACCGGCACGACCTCAGCCACGAGCGAAAGTTTATCGGCAACATCTATGTCCGACTGCAACAGCAGCGTATCGGCTTGCGCCTTGTATGCGACCTTGTCGTTTCGTTGACGATAGTAGTTGAGCAGCGACAGGTGTATCGTCTCATTGTCGGGGTCGATAGCCCGCACCCGCATATAGGTGCGCCACGCATCGTCGAAACGGGCTGCATCGAGATAGAGGTCGCCCAAGAGCGTGATGTATGCCGTATTGCGAGGCTGTTCGGCAATCAGGCGTTCCATCTCCCCGTAACTGCGCTCCTTTTCCTGCATCAAATGGTAGATGCGGGCTTTCTGCAAAATCGTCGTTTCGTTGGCGCCATACTGCTGCTCGAAACGGTCGTAAGCATCGAGCGCCTTTTGCGGCTCGCCTTTTAACAGACAGACGTCGGTCAAACGGTCGAGCAGCTCCATATCCGACGGTTTTTTCCGTAAAAGGGTTTCATACAGCGCTTCCGCCCGTGTGTAGTCCTGTACCTGCATGGCGCATTGGGCGGCAGCCAACGCATACCAGCGGTTGTCGGGGTCGTACTTCACCGCCTGCAACAATGCCCTGTATCCCGAACGATTATCGCGCCACAAAAAATAGAACGGTGCTATCTCGGAATACGCTGCCGCCAACGTGGAGTCGAGTACAAGAGCATGACGCAGCAAGTCGAAAGACGCAGCCCGTTGCCCCATGTTTTTGAGGCGGACTGCCTCCATGTAGGCATACGCCGCTTTGGCGGAATCGGTCGGTTGCGAGACTGCCTCTCTCGTTCTGCCCCACACCGTCGGGGACAAACCGAGAAGCATCAATAAGCAAATATATCGTTTCATAAAATCACATTCCGGTATGACCGAATCCTCCCGCACCGCGTTCGCTATCGGCAAGGGTTTCCGTCTCGACCCACGCCACGCGGCTATGAGGCGCCACTACCATCTGGCAGATGCGTTCGCCGTCGGTTACGGTAAAATCTTCGGTCGAAAGATTAATCAATATCACGCCTATCTCCCCCCGATAATCGGCATCAATGGTTCCGGGAGTATTCAGCAGGGTGATGCCTTTCTTCAACGCCAAGCCGCTGCGGGGACGCATCTGGGCTTCATATCCGGCGGGCAGTTCGATGAAAAGTCCGGTGGGAATGAGCGCACGCTGCATCGGTTTCAGCGTAACGGGGGTGTCGAGATTGGCTCTTATATCCATGCCCGCCGACAGAGGTGTTTCATAAGCCGGCAGCGGGTGTTTGGAACGGTTGATGATTTTTACTTTCGTGTCCATATGCTTTGTTTTATCGCACGAAAATAACGAAAAGTACCGAATTATACGGTCTGTTTTTCTATTTTTTATTTTCGTTTCGAAAATAAACAGTCTTTGCAAAAGGCAAAAAACGAGAGTCGACAGCCGCTTCCAAGGGTCGGGAACCGGAGAGTCCGTGTTTTCCGTGTGCGATACCGCCCCGATGTACAAAGGATTTCAGCAATTCAGAAGTATGTAAAAACAAAGAGGAGCTTTTTCACAAAAGCTCCTCTTTATAGGTTTTCAATAGGTATTAATTTTTTAAGGTAAAAAAGATTGTTATAGGTTACAGTGCCAAAGGTAGGGCTTTTTCGGCTACCTCCAAATCTTCACATTATGTTTTACAACCTATTTTTTAGTGTAAAAATCACCCTTAATACCTATAATTTATTTTATTTCAATTCGTTAATCGTATCTTGTTGGAATAAAATATTTTGCATTTTCGTGTGCGAACACGGTATTTTTTATCTTTTTCTTCGTGTTCGCACACGGTTTTTATTTTTCTTTCTGCAATTGCATCACCATAGCCGTACGGGCGGGCAGGTACAATTTGAGCCACTCTTTTTTATCTTTTTTATAAAGCGGGTCGAATTGGGTGAAGTGCACCACCCCGTCGTCGATACGACCGAAGCCGCCGAACTGCGCACTGTCGCTGTCGAGTATGCAACGGTAACTGCCGCGCGGGGCGAGTATGCCGAAGCCGTCGAAAGAGCGCGTCGGATTGAAATTGAAGACGAATATCAAATCTTTGCGCATGAATGCCAGCACTTGGTCTTCGCCACTGTCCCACAATTTGACGACGGGACGTTTCTCAAAGCCTTTCGTGCCGCCCACCAATCCGATGATAGCGCGGTCGAATGCAGCGAGATAGCCGTATTTCAAATCGGCACGATCGACAAGGCTCCACTGCCGGCGGGCGTATTTGTACGACCAACCGTTGCCCTCACGCGGGAAATCTATCCATTCGGGGTGTCCGAACTCATTTCCCATAAAATTGAGGTAGCCGCCGTTGATGGTCGCCAGCGTTACGAGACGTATCATTTTGTGCAGCGCCATGCCGCGTGCCACCATGCCGTTGGTGTCGTCTTTCATCATATGCCAGTACATTTCGGAGTCGATAAGGCGGAAAATGATGGTCTTATCGCCCACGAGCGCCTGATCGTGGCTCTCGGCGTAGTTGATGGTCTTTTCGTCGGCGCGGCGGTTCGTCAGCTCCCAGAAAATGCCCGTCGGGTGCCAATCCTCGTCTTTCTTTTCTTTGATGATTTTTATCCAGAAATCGGGAATGCCCATCGCCATGCGGTAATCGAATCCGATGCCGCCGTCGTCGATACGGGCGGCAAGTCCGGGCATACCGCTCATTTCTTCGGCAATGGTGATGGCGTGCGGATTGACCTCGTGTATCAACCGGTTGGCGAGCGTGAGGTAGGTAATCGCATTCTCGTCCTGACCGCCGTCGTAGTAGTCGCCGTAGCCGCCGAAAGCCTTGCCCAGACCGTGGTCGTAGTAAAGCATAGAGGTTACGCCGTCGAAGCGGAAGCCGTCGAAATGGAACTCTTCGAGCCAGTATTTGCAATTGGAGAGAAGGAAGTGTATGACGTCGTTTTTGCCGTAGTCGAAGCAGAGCGAATCCCATGCGGGGTGCTCCCGCCGGTGGTCGGGATAGAAAAACTGGTCGGGCGTGCCGTCGAAGCGACCCAAGCCTTCGATTTCGTTTTTCACGGCATGCGAATGCACGATGTCCATAATGACCGCGATGCCGTTGGCATGGGCTTCGTCGATAAGCTCTTTCAGTTCGTCGGGCGTACCGAATCGCGACGAGGGGGCGAAGAAGCTCGACACATGATAACCGAACGAGCCGTAATAGGGGTGCTCCTGCACCGCCATTATCTGTATGGCATTATAGCCGGCTTTGATAATGCGCGGCAGCACGGTTTCGCGAAACTCCCGATAAGTGCCCACCCGCTCGTCTTCCTGCGCCATGCCGATATGGCATTCGTAGATAAGCAGCGGAGAAATATTGGGTGTGAATTTCTTTTTCTTGAAACGGTAGGGATTTTCCGGCGCCCACACCTGTGCCGAAAAAATGTAAGTCGTACTGTCTTGTACCACGCGGGTAGCCCATGCCGGTACGCGCTCGCCCTGCCCGCCGTTCCAGTGCATGGAGAGTTTGTAGAGGTCGAGGTGGTGCAGGCGGTCGGCTTTGAGCTTCAACTCCCACACACCATTCGGTCGCGACTTAAAGCGATATTCGGGCAGCTCTTTCCATTCGGAAAAATCGCCTATCAGATAGAGGTCGGTCGCATTGGGCGCCCATTCGCGCACCACCCACTCGCCTTTGTCGTTACGGTGCAACCCGAAATAGAGGTGCCCGTTGGCAAAATCGGAGAGCGTTCCTTTTCTGCCGCAAAGCTCTTTTTCTTTTTTCAATGCCAAATCGTGCCGGTGTTCGATGACCGGTGCATACGGTTCGAGCCACGAATCGTTTTTTACCAAGTTGAGCATACCCGTAATTTTTTAATAAAACAAATCGGAAACAAAATCGGACGGCGCGCTTCGCTTGCCGTCCGACCCGAGTTTTTTATCAGATTTTTACTTTTACGATGACTTTGCGGAAATTGCCTTCGGCGATACCCGGAGCATGCCCGTCTTCAGGGAAGAAGATAGCGAACTCGCCGGGTTGCACGGCAACATAGGTCGTCGGTTTGTCGGCAAAGAACGTGATGTCTTTTTCGGGATTGTAGGGAGCCGTCGGCTCTTTCAGGTCTTTCGTAGCTTTCCAGCCCATCGTTTCGACTGCCGTGAGCGGCATCTGTATGTCGATGTATTTGTCATGGGTTTCCATACGGGCGGTTTCTTTGGTTTTGCCGGTCGGTTCGGCAACGGAGAGATAGAGTTTGTCGCCGTCGAGAATGGTTTTGCCGGCGGGCACTTTGGAGAAATCGGTGGCTTTGAGGTAATCGAAAGCCTTTTTGAACAAGGGGTGCAGCGACTCGATAGAGGCGGAGTCTTTCAATGAGTTGAGAATCATGATACTTATTTTTTTAGATTAAATCACGACAAAGCGGACGGGCGTTTCCCGTCTTCATGCAAATTTAATAAAATTATCGAGATGTTTATCTTTTCCGGCAAGAAATTTTCACCATACGGGTAAATTTGTCTTTTCGGGACGGTAGCCGCTGCGTATGCGCCACTCTTGCGGATAGAGGTTGTTGAGGCGGTTTCCGAGATGATTTCCCCAACCCAGCGGCAGCCCGTCGGCAAGAATCAGGCGCAGTCCGCGCCGGTCGGAGGGCACGAAAAGACTCTCCCGCCGCAGGTAGGCAATGGCTTCGTCGGAAGTAAGCGAAAGCGTGTCGAACGCCGAGCGGTCGAGGCAGGTCGATAACGCCAGCGCATGTTCGGGCTGCCACTCCCGACCTTTACGCTCGGCAAGCGGTATACCCCGATGCAGCACACGGAAACGGTCACGCAGAAAAGCCAGTTCGGCGGCATAAGCGACAGGCAGCGCGGCGACCTGCCGGTCGGAAACCTCGAAAGCGAACGCTTCGGGCGATTTCAGCCACGACCGCATTTCGGCAGGGAGGGGCGCCGATTTCTCTTTCCCGTTTTTCCGACAGACGCGCGACAGCCACGCATCGCGCTCGCATTCATCGGGCGAACCCGCCTTGCGCAGCACGGCGACGAAAAGCCCTTCGCCCCGCGTACCGTGCGGCATGAAGCGACACGCAGGCACATCGCCGGTCAAAGCGGGGAATATGCCCCACGCCGCTGGTGTTTCCACCGTCAGCGGCTCCGCACCGAAACAGCTTCGGAGCCACGACACCGTATCTTCGTTCTCTTCCCGATTGTAGGTGCAGGTGCTGTAAAAGAGCAACCCGCCCGGACGCAGCGCGTCCCACACGTCGGCAAGAATGGCGCGCTGTCGCTCGGCACATACGCCCACCTGCGCAGACGACCATTCGGCAATCGACTGTTCGTCTTTGCGGAACATGCCTTCGCCCGAACAGGGCGCATCGACGAGCATCGCATCGAAATAGTGGTGCAGCGCACCGAAATCGGCTACCGTATTGTTCGTTACGACCGCGAAAGGATTGCCCCACTTAATGATATTTTCCGCCAACACATGGGCACGGGTGCGCACGGTTTCATTACATACGACCAGACTGCCGGCGGGCAACGCGTCGAGCGCCACCGTCGATTTGCCACCCGGCGCGGCGCACAAGTCGAGAAAGCGCACCGGTCGGTCGATGAATCGCCGCAACAGATACGAGAGGAACATCGACGACGCCTCCTGCACGTAATAGGCGCCGGCGTGCAGACGCGGGTCGAAAGTGAACGCCGGACGCTCCGGCAGGTAATATCCCTCGCCGCACCACGCCACCGGCTCATACGAGGGGCGGGCATCGGGCAATTTTGTGCGATTGAGGCGCAGGCTTACCGGCGGCTCCTTTTGCAGGGCAGCTTCAAAAGCGGGAAAGGCATCACCCAAAAGGCTTTGCATACGCTTCACAAATTCGGCAGGCAAATTCATATTTCGTTCGTGAAACGGATTTGTCGGCAAAAATAATTAATTTTGCCGACAAATCGCATTCGTATGCAACCGAGCGCCGCACTTTATC